>NZ_JAHKRK010000363.1 GCF_019396355.1 Pseudonocardia nigra
AACCTCGTGATCAGCCTGCACCGCCTCGCGGGCGCCACCAACATCGCCAAGGCCCTACGCCATCACGCCCGCGACGCCCGTCGACCGCTCCAACTACTCAAGATCATCTGACTTTGCCGACCCCCTGCCATCCGACCCAGACGCATTACCGCGACCTGCGCCGGACCGCGGAACGGACCGGCGACTGGCCGGCCCTCCGACGCGAAGCGATCACGCGCCTACGGGATGCTGCAGCCACGCACGCCGCCGTCGCCGACCACCTGGTCGCGGTGCTGCTGGAGGAAGGAGAGCCCGACGATGCATGGCGGGCCGCGATCGACCACCGCGACGACCTGCCCGACTCCCGATGGCAACAGCTCATCGACCTCCGACAGCACACGCACCCGGCAGAGATGGTCGAACCGTTGCAGCGGCTGATCGAAAAGCAGCTGAGCACCAGCACCGACAAGCACCGCTACGACCGCGTCACCAGAATGGTCAAGCAGCTCCGAACCGCGTACCGATCCTCGGGTGACACCGCCGCCTTACGGGATTTCATGGACGAACTGCGCGACCGTCACCGACGCAAGACAGCATTCCTCGCCAAGCTCGACCGCGCACAGCTGTAAACTGTGGCCCGTCTGTTCACCTGCACACCCTGACCCAGGTTCGGCACGACGGGTGCAACGGTGCAAGCGATTCGATCTTGCTGGGCAGCTTCAATCGCCTCACATCGTCGTGGTGCCTGCGAGGGGAGCCATCAAGGGGGGCCGGCCGGCCGGCCGGAGGGCAGCGTGGAGCTCGGCAAGCCGGGGAGAGGATCATGAGGCGTCTCGGTAGGGGCGATCGGGAACGGCAGGAAGGGCGCGGTGTGCGCTGACCGCGGCTGTCCAGTTGGCGGCGGCCAGGGTGGCGAGCGCGTCGTTCCAGCGCTGTTGCAGGCATTCCAGGGTTCGGGCTTCGAGTTCCGGGGCGACATGGCTGTAGATGTGTTGGATCTTGTCGGGGATGCGTGTTGCCCGCCGCTGAGGATGACGACGAACGCGCCACTGAGGATGACGACCAAGAACGGACATTCCGAGCGGGCTTGATCGTCATCTTGGCGGCCTGGTCGTCACGGTGGCGCCGGACAGGCCTCGCGGTACGGGTTCGGCATCGTCACGATGCCGACCGGCGGCGGGCGCGCGAGGACCCGGGAAGAGGCTGGAATCTCAGCCCGGCGCGGCCGCGACGCGACGGGCGACGACGAGGCGGCCGCGGGTGATCTGGCCGATCACCGTCCATGGCGGTACCCGTGGCACGAGCCGCGCGCGGAGGGTGACCGCGGCGGCGGCCAGCGCGGTCAGCGCCTCGCCCAGCTGGGCCGTCTCGGGCTGCAGGTCGGCCAGCACGTCACGGTCGACCCGGGCGATCCACTCCACGGCCTGGGCGCGCAGCCACGCCACGTGCTCGGGGTCGCGGCCAGCGCGGATCCAGCGCCGCACCGTGGACACCGGCCGGTCCAGGGTGGCGGCGATCCGCCGGTAGCCGGCGCCGGCCGCGCTGGCCCGTAGCGCGGCACCGATCACCGCGGTCGTGTCCGCCCGTCGCGGCGCGATCAGGGCGGGCAGCAGCACGTGGGTGGTCCGGCACGCCGGACACCGGGCCCGGCGGGGTCGCAGCGTCAGCGTGGCCCGGCCGTGGTCCCGCACCGTCGCGGGTGCGGGCATGTCCCCACGGCTGCAGCGGGCCGTGGCAGACCGGGCAGGTGACCTGCCCGGCGGCCAGGTCGGTCTCGGTCTGCTCGACGTCGGCGATGCCGATCATCGCGGCGGTGAACAGGCGGCACGGCACACGAGGGTGGTCTACCAGGCGCCCGCCGGGGAGGGGCCAGCTGGTGTGGGCGACCCCGGCCCCGCCTCGGTCGGTTGATCAGGCCGACCTGCCGGGCCCGGCACGGCACGCTGACGACACCGGGTGGCGCTCGCACCGGTGCGACGCTGAGACGGGTCGGTTCGTCGTCACGGTGGCGGCGCCGATGAACGCTTCCAGCACCAATCGTTCGTCGTCGCCGTGGATGGCGGGAGCCAGCCCCCGCGTCGGCAGCCACCGTGGCGCTCAACAGATGCGGTGGCCGAGCCGGTGGGCTTGTGCTGCCTCGGGGATGTGGTCGGCGATCATCCAGGTCTTGTGGCTGTGCCGGAAGCCGTGGAAGGTCAGCCCGGGTGCCGCCGGTGCGACGGCGATGGTGGGGCGCGGGCGGTGGGTGGTGCCGTCGGCGGCCGGGCGCATCGCGCGGCGGGAGAAGTTGGACCGGCGCAGGAACGCTCCGTCCGGACCCCAGCCTGCTGGCCCGCGTCCTCGAGCCCTGGCGCCTGGGCGCCACCACGACAGTAGGCGCGATCGCAGCGTTGGCCATCTGGCTCGTCGCCGGCCACGGCTTGTGGGAGAGGCGCCGCACGTCGAAGAGACTGAGGAACCTGCTCAACTCCGCCACCGTGCTCACCATCACCATGGGGGTATTTGTGTCCTCCCTCGCGCTGTTCACCATCAGCCTCACAGCGGCGGCGCTGGTCATCCCGCCGGGCTATATGTCCGAGGTGCTCGGCCACGACGTGGACTGGAGCGACTACGCGCGGGTGGGCCTCATGGCAACCGACAAGGGCATCCTCGCCGGCGCCGTCGGGTCCGGCCTGGAGGACGACGAGACGGTGCGCCGGGCTGCGTACAGCACTCGCGAGCAGGAACGGAGAACCCAGATGGCGGCGGGGTGAGCGCCGCAGGCGCCGCTGGAGACAGCAGCACGCCCCGTACTGGCCTCGCCGGGCTCACCGATTCCGAGCCCTCCACTCGCTCCCGTTTCGAGATCGTCACGGGGTAGCAGTAGGCACGGCACGTGAACAGACACCCGCCGCCGACGGGGACCGCGACCGCCGCAACCGCGCCACCGCCTTGCGGAACCGGGTGCCGATCTTGTCGAACAGCGCCGGGCACGGGATTGGATAACCCAGATGCCGGGTCAGGAACGCCACGACCTGCCCGCCGACCTACAGGTTCGGCACGTAAGCGTTGAGATAGATCCGGTCCAGGCACTCCAGGTCGAGCGTCACATGCCCGTCGAGGACCTCGTTGACCGTCACCGCTGTGGCCATGACCGCAGCCTGGCCCGCGAGCCCAGTGGAGACCAGCGCTCAGCTTCGCGGCGGCGCCGCGATCGGTCTGAGGGCAGCATCGGACCGCTTCCGAAGTAAATGCCAACCGCAGCGATCACGCCGAAGGCGAGCATCCACCTCGGCGGTCCGGGCCTGACATCACTGGTGCCTCGTCAGGCAACGTTTGCCCCCTGGACGATCTTGCCGAGGCGGGTGGCCGGTGTTGCGGTTTCGCCAGGCGATGTAGCGGCGGATCATGCTGGCCTGCTCGCGGTGGCTGGCGTGGTCGCTGCCGCCGAGGGTGAAGTAGCGCAGCGCGGTGAACTGTGCCTCGTCGGGTAGCCCCGGCGCGTTGCTGCGCCGGGTCCCCCATAGCCTCCGTGCCCATGCGAGTGCTGATCACCGGTGGGGCGGGCTTCATCGGATCCCACGTCGCCGACCGCCTGGTCGCGGACGGGCACGACGTCCTGCTCCTCGATGCGCTGCTGCCGCAGGCCCATGGCGGTGCGGCCCCACCGTGGGCCGCAGGCCACGAGCTGGTCCGCGGCGACGTCGGTGACGCGGAGCTGCTGGCCGGGCTGCTGCCCGGCGTGGATGCGGTCTGTCACCACGCTGCGATGGTCGGCCACGGCGTCGACCCCTCGGACGCCCCGGCGTACGCCACACACAATGATCTCGCCACGGCGGTGCTGCTCGCCGCGATGCACGCGGCGGGCGTACAGCGTCTCGTGCTCGCCGGGTCGATGGTGGTCTACGGCGAGGGCCGTTACGACTGCCCGCGGCACGGGGTCGTCCGCCCGGGGCCGCGGACGGCCGAAGACCTCGACGCGGGGCGCTACGAGCCGCGGTGCCCCAGGTGCGGCCGTGACCTCGTGCCGGGGCTGGTGGGCGAGGACGCCCCGCTCGACCCGCGCAGCACCTACGCCGCCACGAAGGTCGCGCAGGAGCATCTCGCCGCCGCCTGGGTCCGCCAGACCGGCGGCACCGCCTGGTCGCTGCGCTACCACAATGTCTACGGGCCGCGGATGCCGCGAGACACCCCGTACGCGGGCGTGGCGTCGCTGTTCCGGTCCGCGCTGGAGCGTGGGGAGGCGCCGCGCGTGCTCGAGGACGGGCGGCAGCGCCGCGACTTCGTGCACGTCACCGACGTCGCCGCGGCCAACGCCCTGGCGTTGGCCGCGGGGCC
>NZ_JAHKRK010000364.1 GCF_019396355.1 Pseudonocardia nigra
GACGACGGCGGGCCCGGTGCTGTGCGCACCGGGCCCGCCGCTCGTTCCCGTCGCCGTCAGGCGCGCGCCCGCATGTCCCGGCCGAGCAGCACGCCCAGCCCGATCATGGTGACGGCCAGCACCAGGTGCAGCCAGTTGTCCCCCGTGTTCAGCGGGACGAAGTTCGCCGCGCTGTCCCGGGCGATGATCAGCCCGTAGATCCACAGGACGGCGTAGATGATGCCGCCGCCGATGAGGAACATGCGGGCCGCGCTCGCCGTGCGGGACATCGCCAGGCCGGCGACACCGAACAGCAGGTGCACGATGTTGTGCAGCACGGACACCGCGAACAGGCCGAGCAGCAGGGCGTTGGACTCATGCCCCGCGAACTGCAGCTGGTCGTAGTTCGTCGTGATCCCTGGGACGAAGCCGAGGATGCCGAAGAGCAGGAAGACCACGCCGTACACGGCCGCGGCGATCTGGACGGGGTAGCGGGTGCGTGGAGCGGTTGCCGAGCCGGACATCGAAGATCCTCCGATCTCTGCTGCATGCGGACGAATCCCGGCGTACCCCTGGACGAACGCGTAAAACCCGTGTTATGGAGTCGTGATCACCCGACCGGGTCGGGTGGGCGGCCTCGGCAGGTGTGCCCGCCGCCGCACCGGGGTAGCCCGGCGGCATGACCTCGCAGACAACGGGGCAGCCGGCCCCGGTCACCAGCGGTGCGTCGCCGGACCCGGCGGCCGCCCGGTCCCCCGACCCCGCGGCGGCGACGACCGGCGAGCTCGTCCAGCGCCTGTCGACGCAGCTGTCCGAGCTCGTGCGGAGCGAGCTGGAGCTGGCGCGCGCCGAGCTCACGGCGAAGGGCAAGCGTGCGGGCATGGGCGCCGGACTCGCCGGCGCGGGCGGCGTCGTCGCACTGTTCGGCGTCGGCGCGCTGATCACGGCCGCGATCGCCGGGCTCGCCACGGTCGTGCCCGTGTGGCTGTCGGCGCTGATCGTCGGTGTCGTCCTCCTGGTGGTGGCCGGCCTGCTCGCGCTCGTCGGCCGCAAGCGCATCGCCGCGGCCGCCCCTCCGGTGCCCGAGCGGGCCGTGCAGGAGGTCCAGCGTGACGTGGCGACGGTGAAGCAGGCGGTCCAGCGATGACCGAGCCGCGCCCGGCCACCGGACAGGCCCAGCGCTCACCGGGGGAACAGCGCTCACCAGAGGAACAGCGCCCCTCGGAGGAGCTCCGCGGCGAGCTGGGCGCGCTGCGCGCCGAGCTCGGCGAGACCGTGGAGGAGCTCGCCCACCGCGTCGACGTGCCCGCGCAGGTACGCGCGAAGAAGGCCGAGGCGACCGAGCGCGTGCAGGAACAGGTCGAGCACGCGCGTGAGGTGCTGGCGGAGAAGGCGCCTGCCGTCGAGCGCACCGTGCGCGACCGTCCGGCGCTGGTCGGCGTCCTCGCGCTCGTGCTCGGCTACCTGCTCCTCGGCCGGCTGCGCCGACGCAGGACGACGACGACGAAGGCCCGCATTCACCGGAAGGACGACGATGGAACGCGGTAGCGCGAAGCACGGGGCTCGTCAGGACGACGCACTCGCCGACGAGCTGGAGGGCCAGCTCGGGCCGGGTGGCTCGAACCGCGAGGAGTGGGCCGACCCCGAGCCGCCCGCCGACGACGACACCGGGACGCGGGCCGACCTGCCCACGGGCGGCGCCCCGGCCCCCGGCGGCGTCGGTGGCGACATCCACGGTGGCGACATCCACGGCGGCGACACCGAAGGCGGCGACGCGGAAGGCGGCGACCGAGGCGGGGCCGACACCCAGGACGACGCCGAGATGCGCAAGCTCCAGCACGACATGGCGATCGCGAACGACTGGAACCCGGGCGACGAGCGCTCATGAGTCAGGGGAGGACGGACCGCGGGGCCACCGGCCTCGCCCTGTTCAGCCTCGGGCTCGGCAGCGCGCAGGTGGGAGCCCCCGGTGCGGTGGCGCGGCTGGTCGGCGCGGACGACGGGCCCACCAGCCGGGCCGTGGTGCGCTGGGCGTGCGGCGTCCGTGAGCTGGCGGCCGGGCTCGGCGCGGGTACGAGCTCGGCGCCCGGCCGCTGGATCTGGGCGCGGGCGGCGGGCGACCTCGTCGACCTGGCCCTGCTCGGTACCGTGTTGACCCGCCATCCGGGCCGCCGGGCGCGCACGCTCGTGGCCGCGGCGGCCGTGCTCGGCGTGACGGCGGCCGACGTCGCCACCGCGCGGCGCGCCACCCGGCGCCCGGACGTGCGGTCCGACCGGCTGGACGCGCAGGCGTCGGTCACGGTCAACCGGCCCCCTGGCGAGGTGTACGCGTTCTGGCGGGACCTGCAGAACCTCCCGCGCTTCATGGCACACGTGGAGGACGTCACCACGGTCGGCCAGGGCCGCTCCCGCTGGACGGCGACCGCGCCCGGCGGGCGGCAGGTCACCTGGGAGGCCGAGATCACCGACGAGGTCGCCGACGAGCTGCTCGCCTGGCGTTCGCTGCCCGGGGCGGACGTCCCCACCAGCGGCCACGTCCGGTTCCGGCCCGCCCCCGGGGACCGCGGCACCGAGGTGCACGTCCGGCTCGACTATGCCCCGCCCGCCGGGCGGCTGGGCGCGGCGGTCGCGACGCTGTTCGGCGAGAACCCCCGGCAGCAGGTGCGCGACGACCTGCGGCGGTTCAAGCAGGTCATGGAGACCGGTGACATCGTGCGCACGGAGAGCAGTCCGGAGGGAACCGTCGCGGCGCGGACACTGCGCCGGCGGCCCGCCCGGCCCGAGCCGAGCACTTAGGGCGTCCGCCCCGCCAGCCCGCAGCGAGACAGCCCGCAGCGAGACAGCCCGCAGCAAGACAGGGAGCACCGTGCGCGCCACCTGCTGGACCGGTATCAACTCCGTCGAGGTCCTCGACGTCCCCGAACCGAGGATCCTGAACCCGCGCGACGCGATCGTGAAGGTCACCTCCACCGCGATCTGCGGCTCGGACCTGCACCTCTACGACGGCTACGTCCCCGCGATGCGCAAGGGCGACATCCTCGGTCACGAGTTCATGGGTGAGGTCGTCGAGACCGGGCCCGGGGTGTCGAACCTGAACATCGGTGACCGGGTCGTCGTCCCGTTCCCGATCGCCTGCGGCGCCTGCAACGCGTGCGAGCGCGGGCTGACCTCGGTGTGTGAGAACTCGAACCCCAACGCCGGCGCGGCGGAGAAGCTGTGGGGCCACTCCCCCTGCGGCATCTTCGGCTACTCCCACCTCGTCGGCGGCTATCCCGGAGGCCAGGCCGAGTACGTCCGCGTGCCGTTCGCCGACGTCGGCCCGTTCCGCGTCGACGGTGATCTCCCCGACGAACGGGTGCTGTTCCTCACCGACATCTTCCCCACCGGCTGGATGGGGGCGGAGATGTGCGAGATCTCCCCCGGCGACGTCGTCGCCGTGTGGGGCGCAGGCCCGGTCGGGCAGTTCGCGATCGCGAGCGCCCGGTTGCTGGGCGCCGAGCAGGTGATCGCGATCGACCAGATCCCCGAGCGGCTGCGGATGGCCGCGGCCACGGCAGGCGCCACCGATGTCGTCAACTACGCCGAGACACCGGTGCTCGAGGCGCTCTCCGAGCTGACCGGTGGCCGCGGCCCGGACGCGTGCATCGACGCCGTCGGCCTGGAGGCCAGGGCCGCGTCCCCACTGCACGCCTATGACCGCGTCAAGCAGGCCGCCCGGATGGAGACCGAACGCCCGCACGCACTGCGCGAGGCGATCCTCGCGTGCCGCAGCGGCGGCGTCGTGTCGGTGATCGGCGTGTACGGCGGATTCATGGACAAGTTCCCGGTCGGCGCGTTCATGAACCGCTCGCTGCGGCTGCGCACCGGCCAGACCCACGTGCACCGCTACCTGCGGCCGCTCATGGACCGGATCGAGAACGGGGACATCGACCCGAGTTTCGTGATCACCCACACCCTGCCGCTCGACGACGCGCCGACGGGCTACGAGATGTTCAAGCACAAGCGCGACGAGTGCATCAAGGTCGTGTTGAAGCCGTGACCCGGACAGCTCCCCGACCCACCCCGGTGACCGTTCGTGGTCACCGTCCGTCCATCGGCTCGCGTATGGTGCACATGCTCGGCACGACGGACCCGAAGGACATCGGGATCCTCTATCTGGTCACGGCGTTCCTGTTCTTCCTGACCGGTGGCGCGATGGCGTTGCTGATGCGCGGGGAGCTGGCGGTGCCGG
>NZ_JAHKRK010000365.1 GCF_019396355.1 Pseudonocardia nigra
GGCCACCGCGCGGTCGCCACCCGCTACGACAAGCGCGACTACATGTTCCGCGGAACCATCGACGTCGCCTCGATCAGGATCTGGCTCCGCGACCCCGTCCCATGATCCAAGGGACACGCTCTAGTCCCGCCCGCCGGGTCCGGCCGCGTGGGGAGCCCGCGGCCGGACCCGGCGGGTGAGATCCCGTTCCGCCTCGCCAGGGCGTGGCTATCAGGGTCTGTGGAGGTGCGCGGTGAAGCGCCGGGCGTAGACCTGCAGAAGCAGCGGACCGTGGAGCTCACCCCGCTGCAGACCGTCCCGCGCGACCGCGAAGCATCCGCCGACCGGCTCCAGCCGACAGCGGTGCCCGCGGTAACGGCGCAACCCCGTCGGACCGCTGACGTCGATCTCCAGGAAGCCGTGGCGTCGCCGCACTCGGATCTCAGCGTCCCGCAGATGGACGATCTGGTCCTCCAGCCGCATGATGATCGCGCTCCACGGACCGAGCGGGCTGACGGCAACCTGTGCGAGCGCTGCGTCGTGGTGGGCCGAGGACCGGAGGGCGATCGCGTCGGACGTCCGTTCGACCACCGCGATGTCGACCTGCGGCAGAAAGGAGTACTCGTCGTCGACGGCGAGGAGGGGGATGTTCAGGTGGGCGGCGAGCAGGTCGGCCTCCCCGACTCCCTGCGAGCTCAGATCAATCACCAGCGCGGCGGTCGGTCCGATCCGGTGCGCGGACTCGATCACCTCGGGCGGCCCCAGCACGCGGACCTGCAGGTCATGCTTGGTGAGCTTGGCGTGCATGGCGACGGCCCGCTCGACTCCCGCGGTACCGAGATCTCGCACCACGAGAACCCTGCCGTGCGTGGAATGCCGGGCGAGCGCGACGGCAGTGTCGGCGAGACGCGTGAGCTGAGACAGGCGGCCAACGGAGGTGGTCATGGCAGCTCCCTGGGCTGACGTCATCCCACCCCCTTGTCGTGTCGGTTCGATCTCTGCAGCACCGCTGGAACAGGACAACCCTACACTGACGTTAGAGTACGTTTGGGCTGGCATTATCAGCCGCCTGAGGCCCGTCGAAGAGGACTGAACCTTCACGCTGCGGGAGAGTACGATCGCGTCGAGCACTCACGACGATGCTCGCCGCAGCCATGGTCATGGCGCTCCCCGACCAGTGTCTGCCGCCGCTCGTCGTATCGCCGGGATAGAGGTGGAGCGGGATGGATGTACCTGCCGTGGAGGAGATGCGGGCGACCGGCTGGGCCGCATTGGATCCGGCGGAGGTGCGCGACAGGATCCGCGGTGCGATCCTCGGCGGCGCGTGCGGTGATGGCCTCGGCGCCCCCTTCGTCGGACAGGACGTCGTCGCAGCGGAACGGTTTGAGGGACATCGCCACGGTATGCGCCTGTTGACTCACACAGACGACACGGTTCTGACCCTGGTACTGGCGCAGCACCTGTCACACCCGGCCGGAGGTCGCGGTGATCTGCACGAGGATCGGCTCGCGCGGGAGTTCGCGTGGGCGTGGCGGCGGGAACCGTGGCGCGCTCACGGGACCGGTGAGCAGCAGGTCTTTCGATCCGTGCTTTTCGGCATCCCCTGGCGCCGGGCGGCCGCCGAACTCGTCGGGGACACCGGGTCCAACGGCATCGGCAACGGCGGTGCGGCGCGGGTTGCCCCGGTGGGGTTGCTCGGCCGATCGCTCGACGCGGTTCTCGGTGTCGCTCGCCGCAGCGCGCAACTGACGCACCCGCACCCCCTCGGCCAGGGCGGCGCGGCGCTGCAGGCGGCCGCTGTCGCCCTCGCTGCTAGCAGCGACCGGGACCGGCCTTTTGATCGGGAGGTGTTTCTCGACGCCGTCCTGGCTTGCCCGGCGCATCCGGCCTTCGTCCCTCGTCTGCATCGGATGCGCCAGCTCGAGGGCGAGAGTCTCGCCGCAGTTGTCGGTGAGTTCTCGAACGCCGTGTCGGCGCTCGAATCGGTACCAGCGGCCATCCTGGCGTTCCTGCACAGCCCTGACGACCCGGAGCAGGTCCTCGATCTCGCCGTGCGGTTCGGAGGCGACACCAGTTCCGTGGCGGCGATGGCGGGCACGCTCGTCGGTGCACGATGCGGCGCGTCTCAGCTTCCGTCCGACCTCGTGCCGAGGATCGAGGACGGTCCACGCGTCGTGGACATCGCCGACGGTCTCGCTCGGCGCGCTGTCATGTTCGCGCCCGTCCCGGCCGCCTGACATGCGGACTGCACGTGATTCCGACGTCCTCGCCGATCGGGCGCGGGGTGTGCTCCTCGGTGCTGCATGTGGCGACGCGCTGGGTGCGCCGTTCGTCGGGGCCCCCGCGGTACGGGCCGCTGACCTCGCCGGATGGACTCGTTCGGCCCGCAAGCTCCGTTACACGGGCGCCACCGTGACGATGATGACCGTCGCGAAACACCTCTCGGCATCGCAGTCGATTCGCGTCGACGAACAGCGCTCGTCGAAGCCCTGGCCGAGGACTGGCGATGCGAGCCGTGGCGTGCGCACGGATGCGACGCAGCCCGGATCTACGAGCGGGTGCTCTTCGGCGAGGACTGGGCGGATGCCACAACCTCCGTGCTCGGCGACCATGCGTCGTCCACCAGCGACAACGCGGTACGTGTGGCGCCGATCGCGGTGGTCGAGCCGGATCTGATGCGGCTCACAGGACACGCACAAGCGGCCGGCCGAGTCACTCACGGTGATCGGCCGGGTCTCGGGTGGGCGGTCGTGCATGCGGCTGCCGTCGCTCTGGCACTACACGCTCCGCTGCGTGCCCCACTGTCGGTGCCATCGTTCCTCGACGGACTCGGCGCATTTCTCGAGCCGGGCGAGTTCGCGGAGGAGCTGGAGGAGGTCCGCAAGTTCGCGGGGTGGGTGACACCGCACCTCGCAGCGGGCCATCTGGGCACCGTCAGGCCTGATCTGAGCCAGGTAGCGATGTCGTTACTGGCCTTCCTGCGTCACCCCAACAGCTTCGTCGATGCAGTGGAGTTCGCCGTTCGCATGGGCGGTGCCACCAATGTGGTTGCAGCGATGACCGGAGCGGTAGCGGGCGCCCGGCACGGCGCCAGCCGGATCCCGCTGGGCTGGCTGGCTCGACTCGAGAACGGCCCTCGCCTGCACCTACTGGCAGATCAGCTGGTTCGAGTCCGCAGCCTGCACGAACCTGCCGTCGAACCGCCTCCTCCCGGTCGGCTCACCACCGGTTGGAGCTGACGGCTCATCCCAGCAGCCGACGCAGATCTGCCCACGCCCCGGCGCGCAGATCGCGCTCGCTGACCTGCGTGGGTGGAAGCGGCCACGGAATGCCCAGGCCGGGGTCGTCCCAGCGGACCGCAATGTCCTCGGCCGGATCGTGCTCAGCGTCGATCCGATAGCACGTGTCCGACGACTCGGTCAGGGCCTGGAACCCGTGCAGGAACCCCCGGGGAATGTAGAGCGTCTGCATCTGGTCGTCGTCGAGGGTGAACGTAGCCCACCGACCGAAGGTCGGCGAGCCGATGCGGATGTCTACGACCACGTCGAAGATCGCGCCGTGCGAGCACCTGACCAACTTGGCCTCGCCGCTTCCCATCCGGCCGTGCAAGCCACGGACAACACCTCGCAGGCTGCGGGACTGCGAGTCCTGGACGAAGGCGGCGGGATCGATCCCGACGTGACGGGCGGTCGCTGCATCGAAGGTCCGGCTGAACCATCCCCTCGCGTCATAGTGTGGCTTGGGTTGAAGAAGGAGGACACCAGCAAGGTCGGTCTGATGTACGTGCATGGATGCCGTCCCTCCGGTAGGTGCTGATCGATCAGGCCGCGTGGGTGCAAATCTCACGCCACGGTAGAGTGTGAGCGGGATGCCGGAATCAGCGGCAGGCCGGTTGGTCGGTCGATCCGATGCCGTCCGCCTACGTCCGGATCCCTCGGCGAGTCCCGGCTGCGCACCCCCTCACCCGGTCGCCAGGGGCGCAGTCGGGACTCGCGGCCGGATTAGGACCAGGGCACGCCTCAGGGCCCCGGCGTTCTTGCCGTTTGGGTCTGATGTCGGTTTTGCCCCTGGTGGTGGACTCGTTTGAGGGGCCGGTGTGAGGGGAGCGCGACCCCTGGTGATCTTTCAGGTGTTGAAGCCGAAGATCGTCCCGGGGGTCGCGCTCGTGTCCACAGTATCGTCGTTGAAGCCTGCCCTCGACCGGCTGGCCGATCTG
Source organism: Pseudonocardia nigra (assembly GCF_019396355.1). GTDB lineage: Bacteria > Actinomycetota > Actinomycetes > Mycobacteriales > Pseudonocardiaceae > Pseudonocardia > Pseudonocardia nigra. Next base: position 4,196 of record NZ_JAHKRK010000365.1, read on the forward strand.
GCCGCCGAGGAGGC
>NZ_JAHKRK010000366.1 GCF_019396355.1 Pseudonocardia nigra
GATCGCAAACTTTAAGACCTGGCGCATCATGCACACCGACTACCGGCGGCCGCTGGCGACGTTCGACACGACGATCTCGGCGGTTATCGGACTGCACTTCTACTTGGCGGCTGAATAGGCCTCCGTGGTGCCCCCGCCGCCGTGGCGTTAGCGTGCGGGGGTGGCTGAAGCACAGGTCGACCGCTGGCTCCGGCTCGAAGGCCTCGACAACGTCCGCGACGTCGGCGGTTTGCCGGTGCGTGGCGGCGGCACCACCCGGTCCGGGGTGCTGCTGCGGAGCGGCTCGCTGCGGCACGTGACGCCCGGTGACGTCGAGCACCTCGTGGACGTCTTCGGGCTGCGGCTCGTGATCGACCTGCGGACGCAGCGCGAGATCGACCGGGACGGGCCGACCGCGGTGGCCGAGGCAGGCGTCGAGACGGTGGCGCTGAGCTTCATCCCCGAGGAGGGCAGGCCGCTGCCGGAGACGGGCGACGACACCGACCCGCTGCTGCGCAACTACCTCGGCTACCTGCGCGACCGCGGGGACAACGTCGTCACGGCCGTGCGGAGGCTCGCCGCGGCCGACGCCGGACCGGCGCTCGTGCACTGCGCCGCGGGCAAGGACCGCACCGGAGTGCTCGTCGCGCTCGTGCTGGACGCCGTCGGCGTCGACCGGGACGCGGTGGTGGCCGACTACGCGCTCTCCGTCGAGCAGCTGGAGGCGATGTTCCGCCGGTGGACCACCGCGGCGGGCGAGCCGATGCCCACGGACCTCACCCCGCACCTGCCGCGGGCCGAGGTGATCGCCGCCGTGCTCGAGCACCTCGACGCCGAGCACGGCGCCAACGGCGTGGGCGGCGCGGCGGGCTGGCTGCGGGCGCACGGCATGGACGAGGAGTCCCTGGCCCACCTGCGCACCCGCCTGGTGACGGCGGTCTGACCTCCGGGATCGACCGGACGGGATTGCAGCAAAGCCACTTTCACGCAACGACGTTGCAGGAAAGTGGCTTTGCTGCAACAGCCGACGTGGCGACTCGCGCACCATTTCGTGGCGACTCGCCCGCCATTTCGTGCCGACTCGCGGGGGTCAGGGCAGCTCTTCGATGGTCACCTGTGTGTCGAGCTTGCGCAGGTTGCCCGGCTCGCCGGTGACGGCGGGCCAGCCCCGCCGCCGGGCGCTGGCGGCCACCTGGCCCGCCACGATGTCGTCCTGCCCGGACGCGGCGAGCAGCAGTCCGGACTCCAGCGCCGAGTCCGGGCCCAGCTCGTCGATCACGGTGTTGGGCAGGTCGAGCAGCACCTGCAGCGCGGCGTGGTGCTCCGGTTCGAGCAGGGCCCACGCGCGGCCCAGCGCGGCGCTGGGCACGGCCAGCACGATGTTCTCCTCGACCGCGGCCCAGACCAGCGCCCGCACGTACACGGGGCGGCCGATTGCGAATGCGGCGAGGGCGGTGGAGTCGAGGACGCGTCCGCCGATCATGCGGCGACCGCCGCGACGCTCGTCAGGAGGTCGCGGCTCGGGATGGCGGGGCGCATCAGACGGCGGCCGCCGGCGGGACCAGGCGCAGCGTGCGCCGCGCCGCCGCGAGCTCGTCGGGGGGCGGGGGGCCGCCGTAGAGGTCGGCGAGTGCCGCGAGCGACCGGTCCCGCAGCTGGCGGGCGGAGACCGCTTCGGCGATGTACTCCGAGATGCTCCTGGCCGCCCCGCGCCGCACGGCGTTGCGGGCCTCGGCGACCAGGTCGGCCGGCAGGCTCACCGTGACACGCTCAGTGCGCATGGCGCGGACATTACCGGCAGTCGGTCACCGCCTGTCAGATCCCCGATCGTGGGAGACGGGTTACTCGCCGGTATGCCAAGGTGGTGCCAGCTGACGGAACCAGGCGTGCGAGGAGGCCGCGATGGACTTGACCTACACCGCTGCGGAGGAGGAGTTCCGCAGCGAGCTCCGCTCCTGGCTCCGGGGGAACATCCCGGAGGAGTGGGCGCGCCCCGGGTTCTGGGAGTCGCTCGGCGACGACGAGAGCTTCGGGCTGCGCCGCGACTGGGAGCGGGACAAGGCCCTCGCCGGGTTCGCCGGTATCGAGTGGCCCACGGAGTACGGCGGCCGCGGCGGCACCCCGGGCATGAAGGCGATCTACGACGAGGAGATGGTGCTGGCGCGTGCGCCGCGCACCGTCAACCCGCTGGGCCTGACGTTCCTCGCCCCCACCGTGATGGCGATCGGTAGCGACGCGCAGAAGAAGGAGATCATCGGTCCGCTGCTGCGCAACGAGGTCATCTGGTGCCAGGGCTTCTCCGAGCCCGGCGCGGGCTCCGACCTCGCGGCGATCTCCACGAGGGGCGTGCGCGACGGCGACGACTTCGTCGTCAACGGCCAGAAGGTGTGGACCACCAACGCCGTGCACGGCGACAAGATCTTCACGATGGTCCGCACCGAGCCGGGGTCGCAGAAGCACCGCGGGCTGTCGATGCTGCTGATCGACATGAACCAGCCCGGCGTCGACGCCCGCCCGCTCAAGCAGATGAGCGGGGCCAGCGAGTTCGGGGAGGTCTTCTTCGACGACGCCCGCGTGTCGGCCACCGACTCCCTCGGCGAGATCGGCGACGGCTGGCGCACCGCGATGCTGCTGCTGTCGTTCGAGCGCGGCGCGTCCGGGATGGCGCAGTACACGGAGTTCCGCAGGCAGTACGACGAGATCGTGGCCGTGGCGAAGCGGCTGGGCCGCGACCGCGACCCCGTGGTCCGGGGCAAGCTCGCCCGCGTCCTCACCGAGCTGGAGTGCCTGCGCCTGCACGCGATGTACGTGCTCACGCAGGTCGAGCAGGGCCGCGACCTCGGGTTCGAGGCGTCGATGACGAAGCTGCAGTGGTCGGAGACGTTTCAGGACCTCTGGGAGGTCTTCGACGACGTCCTCGGCGACGACGCCACCCTCGACACCGTCGACGGGCTGGACCTGCGCCCGCTGCACGCCCAGTCCATGTGGTCCCGGTCGGTCACCATCTGGGGCGCGTCCTCCCAGGTGCAGCGCAACATCACCGCCGAGCGCGTGCTCGGCCTGCCGCGGTAAGGAGAGCTGGTCATGTTCTTCGCACTCACCGACGACCAGCGTGAGTTCGACGCCGCGGTGCGCGGCTACCTCGCCGAACGGTTCGACCTCGAGGCCGTGCGCGGCGTCGTCGAGGATCCGGCGGGCGACGGCAACCCCGCGTCGCTCTGGACGGCGGCTGCCGAGCAGGGCTGGCTCGCCGTGCTCGTGCCCGAGGAGCACGACGGGCTCGGCCTCGGCATGGTCGAGGCGCAGGTGATCGCCCGGGCGCTCGGCGCCGGCGTGGCACCCGGTCCCTGGCGCGGCACGGTGCTCGCCGCCGAGGCGATCCGGCGCGCCGGCTCCGACGAGCAGAAGGCGCAGTGGCTGCCGCGGCTCGCGGCCGGCGAGGCCGTCGGCGCGCTCACGCTCCGCGGCACGGCGCCGGGCACGCTCCCCACCGTGGAGTACGGCGGTATCGCCGACGTCGTCGTGGCCCGGTCCGCCGACGGGCTCGCGCTCGTCACCGGGGCCGACGCCACGGCGCAGGGCTCCTACGACGGCACCACCCGGCTCGCGGCGCTCGACGCCGGGGCGGGCGAGGCCCTGCCCGGTGCGGACGCGTCCGTCGTGGCGGAGCTGGAGGCGCGGGCCGCGGTCCTCGTCGCGGCCGACCTCGTCGGTACCGCGCGGGAGGCGCTCACCCGCACCGTCGCCTACGACCGGGAGCGCGAGCAGTTCGGCGTGCCGGTCGGCTCGTTCCAGGCGATCAAGCACGCGCTCGCCGACCTGCACGTCGGGGTGACGATGGCCGAGCACGCGGTGCTGTACGCCGCGCACGCGGTGCAGACCGGGCTCGAGGGGACTGCCCTCGCCGTCTCGGTGGCGAAGGCGAAGGCGAGCGACGCCGCGATCGAGGCGACCGCCGCGATGATCCAGTACCACGGCGGCATCGGCTACACGTGGGAGCACGAGGCGCACTTCTTCTACAAGCGCGCCAAGCGGCTGGCCGGCCAGTTCGGCGACGCCGACGCCCACCGCGCTCGGATCGCCGAGCTGACGGTGAGCGCCTGAGGCGTCGCGCCCCCGCCCCGTCCCCGCCCCGTCCCCGCCCCGTCCCCCTCGCAGCAAGGTG
>NZ_JAHKRK010000367.1 GCF_019396355.1 Pseudonocardia nigra
AGCACCAACCCAGCCACAACCCGATCGAGATCATCAGCCATGCCCGCACAGCTACCGACCAACACGCCCGATCCGGCGGCGACACACCACGGTCCTCGTGGCAAGGCCGGTCAACGTGCTCCGGGTCCACCCCGCGGCACGCCGCGCGGTGCCGGAAGTCCTCCGACCGCACATGCCCCGCCACCGGCTCCCGCCGGGTCGAGCGCGCCGTCGGCGCGCTCATCGGCTCGCCTCCTGATACGGGGCGAGCTCCTCGCACAGGTCGGCGGCCTCCGGCCGCGTCAGGCGGATGAACACCGTCTCCGTGGCACCCTCGAAGGTCAGCAGCACCGTGTCGTCATCGGCGTCACCCGGCGTCCCAACAGCGAACGCGGGCGACGTCTGCCGAACCACATCTGCCCTCATCCCACAGCCCCCGAACCCTCGGTCAGCGGCTCCGACGCGTCCGCCACCGCGGACACGAAGTCCGACAGCATCCCCGGCAGCCCCGCCCCCGCCGGCGTCGCAATGAACAGGCCCAACGCGATCAGCGAGAACACCACCGCCCCGCCCGCGCTCCGCGCCTTCGCACAGATCACCGCCCCGACGACGGCGAAGAAGATCAGGGCTCCGATCGTTCCCATGGCTCACACCCACCCAGCGGCGTCGACGACGGTCTGCTCGGCGGTCGCGACGTCCGCCATCGCGTCGATCGCCTTCGCGGGCACGATCAGCCGCCCCCAGATGCGGACCGCTAACTATAGCACTAATATTAGTACTTGCATCGTCGGCTTACGCGACCTTGGCAGGCTCAGGCCGTCTCACCCGGACCGACCGCTAACCTCAGGACCGAAATCAGCAGGTCAGGAGGCGCGCGTGGCGAAGGACTGGGACGCAGTGGCGGCAGCGATAAAGGCGCGGCTGGCCGAGATCGACATGACGCAGGCGGAGCTCGCCGCCCGGGCCGGCGTTGCGCTCATGACCGTTCGGGAGCTGCAGCACAACTTGCAGCCGCGGCGCCGGAACCCACGGACGCTGGCCGCCGTCTCCGAAGCCCTGGGGTGGCCTGCCGACCGGCTGTCACGAATCCTCGAAGGCGAGCCGGTTGCCGCCGTGGACGCGGACGACCCCGTCCTCGCGGAACTTGACTCGGTCAAGGAGGACCTGAGCGCGATCGTTCGACGGCTCGACGCCATCGAGCGTCGGCTAGGGCCCGAAGCCGAGCAGTCCTGAGCCTCTCGACGCGCCTCGTGACCGCGTCAACCTCGGCCCGGAGTTCCTCGAACGCCCGCCGCGACTCGGGCGGCTGTGGTGCACTGCTGTTCATGCCGTTGACCATTGCGATCGACGGCGGAACAAAGCACGTCAGAACGCTGGCAGCAACGGGCAGAACCCCGGCAGACTTGCGGTAGGCGGGGAGGGGGTCAGCATGTCGGGCGCGGGCGGAAGCATCGACGAGCCTTGGGGCCTGCGACTTCGGCGCTGGCGTGACGACACCATGCACTGGTCCCAGCAGGACCTCGTCGACCAAGTCGTCCGCCTCGCGTTCCAGACGAAGGAGGAACGCGGAACTCAGCTGGACGTGCGCCTGGTCAACCGCTGGGAGAGCGGTGCCGTCAGACGCCCACAAGCGATCTACCGTCGACTACTCGGGCAGCTATGATCGCGTCGACGAGCACATGGAAGCAGCCCCGAGGTGCCGAAGTCTGAACGTGAGAAGTGTCCCGCTTCCACCGCCGGGCGCTGGCTCGGCGTGCGTGCTCGGTGCTGACGCGCCCCGGTCGTCCGCCTCGTCGATCGGTGGCACGACCCGCAGGCGGTTCCCGAAGCGCGTGAGCAAGCCCCACTCCTGGGCGAGCGACAGAGCCCGCTTCGCCGTCGACAGAGAGACGCCGTGTTTCGCCGCGAGCGCCGCGGCCGGCGGGACCGCGTGGTGAGCGGCCAGGACGCCCTCCTCGATCTGCTCTGCCAGGCCGGCGGCGAGCACCTCGTACGGGTACCGCGGGTTCGTGCGCGCTCGCGTCGCCTCGTCGACCTCGGGCGGGCGGGGTGGCATGCCCGCACCGAGTCCGTGTGCCGCGCGCTGGTCGGCCTCCGCCACCCAGGCGCTGTAGGTCCTGAGTGTGGTGGTCCCGCCGCCGCTGTGGCCGAGCCGACCGGCGACAGTGCGCGGATCGACACCTCCGGCGATCAGCTCGGTGGCCGAGTAGTGGCGGAGCTTGTGGAAGGTCGTTTCGATTCCGAGGCGGGCGGCGAGCCGGTCGTAGCGCTGGGTCACGCTCTCCGGTGCGGGGAAGGTCGAGCCGTCCGGGGACGGGGAGAACAGGAACGCGTCAGCGGGGAGCTCGATGCCCAGCGCGCGGGCTCGCGCGTCACACCGCTCCAGATGCTCGCGCAGCACCTCGGCGGTCCCGGGGTCGAGCGCCACGCGGCGCTGCTGGTGCGTTTTCAGCTCGGCCTCGACGAGCGTGCCGTGCTCCTTGCGGATGGCCTTCCGCAGCCACACCGTCTCCCGGCCCTCGTCGAGGCTCAGCGACGAACGCCGGATCGCGCACATCTCGCCCCGCCGGGCGCCGATGGTCATCGTGGTCCACACGAACGCGCCCCAGTCCGGATCGCGCCACGCCTCGGTGACGATCCGCGCCGCCTCGGCCGGGGTCGGCGGCTGGGGGTTCGGCTTCGGCGCCGCCGGCGGCCTGGCCTGACGGACGGGATTCACGGCCACCCACCGCCACCTCACGGCCCGCTCGAACGCGCCGGACAGGAGGAAGTGCATGTGCCGGACGGTCGCGGGCCCGAGACCGCGACAGACGTGGGGCCCGCAGCGGCCGTCGCACTCGTGCTCCCCGTCGGTGCGGTGGGTGAACGTGCGACGCCCTGAGCAATGATCACGGCAGCGACGAAGCTCGGCGTAGAACGAATCCAGCGCTTCGGGATCCAGCTGCCCGACGCCGACGCGCCCCAGCAGGGGGCTGATGTGCTTGCGGACGTAGCTCCGGTACAGATCGAGGGTGTTCGGCGCGCCGTGGAACTGATCCAGGTAGCGGCTGAGGAGCTGGTCGAGCGTTGCGGACGTCCGCGGGTTCCGCTTCTCCGCCACCTGGATCAGGAAGCGATCGCGGATCAGCTCGGCCTTGCCCATCGCGTCGGGCCCGGGCGGCACAACCTCGATCAGGTTGTGCCGCTTCTTGGTCACCGGGTCGATGCCGGCGTACACGCGGACGCGCAGCGCACCGCTGCGCAGCGTCTCGATGTTGCCGCGGGCTCGGGCCTTGCCCGCTCTCGGCCGTCCGGACACGGGCGGAGAGTAGCGCGTTCGTGCCACATGTGGTGCCACGATCGCGCTTGCCGAGGCTCCGGCACGTGCGTCTTGCCTGGTGGGCGCGGCAGGGTTCGAACCTGCGACCGCTCGGGTGTAAGCCGAGTGCTCTCCCGCTGAGCTACGCGCCCCGGTCGCCGGGCCCGGTCGGGCCCGGCGGGAGGTCAGGCGGCCAGGTCGGCCACGGCCTTCTTCCAGCCCGTCTGGTCGCGGGCCTCGCCCGGCTGGTTCACCTCGGCGAATTGGACGATGCCGGACTTGTCGATCAGGAAGGTGCCGCGCACGGCCATGCCGCGGTCCTCGAGGAAGACACCGTAGTCCTGCGCCGTCCTGCCGTGTGGCCAGAAGTCCGACAGCAGCGGGAACTCGTAGCCCTCGGCGTTCGCCCAGGCCTTGAGCGCGAACGGGTGGTCGACCGAGATCGCGAGGATCTGCACGTCGTCGTTCTGGAAGCTGGACAGGTCGTCGCGGACCGCGCACAGCTCACCGGTGCACACACCGGAGAACGCGAACGGGTAGAAGACCACGAGGACGTTGCGGTCGCCGCGGAACGACGACAGCGTCACTTCCTGGTTGTTCTGGTCCTTGAGGGTGAAGTCAGGGGCCTCGCTGCCGACCTCGGGCGCCATGGGCTGGATCTCCTCGGATCGCGATGTCTCGTCGCGGAGAGCCTAGTCGCGCGCCACCGCCGCGACCCAGCCTAGTGTTGCGTGTCGTAAGTGACTTTACGATGGCTGGTTGAGACAATGCCGTATGCCGACTGCTGCTCGCCTGGAGGTCCGGGGCAAAGACAAGTCGACGCTGCGTTCCTGGGTGCGGGCTTCGG
>NZ_JAHKRK010000368.1 GCF_019396355.1 Pseudonocardia nigra
CGGTGTCCGGTCGGGCAGCAACGGCTCCAGCCGTGCCCACTCCGCGTCGGTCAAGTCGTGGCGATCAAGCACAGAAGAGATCTACCGCAGCCGACCCGCATGATCCACGGGACACGCTCTAGTCCTCGGGCAGGGCGAAGGCGAACAGCGCGTCGCCCGAGGAGGCCCCGAGCAACGCCGGGGTGAACCCCTCGACCCAGCCACCGAATCCGGTCGGCACCACGATGTACTGCCGGCCGTCGACGCTGTACGTGCTGGGGCTGCTGTGGTGCCCGCTCCCGCACTGGAACTGCCACAGCTTCTCGCCGGTCTCAGCGTTCAGGGCGACGAATTCACCCGTCGCCGTGCCCTGGATCACGAGACCGCCCGCCGTGGTCAGCGTCGAGGCGGAAATCGGGTACTCGTGGCGCCAACGCCACTTCTCCTCGCCGGTCACCGGGTCGATGGCGGCCACGTACCCGTAGAAGTCCTCGAGGTCCACGGCGACGCCCGCGCCCCAGTAGGGGATGCTCTCCTTGAACTCGCGGCGCCGGCGGGTGGCCGTCGCCCCGACCTCCTGCACCGGCACGTAGATCAGCCCCGTCTGCGGGCTGTAGGCCATGTGCGTCCATTCCTTGCCCCCGGCCGGACCAGGCCAGAAGTGCACCGGGACGCCCTCCTCGTCCGGGTACACCTTGGCCGTGACCTTGCCGTCGGGGGTGATCTCACCCCAGGTGATCCGGTCGACGAAGGGGAAGACCCGGACCAGCTCGCCGTTGGTCCGGTCCAGGACGAAGAAGTACCCGTTCTTGTCCGCGTGCGCGAGCAGCTTGCGCCCGTCGGGGGCGTCGAACAGGAGGTTCTCCATCGTGGAGTCGTAGTCCCACAGGTCGTGCGGGGTGCACTGGTAGTGCCACCGGATCTCGCCGGTGTTCACGTCCACCGCGACGATGCTGTCGGTGTAGAGGTTGTCGCCCGGGCGCACGCCGCCGTCGAAGTCTGGCGCCGGGTTGCCCGTCCCCTGGTAGAGCAGTTCCAGCTCCGGGTCGTAGGTGGGGGTCACCCAGCAGTTCGCACCGCCACGCTGCCACGCCTCGCCGTCGTCCGGCCAGGTCTCGGACCCGGGCTCGCCCGGCTTGGGGACCATGTAGCGGCGCCAGCGGCGCTCGCCGGTCTCCGCGTCGAACGCGTCCAGGCACCCGCGGGTCCCGAACTCCCCGCCCGAGCTCCCGACGATGACCATGTCCTTCACGAGCAGCGGCGCGACAGTACGGCTCTCCCCGGCCCGCACGTCACCGGCGGTGGTGTCCCAGACCTTCTCGCCGGTCGTCGCGTCGAGCGCGACGACGTGGGCGTTGAGGGTGGCCATGTAGACCTTCCCGTGCCCCACGGCCACGCCGCGGTTCACGTTCCCGCAGCACAGCGAGACGTCGTACGGGGAGGCGTGCTTGTACCGCCAGAGCTCCTCGCCGGTCTTGGCGTCCAGGGCCCAGCACCTGCCATCCGGGCCGGAGACGTACATGACTCCCTCCACGACGAGCGGGGACGCCTCGAACGAGTACGTCGAGGAGCCGGCCTGCATGCCCGTCGAGCCGGCCTGGAACACCCACGCGGGGGACAGGCGCCGGACATTCTCCTTGGTGATCTGGTCGAGCTCGCTGTAGCGCTGACCGTCGTAGGTGCCGTAGTAGGTGAGCCAGTTCTGCGACTCCGAGCGGGCGGCCAGGATGCGCTCGTAGTCCACGTTGCCGGTGGCCGGCGCGCTTCCCTTGATGGCGCTGAGTTGCATCTGTGGGATGGCTGCGCCCGCGTCGATGTAGTCGGTCATCATCTGCTCCTGTTTACGGGCGCGGCTGCGGGGGACGGTCGAGCTTGGCCTCGTCGGGGACTTCGCCGCCGATGACGATCGCCCCGGTCAGGCCGCGGCCCTCGTCGTTACCGGTCGTGGAGCCGTAGTAGTAGGTGCCTGGGCCGTCCAGGTTGAGGGAGGCCGTCCCCTTGGAGTGATTGACCAACCAGATGAACTTGGGGTCCCCGTTGTGGGGCAGCAACGCACAGTGGGTGTTCTTGTCGTCGTTGATGAGCGTGAGCTCGAGGTCCCCGCCGTGGGGCAGGATGAGAGTGCCGGGCTCGAAGCACAGCTCGTCCTCCGGAATCCGGACCGTGGCGGTCATCTTGCCGTCGGGTCCCTCCTCGGCGTGCCCGACGCCCCCGGACCCGAGCAGCCGGCCCAGTCCGGTGGCGTTCTGCCGGTGCAGGCCGTCGGCCAATTGGGCCGATAGATCCTCTGAAGCAGTCGTCATTGACTTCATCCTCCCGAAACATGTGTTGCGACGGGGTACGTGATGACTTTCACACTGCCCGGTACGGGCGTCAACCGCCGCCGGTGTGTCAGTCGAGAAGTCGATCAACCGCCTGCGCAACGACGAATGCGGCCTGCGCAACGACGAATGTGGACGGTCAATTTCGGACCACCCGACGGCTCCGCCGGCCGGTGGGTGCAAACGAACGGACCCGCCGGGCCTGATCTCGGGCGCTGCGTGGCCGCTACGGGTCGGCCGGGAACGAGGACCACCGGTTCGACCACGTGCCGGCCGACGTCGTGCGCTCCGACCCGGTCGGCCGCACCCGCCCTGGTCAGCACCCCGGCCACGGTCGTGCTGTGCCGGCGCGTACGGGCCCGCAACGACCGGGTCACGCTGCGTGGCGCTCCCCGACCGGCTGCGCCCGCCTGACGTTCTGTCGTCGGCCTGCCCGTCCGTCCGGTGGTCCGGTCGGTCGGTGCGAGCGTGCGGGCGAAGCTGCGAGAGAAATCGGTGACCCTCGCATTCGGGCATTATTCGGGGCTCTCACCCCCACCGGTCGGCAGCATCGGCCGACACTCATTCTTGGTGTATCGAGAATATGTCGGATGGTTCCCGGATCGGCGGTCGCCCGGCCCGTCGTGCCTCCCACCGATCGCGGCGGCGCGCCGCGGTCGAGACCGTCATATCGCGGTGACGTGCGGGTGTTCCCGCTGGGCGCGACGGACGGGCAGCAAGTTCGATCCTGAGTGGATACAGCGCCGACCGATGGTTCGCCGGCGCTGCCGACCCTGGTCGCCCGACATTCTCCGCCGCCCGCCGCGTGTCGGATCAGGACGAAACACGTTTTGATAGGAGCCCTCTCCATGCCGGCGCTCGCCACGTGCACCGTGGGCCCGGGGGGACCGGCACGGAATCCGTGCGTCGGCGTGGCCACGTAGTCGGTGCGGCGGTCGGGTGGTGACACCCGTGACGGTCGGGCTCGCCCGTGACTCGCCGTGAGCGCCGGCACCCCGTCTGCGCCGAACCCGTCCGGTACCCAGGACCGCCCGGACCCAACGCCGCTGGCGGACGCGGTGGGTCACGCTCGTCGCCGGATGTTCGTGGTCGCGCTCGCCGCGTTCGTGGTGTGCAGTGCCGCGGCCGGTGCGGCGCCGACGATCAGCTGTTGGTCGTGGCCCGACTGCTGCAGGGCCTCACCGCCGGTACGCGACCCCGCAGAACTCCGGGCTGATGCAGAACCTGTTCACCGGGGCGGAGCGGGCGCGGGGCCTTCGGTGGGATGTTCGGCGCGACCGTCGGCCTGTTCACGGGGCCGGGCCCGCTCGCCGGCGGGCTGATTTCTGAGTTCGACGGACGGCCGGCGTTGGAGTTTCGAGAACCTAACCGTTGGGATAGTGGCGCTGGTGCTGGCGGCCCGGTTGATTCCGCGCGCCCGGCTCCGGGCGCGGACACCGGGACGTCGACCGGGTCGGCGCCGGGCTCCTGGGCGGTCCGTGCTCGCGGTGCTGCTCCCGCGGCGCTGGGCGCGATCTACCTCGTCGGATTCTCCGGCGCCTGGATCGTGCGCGCCCAGCACTTCCGGGGAGGCCTCGGGTTCAGCCCGCTGCAGACCGCGCAGCGGGTCGGGACGGCAATCGGGACCGGCCGGCCGGCTAGAGCGTGTCCCGTGGATCATGCGGGTCGGCTGCGGTAGATCTCTTCTGTGCTTGATCGCCACGACTTGACCGACGCGGAGTGGGCACGGCTGGAGCCGTTGCTGCCCGACCGGACACCGC
>NZ_JAHKRK010000037.1 GCF_019396355.1 Pseudonocardia nigra
GGCCGCTGGCGAGCACTGCGCCGCATCACCGCCAGCCCCCGCAGAATCGGCGCCTACGTCAAAGCAGCGCTCGTCCTCACCCACATCGAACAACTCCAGCTACGCACTTCTTGCTGAGATCACCTCACTGACCCGCACTAGATGCGGCAAGCTCCTCAATCTGTCGCCGAACCGGAGGGCTTTGCAGGCATATCTGCGCCCAGCCCGGGAGCAATTGCGACCTGTCAAGTCGAATTCGGATCAAGTAGGAGGCGAAGGAGCAGTCGAAGTCTTTCTGGGCGACCGCAGACCTGCCAATTAGACCTTTCGTGCCATTAGTCCGAATAATGAGCAAGTCATCCTTTTGGATGGCGAGCCGAGTCAGATCGGGGGAATCGGTAACGGTGTACTTGATATCCGACAAGTCTATACGACCTGATTGCACGTTTGGGATCCGAAGCACGGGTCGGCCAGGGCCATCGTAGGAGCACTTCAGGGACGTTCCGTACCGAGCGTCGAGAGCGACACTGCCGAGCCGCGACCATGAATCGCGCGGACACGTCGCAACGGCACTAGCTAGTGCAGCATCGCGGGCGGCGCCAATCTTGCGCATGGCCGTTGCGAGATTCGAGCGGCCAACGTCGAGGCGGGAGATGTGGTCTTCGAGGGCGGCAACGATGCGTCGCTGCTCGTTCTGGGTAGGAACGGGGACTCGGATGCGACGAAGCTGCTGCTGAGGAAGGTGCTTGATCGTGCTACCGGTTGCGTACGGGATCAGTTGCCCGCTGACGCTCTGCCATTCGAGAAAGTAGCGCAGAAATCGGGCACTGATTCCAGTGTGAGGTCGAACGCGATGAAGTGCTTTTTGAAAGGCCATGTACGTTGCTGATCCCGGCCATACGGCACATCGGCCGATCTCGCCACCCTCGCACACTAGAAGATCGCCGCTCTTCACTTCGTAGGTGCTTAGCTGCTCGGGAGGAATGTCCATGGTGAACACACTGGAGAGGTCCAGGCGCCCCCACTGAACGTTCACGTTTCGTAGATATGGGACCTGGTTCGTTCCTGTTTCTCGTCCTCTATCGAGCATCTTGCCGAGACTTGTCTCGGCAATTTCACCAAAGGTTGCCCATTCCCAGCCGTGAGGAAGATCGCTCATGCGGGAAGGGTTCTGTTCAGGTCGTTCAATATCTCCTCCGCACGGTCCTCGCCGAAGTCGCGGACGAAGCCGTCGACGCCGCCGCGTTCGGTGAACGGTACGCCGTCGAGGTCATCGGGGGTCACGCAGAGTCGGTTGGCGAGCGCCACGGCGATCTTGTTGGCCCACCACACCTGGTCGGTGGTCAGGTGCACGCCCTGCTGCTCCTGCCGGGCGAGCCAGTTGGCCAGGTTGGCCTCGACCTTGCTGCGGAAGGGCCGCAGTTCGGTGTCGAGGCCCAACTCGTAACGCAGGATGGCCATCAGCTCGGGCACGCCCTTGCGGCCGCCGTTGCCCCTCGCGATGCCGAGCTTCTGGTAGGCGCGCCAGAGGATGTCGGGGGTCCAGCGGTGCGGGGGCGCCTGGATCTTGGCGGCCAGCCGCTTGAGCGAGCGGTAGACGGCTGCGGGATCGCGGGTGGGGTCGTCAAAGGTAACCCGCATCGCGGTGATCTCGTCGGCGTTGTCGGCCATGTACCGGCGCCAGTCCTCGACGGTCTCCTCCGACCCCTTGCCGTCTATAAGTCGGGCCTCGACCGACAGCACCTCGTCGAGGGTGTGCTCGTCGTAGGGCAGGTCGTACTTGCGGCGGATGGTGAGGATGCGCTCGCGCAGCTCGGGGCGTTCGGCGAGGGTGCGGACCGCCGCCAGCACGAGGCTGCGCTGCGCGTCCTCACCGCCCGCCTGGAACGCCGCCTCCTGGGCCTCCTCGTCGGTGGCGCGTTCCAGCTCGTGAGCGATCTGCTGGATCGTCTCGCCGCCGGCCAGCTCGGCGAGTTCGGCGCGCTCGCCCGCGGTAATCTGCTGGTCGAGCTTGGCCAGGCGCGAACCGAGGGCGGCGGCCTCGTTGACGGTGATGCCTTGGCTCGCAGCCTTGTTGAGCAGCTTCTCCAGGCTGACCTGCCGCTGCGATGCGGGCTGCAGCGGTTTGGCGTCGACCAGTGGTGAATCGGTGACGCCGACCGGGTCGACGAGCAGGAACTTCTCCTTGGCCCTCGCGTCCGGGGTGACGCGCTGGAACTCGTCGGTCTCGATGGTGCGGGCCCCGCGGCCTTTCATCTGCTCGAAGTACGTCGGGCTGGACACCCCGCGCAGGAACAGCACGCACTCCAATGGTTTGACGTCGGTGCCGGTGGCGATCATGTCGACAGTGACGGCGACGCGGAACGCGGCGTCGTTGCGGAAGTCGGAGATGAGCTGCTCGGGGTCGTCGGCCTTGTAAGTGATCTTTGCGCAGAACCGGGCGTCACCGCCGAAGACCTCCCGGACGATCTCGACGATGTCGTCGGCGTGTTGGTCGGTCTTGGCGAAGATCAGGGTCTTCGGGACGTGAGTGCGGTGCGGGAAGTACTGCGGCCAGCCGTCGTGGAACTGCTGGATGACCGTGCGGACCTGGCTGGGGTTCATCACGGTGCGGCCGATGGCGTCGGCGCCGTAGTCGAGGGCGGTGTCGAGCTGCTCGTAGCGTTCCTTGCGGCTGTGCAAGTCGACGATCCGGATCGGCACGTTCGCTGGGATGCTGCCGCCCTGCTCGCCGACCACGGTGGTGATCCGCATGACGTCGAAGTCGACGTTGACGCCGTCGGACACGGCCTGCCTATAGGAGTACTGGCTGACCAGGTTCTCGTGGAAGAAGCCGAACGTCTGCGCCACCGGGGTGGCGGTCAGTCCGACCAGGTGCGCGTCGAAGTACTCCAGCACCCCACGCCAGCGGCCGTAGATTGAGCGGTGGCACTCGTCGACGATCACCATGTCGAACATCTCCGGCGGGATCGCGGCGTTGTACTCCACCTCGACGGCGTCGTCGATCTCATACTCGTCCGGTTCGTCGGTCTCGGGTAGGTCGGCGCCCCGCAGCATGGCGTACATGCGCTGCACCGTGCTGATGACGACGTGTGTCGAGTCCAGCACCACCCCGCTGCGCAGCCGCTGCACGTTGTAGAGCTCGCCGAAGGCCGTGCCGTCTTCAGGGGTGCGGTAGTTGTCGAACTCGCCGTCGGCCTGGCGTCCGAGGTTATTGCGGTCGACGAGGAACAGCACCCGCCGCGCTCCGGCGTGCCGCAGCAGCCGATAGGTCTCGGTGACCATCGTGAACGTCTTGCCGGCACCGGTTGCCATCTGGATCAGCGCCCGTGGCCGGTCATCGCCGAGGGATGCCTCCAGTCCGGTGATGGCCTGCACCTGCGCCTCGCGCAGCTCGTCGACGGGCAGCGCCGGCATCTGCCGCAGCCGATGGCGCAGCGTCGGAGCCTCCGGGTCGGCGTCGGCCTCGCGCATCCACCGGGCGACCGTGGCGGGCTGGTGGAAGGAGAAGACTCGACGTGGGCGGACGATCGGGTCGAGGCCATTGGTGAACCGGGTGTCCACGCCGGTGGACTCGTAGCGGAACGGAAGCGGGCGTCGCCAGGCCACGAGCTGAAGGTCCGCACCCAGGCTGGCGGCGTAGCGCCCGGTCTGCCGGTCGACCCCGCCCAGGCTCCGGCCCTCACGCTTGGCCTCGATGACACCGACCAGCTTCGCGTCGACGTAGAGCAGGTAGTCGGCGGGGCCGGTCTCGGTGGGCACCTCGCGGACGGCGACCCCCTGGGCGGCGTGCACGTTGGTGGCCGCGCGATCTTGAACGGCCCATCCCGCTGCGGCCAGCATGCGGTCGATGATCCGCCGGGTCTGCGCCTCGGTGAGCAGGGGCCGGCTCGCCACGGTCGACCGCTCGACGTACTCCTCACGTACCGCCGCATCGATCGGGCTGGCGGCCGACGCCCTGGCCGAGAGCTGCTGCTGCAACGCTCCGACCTGGGCGGAGAGCTGCGTGACCAGCGCCTGCAGGCCGGCTTGGTCCCCGATCGCGCGCAGGATCGCCTGGTTGGCCGCCGCCTGTGCCGCGGCATCGGCCGCGGCCTGTGCCTTGTGCTCCTCGACCGAGGTCTTCATCTCGACCAGCTCGGCGTGATAGGCGTCCAGCAGCTGGTGCAGCTCGGCGTAGGCGGCGGGATCGCCACCGGCCGGTGTCGTGGCCGGGCCGGGTTGCGGTGGTACGAACGGCGGAGCGCCGTCCGCGCGGCCGCTGACCGTCCGGTGGAACCACGCGCCCAGCTCGTAGCAGGCACGGACGAGCAGCAGCGCGTCACGCTGGGCGTCGTAGCCCTCATGCGCGGCCTGGTTGCCGACGGTCCGAACTCGGTCAAACCAGTCGCGTACCCGGGCACTCAGGAACCCCTGATCGCTGAGCACCTTGAGTCGCTGGAACTGCTTGGAGGGCATCTTCGGGATGCCGAACTGGATGAACGCCTGCTCGACAAGCGCCTCACCGAACTGCCGGCATTTGATCATCGCCGTGTTCGGGTCGGCATAGACCGACGCCTCCGCCATGGCCCCGTACACGACGAGCAGCTGCTCGTAGGCCAACAGGTAGCCGAAGTTCGGAGCGCTGTCGGCCAGCGCACGGACCTTCGGATCAACCACAGCGCTCCGCCTCCCCCTGCCGGATCACCCCCGCCCCCGCGGACCCAAGATCGCGGAGCGTGCGCAAGACGTTACCCACGCGCACTCGACCGAGGTAGCGCGATTTCGCTTCGACCAGGCCCACGTGATCCGGCTCGGGCTCGCTGGACCCTCTCCGAGTCCGGCAGCTGATCCCGGTCACGCCGCGTCGCCGGTCACAACCTCGGACCATGCCCCGCCGTAGCTCCGGCTGTCGGGCTGGCTGCGTGTTGCCCCCGCCGCGACGACGACCATCCGGCAGAGTGGTATCGGCTCGGGTGCGCCGCGACGACTCGTAGAGCGGGGGTTCCTCTGAGGCGTGTGCACGCCGCCGTCGCGGCCGTGGTCCTCTGTCGCGACCGCTAACCACCGGTGTTTGCCAGGCCCCCTGAACCGAGCCCCACCGGAGCGCCCTTGCCTGAGTTTGGTCTCTGGACCCGACAGTCCCGGAGGTGAGCGCCGTGCAGCCTGCCTTCGGGGCCGCACACCTCGCTTCAGTGCGCTCGGTGCCCAGGCCAGACGCGCTCCTGCCGTCGGTGACCCGAGTAGACTGATCAGGAGTCAGTCAGGCCGACATGGCGCGGGGCGACGCGGAGGACCTCGTCACTCCCAAAGTCGCCCTCCCCTGTCGCTTCCCGAGGCGCATCTAAGTACGCATTATGCACGTCGTCGCGCAGAAGGCGACGGCGGACGAAGAGCGCTTCGTAGAGAGGCGTCGACGGCCCCAACACCCACGTCGCAGCCCGACCACCGGTTACGGTGACACCTGCTCCCGCACGGACCGTCGTCGGCATCCCCAGCTGCGCTGCATCGGCCTGCACACTCACCTCGGCACCATCGGTCTCGCCAACCACCAGTGTGCACATCGAGAACGAGCGGACGGCGGTGACGAGGTACCAACCGTCTTCCCACACGGTCCGTCGACGCAGTGAGGAGAGTGCCGTCCGAACCTCTGCCAACCGCCGGTACTCGGTCACGGTCCCACCACCGGCTGCGAACAGGAAGGCGTTGGCCCGGGCGAAGCGGCCGCGCAATCCAGCTCCTGGCGCCTCGGCCTCACCGACAGCCCCGATGGAGACACCGTCCTGCAAGAACAACCGTTCCGCGCCGGCACGGCTGACCACGGTGCCGACTTGCTCGGTGCGGGCCAGACGGTCGACGTGGGTCTCGACCTGCAATCCTCCACCGTGTCGACTCCGGCTGACCACGTCGCCCACCCGCAGTCGCCGATCAGGAAGCCAAGTGGCGAGTACCCCCTCCGCGTCCCACACGGCTTGCGCGTAGTTGTTGGGCAACGCCATGTGCGGCTCTCCCGAGATCCAGTGGTGCGCCGAGCGTAGGTTCAGACTGGCATTGTCCCGTGCACCGCCAGGCCCCAGCGGTGCAGCACGGTCGGCTCGGCCGTTTCCCTGGCCTCCGCCAATGCCCGATCGAGCCGACCGTGTCGGGCGATGCCGGCGATCGTAGCGCTCACGACCTCGGCCGTTGAGCGGGCCGGTAACGGCCACAGCCCGCCGATCACGGTCGCGACACCACTGAGCAGCATGGCGGCGGGCAGGTTTATGGGGAACGACACCGGCGGTGCGGCCGCGGACCAGCAGGCGGCGACCAGTGCTACCCGGGCAGGCGCGGCGGTGGCAAGATCGAGCGCACTGAGCGGCTGCCCGCCGCCGCCGGTCTGGAACTGCAAGCCTCGCCCGTGTCCGTGAGCGAACACGATCAGCAGGTCGCACGCCGCCAGGTGATCGATGCGACGGGAGAACTGGACCTCCAGGAGCCCTGCCGCGCGTGCCTCCTGCAACGCGTCGAACACGAGCTGGGCGCCCGGGGCGTCGTCGTCGATCACTGCGGTGACCCGGCGGAGCGGCACGGCTGTGGCGACCAGTCCAGCGTGCACCGACAGGGACGGTGCGAGGGTCACGTGCGTGTGCGAGAACAGGTCCGTCGCCTGCCACGGGATCGACCACAGCGGACCGTCCGGCACGACGAGCAGCGACGGAAGACGCCCATCCGTCGCGCGTTCGATCAGTCCCCTGGGGAGCAATGTGCGGATGAGCTCATCCGTCGCGGCCGGACCGATCGAGGCGATCGTTTTGGGGTCACCAGTGGCCAACTGGTCGATGAGCAGGCTCGCGGCGGAATCGAGCGTGGCCTTCTTGATCGCCAATCCGTCGGGTGGCACGACGTAGAGACCCAGCACGGAGAGTTGACCGGTGGAGAGCATCCGCTGGCGGCGCAGGAGGAGAGCCGGCTGGCCGCGAAGACCGCCGAGACATCGACCCAGGTCCGGCCACACCGGCTGGCTCTGCGCGAGCCCCATTAGTCGGGCTTGCGCAATTGCCGGTACTTCGTCGCCGGTGAGGTCCACGAGCTCCGACAGCCCCGCATCGGCCAGCGCTTCCACCAGCTCGGTGAGAACGTTTGCCGCCTCAGCGGTCGTCGCCAACGTCAGCAGGTCGATGATGATGTCGAGACCGGCACGCGCCACCGGTGGGACCCGGCCGAAACGTTGGCGCCGCCGCAAGTGTCCGACCGCCAGCATCAGACCCTGCCGGGCGGACTGCACGTCGATGTCCTCCGTTGACAGGGCGGTGAGCGTGCGGTGCAAGCCCTCCAGCAGATCGTCGTCGGTCTGCACGCGCAGCGCAGCGATCTCGTCGGCCAATGAGGCGGCCGCGTTCGGCCGGTCCTCCGCCCGCACCGCTTCGCCAGCGGCGTGAAGTGCCCAGGTCTCGTCCGGGTGCAGGGTCGCCCGCAGGGCTTCCGCAGACCGCGCCGCGAGGTCATCAGCGGGCAGCGAAGCCGCCCGGTCGTAGGCGTCTCTGATCATGGCGGGGTCCCGGGTGATGACGGCAGCGGTCAGCAGAGCCATTGCCTCGTGCGAGGCCCCGAGGGACCCACGGCGTGCCAATGCCTCCGTGGCGGCCCAGAGTGCGACGTCGTGCTGCTCCACGCGACGCGCGGACACGGCGACGTTGACGAGGTCCACTGCTGGCTGATCACCAGCACCGCGTACGGCCAGCAAGCCGAG
Organism: Pseudonocardia nigra; assembly: GCF_019396355.1. GTDB lineage: Bacteria > Actinomycetota > Actinomycetes > Mycobacteriales > Pseudonocardiaceae > Pseudonocardia > Pseudonocardia nigra. The sequence continues at coordinate 7,688 of NZ_JAHKRK010000037.1, forward strand.
CGCCGCGCTCGTGAGTGACCGCGCAGTGTCGCTGATCTCGGTCCGAAGCAGCGCCCGTGCACAGCCGAGGGCCGCGGAGATCAGATCGTCACGCAGTGGCGTGTCCGGTCGGTACGCCGACCACACGCCCCCGACGGCCACGGCGAGCAGCTCCGTCGGGGCCTGCTCGTCCGCCAACACGTTGATCATGAGTCGCGCCGATTCGGCGTCGCCGGGTTGCGCCGGCTCGATGCAGCGACGGCAGAGCTGCTCGGCTAACGCGGCGACGGTGGCCGCAACGCGTTCGTTCACCGGCCCATCATGAGGTTCCGGCACGGTGCGACGTGGTCCGGCCCTCGGCCGGTAGACGGACCACCAGATGCGGGCGGGAACCGCTGGTCAATCATGCAGCTGCGCCTCATCCCGCCCTCGACGGCGGCGCGCAACTCCCAGCCGTCCGACCACCATCAGTGTGGCTGGACACGTCGCCGTCGCAGAACCTGTCCGAACCACCCCGGGGGCACAGGTTCGAGTCCCGCCGGGGCGGCGGCCGAGACGGGCGACGAACCTCCGGCTTGGTCGCTGCGGCCGCCACCACCGGCATACAACACCGAACCGCCCAGCCTGCCCGCATCGCACCACGCGTGGCTACGACACCGCGATGGCCCGGACAGCACACCACGGTCCCCATGGGCAGCGATTCCGGACAGGACTACCTGGACCCCACCGCACGCCGCCGACTTCGAAAGCAAGCCCGGCCGTTCCGAACCTGCCTGACGTGACCAGCATCATGCCGAGCTGACCCGAGAATCTGGAGCAGACGTTGACCCCATTTCGCCGGTCAGAACGCCGTGCTCCAGATTTGCTCCAGATACGTGCCCAACCACTCAAACCATGATCGACAAAAGATCAACTCAAGGATCACGACAGGCACGAGTTTCCGCAGGTCAGACAGAACGAAAGGGTGACATCCCCGTCACAGAGGATGCCGCCCTTCGACCATCGGGACGACAGGATTTGAACCTGCGACCCCTTGACCCCCAGAAAGTAGTCGCGCGATCTTCACCGGTAGCGCGCATCATGTGGTCCGGCAACACATGTGTCTGACGTGCTTTCTCCCCGGACACCGCAAGAAGGTGAGTGAGCCCGGCCGCCCGGAAGTCGGCGTCGACCTCGGCGGTGAGCCCGCTGGTGTCGCCGACCGCCAGCCCCGGCAGCAGCCCGGCCTGTGCGGGCGGCAGCACGACGGCCGCGGCGTCGCGCAAGCCGCTGCGCAGCCCACCGGCGGCGTCCTGCCACCACGGCGGCGGGGCGACGGCGCGCGGCGGTCCGCGCACCCGGAGAACGGCGACGGTGAGATCGCCGCGAGCCGCGGGGGCGAGCAGCCCGTCGGCGGTGACGGCCTGCCCGGGCAGCAGCCCGGCCCAGTCCGCCACCGGCGCGATGAGCAGCACTCGTCCGCCTGCCGACCAACGCCCGTCACCCACCTCCCCGTGCTCGACCACGGCCGGGACGACGACCTGGCTCGCGGCCGCCGGGGTGGCGCCGTAGGCCGACGCGCGCACCGGCCGAGGGTCGTCGCGGACCGCCACGCGCAGGGTGGCCGCGGCGCCGCGCTCGGCGGGCTCGCGCAGCGGGTGCTGGACGAGCAGCAGCGTGTGCGCCGTGACGACCAGGCCAGCCGCTGCAGCGCTACCCGCGGCGGCGAGGACGACCGGGGCCCACGGCCTCCGCCGGGTCGCGAACGCCGCGAGCGCGGCCAGGAGCGTGACGCACAGCCCGGCCGCCGGGCCCAACCCGATCCCGAGCAGAACCACCGCCCACGCGGCGAGTGCAGCGGGCACGAGTCGCAGGTCCGGTGGCCTGCGGGGCTCGTCCGGGTGCGCCTGGCTGCGCATCAGACCCGCACCAGCTCACGCAGCTGCCCGAACCGGCGCTCGCCGATGCCCTCGACCTCGCGCAGCTGCTCGACCCGCACGAACCTCCCGTTGCGGGTGCGCCACTCGAGGATGCGCTCGGCGGTGACGGGCCCGACACCGGGCAGCGCGTCGAGCTGGTCGGCGGTGGCGCTGTTGAGGTCGACCTTCCCGACGGGTGCCCCGTCGCCGGGCGTCTGCCCCGGGCCTGCCCCGGCGTCGCCGCCGGGCGCGGGAACCGGGGCCGGCGGCACGCCGACCGCCACCTGCTCGCCGTCGGCCACGCGCCGGGCCAGGTTGAGCCCGGCGAGGTCGGTGCCGGGCAGCGCGCCACCGGCGGCCTCGAGGACGTCCGCCACGCGTGCACCGTCGGGCACCTCGACGAGCCCCGGCCGGTGGACCTTCCCGGACACGCTCACGACGAGCGGGCCGGCCGGCGCCGCGGATGCCGACGCCGGTGGCGGGTCGGGCGCGTCGGCGGCCGGCGCCTCGGCCACGACGTTCACCTCCGGCAGCGCCCCAACGGGCTCGGCCCGCGGCCGGTCCATCCAGACGCCGACCGCGGCGACGACCGCGGCCGCCGCGGCCACGAGCGCGAGCGCCGTGGCGCCCGGCCGCCCGGGGTCGACGCGAGATCCGCGCCACGACCTGGGTAGGAACCGCGCGAACCCCGGCGACGACCGGAGGGACGAACCGCCCCGTGCCGCCGGCGGCAGTTCGGGCAGCGGCAGCGGGGAGGTGTCGGGCTCCGCCGCACTCCGACCCGACGACCCGGACCGCGCGGGCGGCCATACTCCGCCGCCGTTACGGCCGCCGCCGGGCGCAGGTCCACCCAGGACGGCGTCCAGCCGCCGGGACCGGGACGGTGGGTCGGATCGAGGCACGGCTCGACGCTAGGTCGGGAGGGCGCCGGCGAAGGGACGAGTCGTCGGCCTGTGGATGGCCGACCGGCGATGGGGACAACTGCGGCCTCCGCGCGGTCCCCGCCCCGAAAACGTCACCCCGGCACGGCACACTGGTCACTGGGGGGCGGCGCCCGACCCCCGGTCCGCCAACCCGTGCGGCCACCCATCCCGATGATCGCCGCGAGTGTGCAGGGCGTGCACCGCGGACGACGACAACGCCGACCTCACGACGATCAGTGCCGCTGTGATCGCCGCGAGCGCGCAGTTTCCGCGGACGGAGGTGCGGGGAGCGCGATCTCACGGCGATCACACCCGCCGGCCCGGGGCGAAGTGGGCCCCGATCGGCGACTCGCGCCCACGGTCCGACTCACGCGTATCCGGAGCGCGACGGGCCCCACACGCCCGACCCGGCGCGGGGGTGCCCGTCCCCGGATCGATCGCCGCGAGTGCGCGGAACGTGCACCGCGGACGACGGCAACGCCGATCTCGCGACGATCAGTGCCGCTGTGATCGCCGCGAGCGCGCACCTTCCGCAGACGGAACTACGACGAGCGCGATCTCACCGCGATCACCCCCGCCGGCCACGGGCAGAGCGCACCCGGACCCGCGGACCCGCCCCTGCCCACGGTCCGACACGCGCATCCGAAGGCCGACCCGCCCCGACGCCCGATCCCGATCCGCCAACCGGCGGGAGACCCTCGCGATGATCACCACGAGTGGACCGAACGTGCACCGCAGACGACGACAACGCCGACCTCGGGACGACCAGTGCCGCTGTGATCGCCGCGAGCGCGCAGTTTCCGCGGACGGAACTACGACGAGCGCGATCTCACCGCGATCACCCCCGCCGGCCACGGGCAGAGCGCACCCGGACCCGCGGACCCGCCCCTGCCCACGGTCCGACACGCGCATCCGAAGGCCGACCCGCCCCGACGCCCGATCCCGATCCGCCAACCGGCGGGAGACCCTCGCGATGATCACCACGAGTGGACCGAACGTGCACCGCAGACGACGACAACGCCGACCTCGGGACGACCAGTGCCCCCATGATCGCCGCGAGCGCGCAGTTTCCGCAGACCGAACTACGACGAGCGCGATCTCACCGCGATCACCCCCGCCGGCCACGGGCAGAGCGCACCCGGACCCGCGGACCCGCCCGCGCCCACGGTCCGACACCCGACGCGGACCCGCCAACCGGTGGTCGTATCGGCGACAAGGTGCCGCCGGCGGCCGACCGGGGTGGCCGTCAGCGGCGCGGCACCACCACGACGCCCAGCAGCCCGGGCCCCACGTGCGCGCCGATCACCGCGCCGACCTCGGACACCAGCAGCCGAGCCACCCCCGGCAGCCGTTCGCGCAGTCGCGCGGCCACCTCCTCGGCGCGGGCGGCGGCGGCGAGGTGGTGCACCGCGAGGTCGACCGGCCCGTCCCCCGCGGCCCGGACGGCCAGCTCCACCAGGCGCTGGGCGGCCCGGGCGGTGGTCCGCACCTTCTCCAGCGGCACGATCCGCCCGTGCGCGACGTGTAGCAACGGCTTCACCGCGAGCGCGGTGCCCAGGAGCGCGGCTGCGGCGCCGATCCGGCCCCCGCGTCGCAGCCGGTCCAGGGTGTCGACGGAGAAGAACATCCGGCAGCGGGCGGCGACGTCCGCAGCGGCCGCTTCGACCGCGGCCCCGTCCGCGCCGTCGTCGGCGGCGTCGGCCGCGGCGAGCACGGCGTACCCGAGGCCCATGCCGGCGGCGCGGGAGTCGACGACGCGCACCCGCGCGGGGTCGATGTCGTCGGCAGCGATCCGGGCCGCCTCCCATGTCCCGGACAGCTCGCGGGACAGGTGCACCGACACCACCCCGTCGGCCCCGGCGTCCAGTGCCCCGCGGAAGCAGGCCGCGAACTCGGCCGGGGTGGGCCGCGAGGTCTGCACGTCGAGGTCGCGGGCGGACAGCGCCGCGGTCAGCTCGGCGGTGTCGATGTCGACGCCCTCACGCCCCACCCGCTCGCCCAGCCGGACCTCCAGCGGCACGACCCGGATGCCGCGGTCCTCGGCGACTCCCGGGGGCAGGTACGAGGTGGAGTCGGTGACGACGGCAACGGGCACGCCGCACCCTAACGGTCGGCGGCGGCCGATGCGGGGCGCAGCAGCGAGGCACACGCCGCGCCGACGGCGGCGTGGGCGGGCCAGCCCCAGTGCATGCCGTCGGGGTTGCCGTGGCCGCCGAGCACGTGGTCGCCGACGAGGGCGGGCAGGTCGAGCAGCCCGACCCGGCGCGCCTGTGCCCACTGGCGCACCGCGCGGTCGGCGGCGGGGCGGCCGGCGTGCACGCCCCCGTAGACGGCCGCGCGGTGCGGCGGCGGCAGCATCGCGACGACGGGCAGTCCCGGCCGGATCGCGAGCACGGCCTGCCGGCACTTCTCCAGGTACTGGACGGTGAGGTGCGGTGGCAGGGCCACCGGGCCGCCCCCGGGCAGCGCCCGCGCCAACGCCTTGGCCAACCCCGGCTGGGCGCGCAGGTAGCCGGTGCGGACCGCCCGGCGCAGCGGGCCGGGACGCAGCGCCGGGATCAGCTCGCGCAGCGCGGTGGGCAGCGGCGAGGGCAGGGTGTCCATCCCGCCCACGGCCAGCACCAGCGCGTCCACGCTCGGCAGCAGCGCCCACACGCGAGGATCGGACGTCAGCGCGCGCCAGGCGTGCCGGGCCGTCCACCCGATGCCCGCCACGAGCTCCGCCCGCCCGCCGAGCTCGCTGGCCGCGACGTTCGGCCACAGCCGGGGCTCGTCGGCGGGTTCCGGCCGTTCCGGACCGTGGAAGGCGAGCGAGTCGGCCAGCACCAGCAGCACCGGGCCGGGCGCGGCCGTCACCCCCCGGTGCCGACGTTGTAGCCGGCGAGCCGCCAGCGGGGGTGGTCGTCGCGGCGGGCGAGCACGGCCCACCGGCAGTTGCCGAGCCCGCCGATCGCGGGCCACGTCGACGTCGGCAGCGCGAGCAGCCCGCTGACCAGCCCCGCGATCAGCCCGCCGTGCGCGACGAGCACCGCGGTGGCGTCGATCCCGTCGGCGAACTCCTCCTCCAGCTCCTCGACGACCGGGCGGGACCGGCGCACCACCTCGATGCGCGACTCGCCGCCGGGCGGTGCCCACGCGGGGTCGGAGCGCCAGATCGCGATCGCCCCGGGCCACAGCTCCTCGATCTCCGCGACGGAGCACCCCTGCCACTCGCCCAGGTGCGTCTCGCGGAGCCGGGCGTCGACCTTGACCGGCTGCCCGCATGCCGCGCCCAGCACGTCGGCGGTGTCGGCGGCCCGGCGCAGGTCCGAGCTCACCAGCCGGTCTGGAGCCAGCCGCGCGATCTCCGGGGCGACGGCCGCGGCCTGCGCCCGGCCCGACTCGGTGAGCATCGAGTCGAGGTGCCCCTGCATCCGGCCGGCGGCGTTGTAGTCCGTCTGGCCATGACGCAGCAGGACAAGCCTGCGCAGCGTCACCCCGCGCCGTCCTCGTCCGCGCCGCCCCCGCCGGTGCCGTCGGGCCCGATCTCGGCCTCCGGGAACGCGATCCGCGGGCAGTCCTTCCACAGCCGGTCGAGCCCGTAGAAGCCGCGCTCCTCGCTGTGCTGCACGTGGACCACGACGTCGACGAAGTCCAGCAGCACCCAGCGCCCCTCGCGCGTGCCCTCGCGGCGGGTGGGCTTCGCCCCCTGCTCGCGGAGCTTCTCCTCCACCTCGTCGACGATGGCCTGGACCTGCCGCTCGTTCGGCGCCGAGGCGATCACGAAGCAGTCGGTGATCACCAGTTGGTCGGACACGTCGAGCACGACGATGTCCTGCGCCTTCTTGTCGGCCGCGGCGGCCACGGCCACGCGCGCCATGTCGAGTGCCTGGTCGGTCGCCGTCACCGTTCCCCTTCCCCGTGGACCGTCGGCCCACCTCGTCGCCCCCATTGTCCCAGCCGCGGCTGCACGACCCGGAGCGGGCCGCCGGGAGGTTTGGACCCCGGACCGGCGCGGGTACCGCAGGCTGCAAGGCGTTCCGTCACGAGGACTGCGGGGACCCATGTCAGCGAGCGACGACGTCACACGGGCGGCCGCGAGGGACGTTGCCCGCCTGCTCGACCGGCGGGGCCTGCGAGAGGTCGTCGCCCTGGCGCGCCGCGTCGTCCGGGAGGCGCACCGCCGCCCGGTCGCGCACGCGGCGGCGCGGCCGGATGAAGATCAGAACGTGATCGGTACGCTGCGCCACCATGAACGGTCCGCTGGGTGGCATGCCGCCGGCCGAACAGCTGATGACGGTTGCCCGTGACGATCAGCGCGGCTGTCTGGTGGTCGTGGTGCAGGGCGAGGTGGATCTCGGCACCGGCGGGCGGTTGATGGAGGCCACGGCCGAGGCGTTGCAGCAGGCCGCGGGCCGACCGGTGGTCCTCGACCTGTCCGCGGTCGGGTTCGTCTCGTCGTCCGGGCTGGGCCAGCTGGTCGCCCTCCACGAGGAGGGCCAGCGCACGGGGACGCCGGTGCGCGTCGTCGTCGACCGGTCGGGCCCCGCGATGCGCCCGATCCGGACGATGGGCCTCGACGGGGTGCTGTCGCTCTTCGACACCCTCGACGAGGCCCTCACGGCCTGAGCGGACCGATCTCCGCACCGGCACAATGACGTGTGATGCCCGCGCCAGAGCCGACCGACGTCATCTCCATGGTCCTGCTGGCCGACCCCGTGTCGCTCTCCGTGGTGCGCGAGCGCTTCCGGCGGTGGCTCGACGCGCTGTGCTGGCCCCGCGCCGAGGTCGACGACGTCGTGATGGCCGTCAACGAGGCGGTGACGATGGCCGTCGAGCAGACCCACCCGTCGATGCTGAGCGCGGAGGTCCGCGTGGCCGCCCGGCTGTTCACCGAGCCGGACGGGGGTAGGCGGGTGATGGTGGCGGTCGCGGCCGACCACCCGTGGTGTCCCTCGCCCGAGGAACCCGGGTTCGGGGGGCACGGCCTCCTGATGATCCACGCCTGCATGGACGCGGTGGAGCTGACCCGCGAAGCTGAAGAGACGACGATGTTGATGACCAGCGTGCGGGTTACGGCGACGTAGGCTGCTCGGTCAGCTGGAAGTGCCAGATGATGGTCGCGGGTCGACCGGCGTCGACGGCTCGCGCCGCTTCGGGCACCAGATCCGCCAAGCACCATGGCCAGAGCTTCCACGGCCCCACCTCGGCGGTCGGAGCAGATCGTGGCGGGTTCGTCGGCAAGCGCGGTTCCTCGCACCTGCGCACCTGCAACCCCAGAGGCAGGGCAGCGCGCAGGTAGTCCCCCACCCGGTGGCGGTAGGTCGAAACCCGTGCGGGCCGGCCATCCGCCCGGACCACGGAAGGAATGGAGCCCAGGGACACCGATTCCTCGTGACCGTCCGAGATCACCAGATGTCCGCCGGGGCGGAGAACCCGTGCGAACTCCGCCATCACGGGCCCGAGCACCGGAACGTGGTTCAGCGCGAGAGCGCACACCACGATGTCGGCGGAATCGTCGGCGAGCGGCAGCTCGTGGAGATCACCCGGCCGGAAGTCGGCCTGGGGTACGCGAATGCGAGCGTGCGCGAGCATGTCGGGTGAGCTGTCCACGCCGACGACCTGGTGACCGCGTCCAACCAGGTACGCCGCATATCTGCCGGTCCCGCACGCGGCGTCGACGGCGGTTCCGCTCGGCTGCGCGTCGAGGATCTCACGGACGACGGGCTCCTCGAGGTCGAACAGCCCGTTGCGCGGCTCGTCATAGGTCTCCGACCACACGTGGTAGCCCTCGACGGTGTCGACGCGGTCGACCATGACCCCGTCCCCGGGCACTTTCAATGTCGAGGCGGCCGCGGACGAACGGTTTCACCCGGTGCCGGTCAGGAGTTCGGCTCCCGATACAGGCGGCGCTTGGAGATGTACTGCACGACCCCGTCCGGCACGAGGTACCAGACCGGGCGTCCCTCGGCGACGCGCGCGCGGCAGTCGGTGGAGGAGATGGCCATGGCCGGCACCTCGACGAGGGTGACGGCGCCGACGGGCAGGTGGGTGCCGTCGAGCTCGAAGCCGGGCCGGGTGACGCCGACGAAGTGCGCGAGCGCGAACAGCTCGTCGATCCGGTGCCAGGACAGGATCTGGGCGAGCGCGTCGGCGCCGGTGATGAAGAACAGCTCGGCGTCGGGGAACTCGGCGTGCAGATCGGCGAGGGTGTCGGCGGTGTAGGTGGGGCCCGCCCGCTCGACGTCGACGCGGCTGACGGAGAACCGCGGGTTGGACGCGGTGGCGACCACTGTCATCAGGTACCGGTCCTCGGCCCGGCTCACGGCGCGGTCGGACTTCTGCCACGGCTGCCCGGTCGGCACGAAGATCACTTCGTCCAGGCCGAAGCGATCGGCGACCTCACTGGCCGCCACCAGGTGTCCGTGGTGGATCGGGTCGAACGTCCCGCCCATCACTCCGATCTTGCGCTGCACGCCACGGAGCCTACGTGGCGTCCCGTTCCACCGGCGCCGTCAGCCGGGCGCCGCACCCGCGCCGGCGGCCAGCGCGTCGGCGAGGAACCGCAGCTCGCGGTGCATCGCGTCCGGCCCGTCGCCCGCGTGCCGGGCCACCGAGTGCCGGTAGCTGACGGCGGAGGCGAGCAGATGCGCCGCGCTGTCGACGTCGGCCTCGGCGCACCCGGCCGGCCGCGCCATCGCGAGCACGCCTCGGATCTGCCCGACCATGCGGTCGAACCGGGCCTGCAGCGCCTCCAGAACCGCGGGGTGCGTGTCGGCCTCGCGCCAGAGCAGGTGCGAGAGCACCGCCGAGGAGCCCAGGGCGCGGTCGAGCGCGTCGACGAGCCGGTGCAGGCTCGCTGCGACGTCACCCGCCACGATCATCGCGGCCGGGTCGATCCGCTCCTCCGGCAACCGTTCGACCAGCGCCGTCAGCAGCTCGGGCTTGCGCTTGAAGTAGTAGTGGACCAGGCCCTTCGGTACGCCGGCCCGCTCGGCGATCCGGGAGGTGGGCGTGGCGTCGAAGCCCGCGGCCGCGAACAGCTCCTCCGCGGCGGCGAGGATCCGTTCCCGCGCGCCCGGCCCGTCTACCTGCGGGGTGCCGGGTTCCGGCGTCTCCCCCATGTCGTCCTCCCGTCCCGGACGCGCGGCACGGCCGCGGCGGGGTGCGCCGCGGCCGTGCGCTGCTGATCGACTCCGGCTGGAACCGGGACGGCAGGGTCAGTACTGGCCCGCGAGCCCCCGGTGCTCGGCGTTCGCCTCCGGCAGGGCCGCCAGCGCCACGACGACGGTGAGCAGCCCGGCGACCCAGGACACCCAGGACGCACCGGCGAGGTCACTGTAGGTCAGGACCCACGGGGAGATGAACAACAGCGCGCCGAGCACCGCGTGCACGTACTCGCTGGCCACCGAGCCGGGCTGCGCCAACGACCACAGCGCACCCGCAGCGATCAGCACACCGAAGACGATCAACGTCCACATCGCCGTGGTGTCGGTGTCCACCACGATCGGAGAGAGGGCCGTCAGCACGCCGATCACCAGCGCCGCCCAGTCCTGCCACCGGTGCCATGACATCCGGGTCATCGCGATCACCTTCCCTTGTGAGGAGATGACCCCAGTGTGCTCTTGACTGGCCGCCCGGTCAAGATTCCGTGGATCACCTCATCGCGGATAGGCGTGCCGGAACTGGATGCTGATACGCGGCCCCGCGGAGCGCGCCTTGGGCACCGCGTGCTGCCAGGTGCGCTGGCAGGACCCGCCCATCACGAGCAGGTCACCGGGCCCCGGGAGGTAGCCGATCGACGCTCCGCCGCCGGTCGGACGCAGCCGGAACGGACGCGGGGCGCCGAGCGACACCAGCGCGACCACCGCCTCCGGCAACTCCCGGGCCACCCGGTCGCCGTGCCAGGCCACACTGTCGGTCCCGTCGCGGTAGAGGTTCACCCCGACCTGCGTGAACGCCACGCCGTACCGCTCGCTCAGCACGTGCGCCATCTCGCGCAGCTCCGACGGCGGCTCCGGCCCGTGCCCGAGCCGCCAGCGGTGGGTGAGGCGCGGCTCCGGGACGTACCGCTCGTACATCCACACCTCGCGCCCCGCCCACGGCGTGCCGGCGAGCAGGCGGGCGAACAGTTCGTCGGCGCCCCGGCACCAGCCGGCCGCGTGGTCGACCCATGCACCCTCGGTCAGCTCGCGGCGCCGCAGCCCGTGGAACGCGGGGTCGATCTCCACGCCCGGGGCGTCGAGCAGCGACGGCTGCCAGGAGAGGTCGAGGGTGCCCATGCCGGCGACGGTACCGCAGATCGAACATCAGTTCGAGAGATCGGCGGAATTCGTTCACATGCGCCCTCGTCCATGCTCGGACCCACGGGACGGGGCCGGTGGCATGCTGCCACCGGCCCCGCCTCGTGCCTGGTGAAGAGCGATCAGGAAATGACGCCGCCGTGGGAGTGCTCGTCCCCCCCGCCGCCGGTGCCGCCGTCGCCCGGCGCACTGCCCCCCTGCTGCGCCCCGGCCCCCAGGTCGAGGCCCGAGGCGAGCGTCAGGGTCGCGTAGGCGATCGCGTCGGCGTTCTGGTCGAGCACGGTGTCGTCGACGTTCTTGATCGTGTCGCAGGCCTGGTGGTAGCACGGGTCGTAGGCGAGGCCGGCCGTTCCGCCGTAGGTGGCGGCCTGCTCCGGCGTCTTCACGCCTTCGGCGCCGGTGAACAGCCCGCCGGACGGGATCCCGACGGCGATGAACGGACCGTAGTCCGAGCGGCCGGTGAAGTCGGTGCCCTCGGCGGCGACGCGGTCGGCGAAGAACTTCTCGAACACGTCCTCGATCGCCCCCGACCCGTCGGGACCGGGCCCGGCGCCGACCATGTCGGAGTCGTCACCGTCGTAGATGAAGCGCACGAAGTTCGGCGATCCGACCATGTCGAAGTTCAGGTAGGCGCCGATGCCCGCCTGCTGCTCGGGAGACAGGGACGCGACGTAGTGCTCCGAACCGAGCAGACCGAGCTCCTCCGCGCCCCACCAGGCGAAGCGGATGGTGTGCTCGGGCTTCGCCTTCGCGATCTGCTGGGCGACCTCGAGGATCGCGGCGCTGCCGGTGCCGTTGTCGTTGATGCCGGGGCCCTCGACGACCGAGTCCAGGTGCGCGCCGACCATGACGACGGGCGCGTCGGTGCGGGCGCGGGTGGTCTCGGCGAACACGTTCTCGGTGGTGCGCACCTCGCTGATCGAGTCGACCGAGATCCGTACGGTCGCGCCGCCCAGGCTCGAGCCGAGCGCGAACGTCGTGCCGATCGCCGGGATCTCCCCCGGTGCGCCGAGGGTGCCCTGGAGCAGCTCGGTACGGCCCTCCTGGCCCTCGTTGAAGACGATGGCAGCCACGGCGCCCGCTGCGGCGGCGTTCGCCACCTTCTGCCCGAACGCGCAGGTGCCGCGCTGCATCAGTGCGACGTTGCCCGCGGTGAAGCCGGCGAAGTCGGCGGCCTCGCAGCCGCTCGTGCTGCTGTTCGGCTCACCCGGTGGCAGCGTGAGGTCGACGGCCTGCACGACGCCGGTGACGTCGCCGGGCGCGGTGAACGTCATCGGGGCGTAGTCGGTGCCCTCGGCGTAGGTCGACTCGGTGGGCGCCGTCTGCGCGAAGGTGCTGCCGTTCAGCTGGAAGAACGGGAACTCGAACTCCTGCCGGCTCACCTCCAGCCCCGCGGCGGCCGCCTGCTCGGCGACGTAGTCGGCGGACGCGTCGTAGCCCGGCGTGCCGGACGCGCGGGTGTCGCCGTGGGCGTCGGCGATTCCCTGGAAGGCCTCCAGGTGTTCGCGCACGCCTTCCAGCGTGACGCACTCCAGCAGCTTCTCGACGCTGTTGTTGGTGCGGTTGTCGCACCCCTGCGGCGCTGCGGCCGCTGGGGTGGTGACCACCAGCGAGCCTGCGAGTGCGAGGAGACCGGCAGTGGCGCCGGCGGCGGCCCGTGATCGACGGGCCGGGTTCCGTGCAGTCATACGGCGGGTTCCACCTTCGTTCGAGTGACCACCTCGTCGTGGGTCACACCGTCGGGGGACTCTTCCGGTGAACGCCACGCTCCGTCAAGACCCGATCTCCGGCGGTCAGATCGGGAGCAGCCCCTCCACCACGTCCGCGAGCTGTGCCGCGGTGCGGCACTCGTGCATCGGCAGCACGTCGGCGTAGCGCAGCGCCGCCGAGTCGCCGCTGCCCCACTGGGCCCGTGGCTCGGGGTTGAGCCAGTGGGCGTGCCTGGCCTGCCCGACGAGCCTGCGCAGCACCGTGAGGTTGGTGTCCCGGTAGTTGGTGCGGGCGTCGCCCAGCACGAGCAGTGACGTCTTCGCGGTGACGGCGTCGCCCCAGTGCTCGGCGAAGCTGCCGAAGGCGCCGCCGTAGTCGCTGTGCCCGTCGAACGCCACCAGGTCGGCCTCGCGCAGCACCCGCTGCATCACCCCGCCGAGCTCCGCCCCGGGGGCGAACAGGTCGGTGACCTCGTCGGTCCGCTCCACGAACGCGAACACCCGCACCTTGCTGAACTGCTCCCGCAACGCCTGCATCAGCAGCAGCGTGAAGTGGCTGAACCCGGCGACCGAGCCGGACACGTCGCACAGGACCACCAGCTCCGGCCGGCCCGGCCTGCGCCGCTGGTGGGCGGGACGCATCGGTACGCCGCCGGTCGGCATGGACCGGCGCAGGGTGCGCCGCATGTCGAGCGGGCCGCGCTTGGCGTGCCTGCGGCGCACGGCCAGCCGCGAGGCGAGCCTGCGGGCCAGCGGGTGCACGATGCGGCGCAGCTGCGCGAGCTGCTCGGCGTGCGCGGACAGGAACTCCACCTGCTCGGTCTGGCGCGGCACGGCGGTGCGGGCGACGTGCTCGCGTCCCCGCACCTCCGCGGTGCGCCGCCGCACGTCGTCGGTGATCATCTTCCGGAAGCCGGCGATGCGGTCGCGGATCTCCCTGCGCAGCATCTCGTCGGCGAACGGACCGTCGTCGCCCGGCGCCTCGGTGCGCAGGTCGGCCACGATCCGGGCCAGCAGCGTCTCCGGGGAGAGCGTCCGCAGTGCCTGGTAGGCCGACCAGCTCGGCCGGCCGCCCGCACCGCCCGGCCCGGAACCCCCGAGCGCGTCGACGGCCGCGCGGGCCAGCTCGGCGAGCGCCGCGGTGTCGCCGTCGCGCAGCAGGTCGGCGAGGATCTCGCGCAGCGAGTCGACGTCGACCGGGCCGTCGGGCGAGTCGCCGACCCGCGGCACCTCGACCTCGCTGCCGCCCGCACCGAGCGCCGCGGGGAAGAACAGGTCGAACAGGGCGTCGAACACCTGACGGTGCCCGGAGCGGCGCAGCACGGCGGCCGCGAGGCCCTCGCGCACCTGCTCACGGCGGGTCAGATCGAGCGCCCCGAGGACATGGGCGGCGTCGATCGTCTCCCCGGGACCGACCGCGACGCCGTGCCGGCGCAGGGCCGCGACGAACTCCACGAGGTGGCCGGGCAGGCCGTGCTCGGAGCCGAACCGCTGCACCGTCGCCATCCGCTCATCATGCCCGCAGGCGGGGCGCTACAACCATCCCTGCTCCTGCGCGGTGCGGGTGGGCCTCGGCCCGGCCGGGGACGCCGGCCCCGATTGCAGGAAAGCCACTCTGCCGCAACCTCGTGGCGTGAAAGTGCTTTGCTGCAACGCGGGCCGCCGATGTCACCGCCCGCTCGGGCCGTGCCGAGACGCGTCAGTTGAGCCGCAGCTCCGCCGCCGCCTTCACCGCGTCGGACTGGTGCTTGAGCACCACGCCGAGCGTGGCGCGGACGGTCTCGTCGTCGAGGGTGTCGAGCCCGAGCGCGAGCAGGGTGCGCCCCCAATCGAGCGTCTCGGCCACGGACGGCGACTTGCGCAGCTCCAGCCCGCGCAGCACGCGGACGGTGCGCACCAGCGCGTCCACCAGCGACTCGGCGAGCTCGGGCACCCGGCTGAGCACGATGCGCCGCTCCAGGTCGGCGTCGGGGAAGTCCAGGTGCAGGAACAGGCAGCGACGCTTGAGGGCCTCCGACAGCTCACGCGTGGAGTTGGACGTGAGCAGCGCGAACGGGCGCCGGTTGGCGACCACCGTGCCCATCTCCGGCACCGTGACCTGGTAGTCCGACAGCACCTCGAGCAGCAGTCCCTCGACCTCGACGTCGGCCTTGTCGATCTCGTCGACGAGCAGCACGGTCGGATCGTCGCGGCGAATCGCGGTGAGCAGCGGCCGGGGCAGGAGGAACTCCTCGGAGAACACGTCGTCGCGCGTGTCGTCCCAGGACTCCTTGCCCTGCCCCGCCGTGATCCGCAGCAGCTGCTTGGCGTGGTTCCACTCGTAGAGGGCGCGGGCCTCGTCGATGCCCTCGTAGCACTGCAGGCGCACCAACCCCGACCCCGTGGCCGCGGCCACGGCCTTCGCCAGCTCGGTCTTGCCGACCCCGGCCGGGCCCTCGACGAGCAGCGGCTTGCCGAGCCGGTCGGCGAGGAAGACGGTGGTGGCGACGGCTGTGGAGGCCAGGTAGCCGACTTCGCCCAGTCGCTCGGTCACGTCCGCGACGGTCGCGAACAAGGGCGGCTGGCTGGCTATCACGCCCGTCATACTGCCGTGCCGACGGCCGCTGTGCGCGTTATCACCGTCACGCCGTGCGCCGTCGCCCGGACCATTCGTCGACCCCGAGGAAGAACGCCCACTCGAGGTGCTCGGCGCAGGCGGCGACCGAGCCGGAGCGCTTGTCCGGCGCGACGACCACCACCGCCTCCCGCGTACAGCGGGTGCACCGGCGGATGCTGAAGGGCCACTTCCGGGGGACGCTGCTCATGCCGATCGGATTCCCCGTGCGGAGTTGTCCACACCTTCCGGGGTCGGCCGGAGAACGTCGGTGCCGTCGTCCACCATGGGTCCATGGCCACGACCGAGCAGGATCTCCGCGCCCGCGCCGAGGAGGTGCTGGCCACCTTGGCCGGGCCGGACGCCCGGCTGCGGGAGGACCAGTGGACGGCCGTCGAGGCGCTCGTCGCGCACCGGAGGCGCGCGCTCGTGGTGCAGCGCACGGGCTGGGGCAAGTCCGCCGTGTACTTCGTGGCCACGGCGCTGCTGCGGGCCGCGGGCGCGGGCCCCACCGTGATCGTGTCGCCGCTGCTCGCACTGATGCGCAACCAGATCGACGCCGCCGCCCTGGCGGGCATCACCGCCGCCACGGTCAACTCGGCCAACACCGCCGACTGGGAGCGCACCTACGCCGCGGTCGACGCGGGCGAGGTCGACGTGCTGCTGGTGAGCCCCGAGCGGTTGAACAACCCCGATTTCCGCGACCGCGTGCTGCCGCGGCTCACCGCGAGCGCTGGGATGCTCGTGGTCGACGAGGCGCACTGCGTCTCCGACTGGGGCCACGACTTCCGGCCCGACTACCGCAGGCTGCGGGCCCTCATCGCCGAGCTGCCCGAGGGCATCCCGGTGCTCGCCACCACGGCCACCGCCAACGACCGCGTGGTCACCGACGTCGCCGAGCAGCTGGGGCTGGGTGCCCACGACACGGGCAGCACTCTCGTGCTGCGCGGCTCGCTCGACCGGGAGAGCCTGCGGCTGTCGGTCGTGCCGCTGGCCACGCCCGCGCAGCGGCTCGGCTGGCTGGCCGCCCACCTCGATGCGCTGCCAGGCGCCGGGATCGTCTACACGCTCACCATCGCCGCCGCCGAGGAGGTGGCCGAGTTCCTGCGCGAGCGCGGACACCCGGTGGCCTCCTACACGGGCAAGACCGATCCGGAGGAGCGGCTGGCCGCGGAGTCCGACCTGCTCGCCAACCGGGTGAAGGCACTGGTGGCCACGAGCGCGCTCGGAATGGGCTTCGACAAGCCCGATCTCGGGTTCGTCGTGCACCTCGGGGCGCCCGCCTCGCCGGTCGCGTACTACCAGCAGATCGGGCGCGCGGGCCGCGCCGTCGACCGCGCCGAGGTGGTGCTGTTGCCGGGCCGGGAGGACCGCGACATCTGGGCCTATTTCGCCTCGCTGGCGTTCCCGCCGGAACCCCTGGTCCGCCAGACGCTCGGGGTGCTGGGACCGGAACCGCTGTCCACGGCGGCCATCGAGACGCGCGTCGACCTCTCGCGCACCCGGCTGGAGATGCTGCTCAAGGTGCTCGACAGCGACGGCGCCGCGCAGCGCGTCAAGGGCGGGTGGATCGCCACCGGCGAGGAGTGGGTCTACGACGCCGAGCGCCACCAGCGGATCGCGCAGGCCCGCTCCGCCGAGCAGCAGGCCATGCTCGACTACATCGGCACCGACGAGTGCCGGCTGGTGTTCCTGCGCCGCCAGCTCGACGACCCGTCCGCCGCCCCCTGCGGACGCTGCGACGTCTGCGCCGGCCCGGTGTGGTCCGCCGACGTCGACGCGGGTGCCACCACCGCGGCGCAGGAGCGGCTCGCCCGGCCCGGGGTGGAGGTACCGCCGCGCAAGCAGTGGCCGTCGGGGATGGCGGAGCTGGGCATACCGGTGGCCGGGCGGATCCCGGCGGCGGAGCTGGCCGAGAGCGGGCGGGTGATCGGGCGGCTGTCCGACATCGGATGGGGCACCCGGCTGCGCGAGCTCATCGGTGGCGACGACGCGCCGGTGCCGAAGGACGTGCTCGACGCCTGCGTGCGCGTGCTCGCAGGCTGGGGTTGGACGGAGCGCCCGGTGGGGGTCGTCGGGATCGGCTCCCGCACCCGCCCGCATCAGCTCGAGCACCTCGCCCGGCGCATCGCCGAGATCGGCAGGCTCCCGCTGCTGGGGATGCTCGTCCCGGCCGGGCAGCGCCCCGCGGCGGCGGCCAACTCCGCGCAGCGGCTGGCTGCGGTGTGGGGCGCGTTCGAGGAGCCGGCGTTCGAGGTGCCCCACGGGCCGGTGCTGCTGGTCGACGACCTGATCGACAGCGGCTGGACGGCCACGGTGGCGGCCCGGCACCTGCGGCTGGCCGGGACGTCGGCGGTGCTGCCGTTCGCGCTGGCGATGGCGGGGTGAGGCCGCTTCAGACCACCTCGGAGAGTACTTCCAGGGCGCATCCGCACCCGTCCTCGGCGGCCATCCGCCGGCCACGCGGGCACGGCCTCCGGGTCGGGCAGGGCGGCGAGAGCCACGGCGAGCCGGTCGTCGGCGAGCCGCCGTGGCCGCACGGGAGCAGCGGCGAGCCCGCGTTCGTGCAGGACCTTGCCCAAGAACGGCTGACCGGCGAGGAACGGCACCACCACCGACGGCACGCCGGCCCGCGCCGCGGCGTGCGCGTCCCCGCTCCGCGTGCTGCACTGCCGCGACGCAGCGGGGGAACACCGCCGCGTGCGGGAGGCTTCGGCGCACGAGCACGCCGGGCCCGCGCACCTCGTCGGGCACCTCGACGCCGCCCCAGCCGGTCGCCGCGAGCACCCGCCTGCCGACCGCCGGTACGGCGGCGACGGCGCGGCCGCGGGCCGCGGGATCACCGGTGGCGGTGGCCATCAGTGGTGGACGATCACGTCGGGCCGGTGGTCGAGGGCCGTCCGCGCCGCGGAGCGCAGCATCGCCCGCGTCGCCGCCGCGCCGACCGAGCGGTAGGACCGCAGTGCCGCCACCGGGGACACACCCTGCCCTGCCACGAGTGCCGCGAAGTCGCAGTCGAGGGCGACGACCACACGCCGCCGCCTCGACGCGGCCGACCGCGTCGCTGGTGACGCCGAGGTGCACGTCGTGGCCGTCGCGCAGGGCCCGGCGGGCAAGCGTGACGAACGGGTCGACGTCGCCGCGGCTGCCGGCCGTCTGCATCAGGATCCGCACGACGCGCTCCTTCGCGCCGGTTCCGGGAAGCCGCCGCGACCACTACCGGCTCGCCGGGGACACCGGGGCCGGGGCCGGTGTGGTCAGGCGGGAGCGCCTCGCCGGGCTCGCCGCCGACGGCCTCGGTGACCGGGCCCGACGGCCCCGCCGCAGACCGCCTGCGGGAGATGCGGGACTTCTACGCGTTCCTCGCCGAGGAGATCCCGGCGTTGCTGGATCGCCGGCGGTCCCGGCGCGGCGGCTGACCGGTTCCTCAGCCCGGGGTCAGGGCGGCCAGCACGCGGCAGTGCGCCGTGGTCACGACGTGGCCGCGCGGCACCTCGCCGGGCTCGTCCACACCGTCGGGCACGATCGTGAACCGCCAGTCGGGCGCACCGGGCCGGCCCGCGGCGTCCCAGCGGTCCAGGGCGTCGAGGAGCGCGTCGGCGAGCGCCGCGCCTTCCGGACCGAACGGGCGCACGGCGACCGGCCCGGGCCGCCGGAGGTCGCCGCGGCCGGCCAGGGGCACCACCATCGCGAGACCCGCCCGGTCGCGGTCCGCAGCGGTGGCGAGCGCGACCGTGCCGGTGCTCGGCCCGAGCGGCAGCAGGTCGTCGGGCAGCCCGGTGTCGGGGTCGGGGGCCAGCACGCGGCACGCGCCCGGCTCGGTGAGCGCCAGCCAGAGCCCGAACCCGTCCCACACGTCCACCACCCCGAGCGACACCGGGGCCGGAACAGGCTCGCCGGGCTCCTCGAGCGCCGCGGCGATGCGGGTGGGGTCGGCGCCGGGACCGTCGTCGGGCAGCTGCAGCGCGAGGCCCCAGCCGTCCACCGGGCGGATCGTGTCCCGGCCCGCGCCCTCGCCCCGCAGGCGGATGAACGCACAGCTGCGGACGGAGTCGCTGTGCAGCAGGCCGTCCGGACCGAGATCGAGTGCGACCGACAGCTGGCTGCCGCGTACGGCGAGCGGCAGGAGCAGGCGCCCGCCGGGTGCGAGCTGCGCGATCCACTCCGGCCGCACGTCGTCGCTGCCTACGGTGAGCACGATCCGGTCGTAGGGGGCGCCGGCGGGATGACCGAGCGCGCCGTCGGCGGTCACGAGGTCCACGCCGGCGACGTCCGCGGCCGCGAGGTGCTCCTCGGCGCCGGCCACGAGGGCCTCGTCGATGTCCACGGCGACCACCGTGCCCGTCGGTCCGACGATCCGTGCCATCAGCGCGGCGTTGTAGCCGGTGCCCGCGCCGATCTCCAACACCCGGTGCCCCGGCCGCAGGCCGAGCTGCTCCAGCATGATCGCCATCATCGACGGCTGGGACGCCGAGCTCGTGGTGACGCCGTCGGTGTACTGGACGGCCACGGCCTCGTCGGCGTAGGCCTGCTCGAGCGGGACGTCCGGCAGGAACAGGTGCCGCGGCACCGCACGGAAGGCCGCCTCGACCGCGGGCGTGTGGATCCGCCCGGCGGCGCGCAGGGCGTCGACCATCCGGGTGCGGGCGCGGGCGGCCTCCGTCACCGGGCCGAGTCTGGCCGCGGGACGGATCGCGGACAACCGGAGAGCGCCGCGCCGGCCCGATGCGATCGCCACGCCGTGCCGACTCGCCCGCCGGCGTGTGCGAACTCGCGGAGAGGTCAGGGGCCGACGAGCGGGACCAGGTCGTCGGCGTGCACCACCTCGCGGCGCTGCTCCGGGGGCAGGTCACGGCTGCGACGGCCGATCAGATCGGGCAGCTCGGCGGCGTCGAAGCCCACCACCCCACGCGCGACGACCACCCCGTGCGGACCCACGAGGTCCACGACGTCGCCCGCGACGAAGTCGCCGGAGATCCCGTGGATGCCCGCCGCCAGCAGCGAACGCCTCCGGTCGATCACCGCGGCGACCGCGCCCGCGTCGAGGTCGAGGGTGCCGCGAACGTCGGCGGCGTGCCGCAACCAGAAGCGGCGGGCCGACATCCGGCGGCCGGACGGCCGGAACGCCGTGCCGACCTTCGGGCCCGCGGCGGAGGTGTCGAGCGCGGCCGGGACGTCCTCGGCCGCGGCCAGCAGCACCGGGATGCCCGCCGCGGCGGCCATCGCCGCCGCCGTGATCTTGGTGGCCATCCCTCCGGTGCCGAGGCTGCCCGCGCCGGGGTGCGCGATCTGCACCATCTCCAGGTCCGTCGGCGCGTCCACGTCGGTGAGCAGCTGCGACCCCGGCAGGCGGGGATTGCCGTCGTAGAGCCCGTCGACGTCGGAGAGCAGCACCAGCCCGTCGGCGCCGATGAGGTGCGCCACCAGCGCGGCGAGCCGGTCGTTGTCACCGACCCGGATCTCGTCGGTGGCCACCGTGTCGTTCTCGTTGACCACGGGCAGCACGCCGAGGCCGAGCAACCGTTCGAGGGTGCGCTGGGCATTGCGGTAGTGCGACCGGCGGATCATGTCGTCGGCCGTGAGCAGCACCTGCCCGATCCGCTGGTCGTGCCGCCCGAACGACGCGCCGTAGGCCTGCGCGAGCAGCAGCTGACCGACCGCCGCCGCGGCCTGCTGGGTGGCGAGGTCGCGCGGGCGTCGGGTGAGCCCGAGCGGGGCGAGCCCGGCCGCGATCGCACCCGAGGACACGAGCACCACCTGGGCACCCGCGCTGTGCCGGGCCGCGAGCGCGTCGACGAGCGCGTCGAGCCGCAGCGGATCGAGGCCGCCGTCCAAGCTGGTCAGCGAGGAGGACCCGACCTTGACGACGATCCGGCGCGCCGCGGCGAGCTGCAGGCGGGCGTTCATTCGTCCTCGGGATCCTCGGGCTCGTCGGCGAACAGCTCGTCGTCGGTGCGGTGGCGCCGCCGCTCGGCCCGCGCGGCCTTGCGCTCCGCGGCGCTGACCCTGCTGACCTGCTGATCGAGTCGCCGGTCGGTGCCGCGCCCGGACATGAGCGCCGCGACGCCCGCGGGTGTGCTCGGCTCCCAGTCGAACGTGACGTCGCCGATCGTGACCGGGCAGCCCGGCTGGGCGCCGGCCTCGGCGAGGGCGTCCTCGACACCGAGCCGCGCGAGCCGGTCGGCGAGGTAGCCCACGGCCTCGTCGTTGTCGAACGCGGTCTGCCGGATCCAGCGCTCCGGGCGGGCGCCGCGCACGACGAAGCCACCCGGCAGCTCGGGGTCGTCCTCGATCGTGAACCCGGCGTCGTCCACCGCCTGCGGTCGCAGCACGATGCGGGTGGGCTCGACGACGGGCTGCGCGTCGCGGTGCGCCCGCACCTGCTCCGCCATCGCGAACGACAGCTCCCGCAGGCCGGCCCGCGACGCGGTGGAGATCGGGAAGACCGGCCAGCCGAAGCGTTCGGCGAGCTCGGCCGCCACGAGGTCGGCCATGTCCCGCGCGTCCGGGACGTCGATCTTGTTGAGCGCGATGAGGCGCGGCCGGTCGGACAGCTCGCCGCCGAGCGCGGGGGTGTAGCGGGCGAGCTCGTCCTCGAGCGCCTGCACGTCCGAGACGGGGTCGCGGCCCGGCTCGAACGTGGCGCAATCGACCACGTGGACGAGCACCGAGCAGCGCTCGATGTGGCGCAGGAAGTCCAGTCCCAGGCCGCGCCCCTCGGAGGCGCCGGGGATGAGGCCCGGCACGTCGGCCACGGTGAACACGTCCTCGCCCGCGGTGACCACACCGAGCTGCGGCACCAGCGTGGTGAACGGGTAGTCGGCGATCTTCGGCCGGGCCGCGGACAGGGCCGCGACCAGCGACGACTTCCCCGCGGAGGGGAACCCGAGTAGCCCGACGTCGGCCATCGAGCGCAGCTCGAGCACCAGGTCGCGGCTCTCCCCCGGCTCGCCCAGCAGCGCGAACCCGGGCGCCTTGCGGGCCTGCGAGGCGAGCGCGGCGTTGCCCAGCCCACCGCGGCCGCCCTCCGCCGCGACGAAGCGGGTGCCCGGCCCGACGAGATCGGCGATGATCTCGCCGTTCGTGTCGAACACGACCGTGCCGTCCGGGACGTGCAGCTCCAGGTCCTCGGCATTCGCGCCGGCCCGGAACCCGCCCTGGCCCTGCTTGCCGCCCCGCGCCATGGCGTGCGGGCGGTGGTGGAAGTCGAGCAGGGTGTGCACGCCGGGGTCGACGACCAGGACGATCGACCCGCCCCTGCCGCCGTTGCCGCCGTCGGGGCCGCCGAGCGGCTTGAACTTCTCGCGGTGCACGGAGGAGCAGCCGTTGCCGCCCGCCCCCGCGGTGGCGTGCAGCACCACGCGGTCCACGAACTTCGACATCAGCTACCTCTCACACGACGAAAACGGCGGGCCACCCAGGAGGGCGGCCCGCCGTTCTCAGGTTCTGCTGGGTGCAGGCCTCAGACCTGCGCCGGCACCACGTTGACGACCTTGCGGCCCTTCGCGTAGCCGAACTCGACCGAGCCCTCGACGAGGGCGAACAGCGTGTCGTCACCGCCGCGGCCGACGCCGTCGCCCGGGTGGAACTTGGTGCCGCGCTGGCGGACGAGGATCTCGCCCGCTCCGACGACCTGGCCGCCGAAGCGCTTCACGCCGAGACGCTGTGCATTGGAGTCGCGCCCGTTGCGCGAGCTGGACGCACCCTTCTTGTGAGCCATGGCTGCGTCACTCCCTACTTCGCGATGCCGGTGACCTGGACCTTCGTCAGCGGCTGACGGTGCCCCTGACGCTTGTGGTAGCCGGTCTTGTTCTTGAACTTGTGGATGCGGATCTTCGGGCCCTTGGTGTGCTCGACGACCGTGGCGGTGACGGACGCACCGGCGAGCGCCTGCGCGTCCGTGGTGACGTCGTCGCCGTCCACCAGGAGCACGGCCGGGAGGGTGACCTCCGCGCCGGGCTCACCGTTGATCTTCTCGACGGTGAGCACGTCGTCGACGGCCACCTTGTACTGCTTACCGCCGGTCTTGACGATCGCGTACATCGACGCACTGCTCCTGAAGCTCGGGGGACGTAGCACAGCGTTGCGCTGGGCGGGCCGCGGCTGCCGTTCGGTGGAGCGCGGCGCAGGGGTCCCAGGTTACCTGACGGGATTCGGGGCGTGTCATGCCGGGTCGCCCCCGCCCTCGACGGGCGGCCCGGCGGGCCGGGACGCCGCGCGTCGGGCGCGCCGGGGACGCGTGACCGCGGTGGGCTCCGGCTGCGGTGCGACCGCGGCGGTTACGGCCGCGGCCGGGGCTGCGGCGGGCGGTTCCGGGGCGGCCGGAGCGGCGGGCACGGTGACCACCGCGGCGACCGGGGCGTCCCCGGTCGTGGCCGTGGGCGCCCCCGCGGAGCGGGTGACGCGGCCGCGCCTGCGGGCCGGGCGGCCGTTGGGCGTGCCGGCGGGCTCCGCCTCGGCTGCTGCCGGGACCTCGGTGGGGGCCTCGGCCGGCGTCGCCGCGGGAGCCTCAGCCGGCGGCTCGGCGGGCTTCTCGGCGGCCGGCTCGGCGGCGGACACCCCGCTCGAGCGAGCCCGCGTCCGCCGCCGCCCGCTGCGCTCGGCGATCGACCGCTCGACCACGACCTCCTCGACGGCGTCGGCGGCCACGTCGTCGGTGGACCGGGCCTGGCCGGACGTCTCGACGACACCGTGGGGCACGGGCGCCTCGACGACCTGCGGCTCGACGTCGGGGGTGTCGACGACCGCGGACGCGTCGGCCGCGTCGGCGACGTCGGCCGGGGTGGCGGCACCCACGACCGGCGCCTCCACTACCACGCTCTCGGTGACCGGCGCCTCGACGACGGGAGCTGGCGCGCCCACGTCCACCGCGGCATCGGGCTTGTCGGCGTCGGGCCTGCCGGCGGACTTCTCCGCGGGACCGGGCTTGCCGGGGGTCGGCCCGCGGCCCGCGCCGTTCTGCTGCCCGCCGTGGTCGCGCCGGGCGTCGTGGCCACGGTCCTCGGTGTCACCGCGCTTGCCGCGGCCACCGCGGGACCGGCGGCCGGAGGGGTCCCGGTCGCCGCGACCGGACTCGTCGGCCACGGGCTCGGCGGTGACGATCACGCCGCGGCCCCGGCAGTGCTCGCACGGAGTGGAGAAGTGCTCCAGGAGGCCGCCGCCCACCCGCTTGCGGGTCATCTGCACCAGGCCCAGCGACGTGACCTCGGCCACCTGGTGGCGCGTGCGGTCGCGGGCCAGGCACTCGGTGAGCCTGCGCAGTACGAGGTCGCGGTTGGCCTCGAGCACCATGTCGATGAAGTCGATGACGATGATGCCGCCGATGTCGCGCAGCCGGAGCTGGCGGACGATC
Source organism: Pseudonocardia nigra (assembly GCF_019396355.1). GTDB lineage: Bacteria > Actinomycetota > Actinomycetes > Mycobacteriales > Pseudonocardiaceae > Pseudonocardia > Pseudonocardia nigra. The sequence goes on from NZ_JAHKRK010000037.1 coordinate 32,424, forward strand.
TCCTCGGCCGCCTCCAGGTTGTTGCGCGTGACCGTCTCCTCGAGGTTGCCCCCGGAGCCGGTGAACTTGCCGGTGTTGACGTCGATGACCGTCATCGCCTCGGTGCGGTCGATCACCAGCGTGCCACCGGACGGCAGCCACACCTTCCGGTCGAGCGCCTTGAGCAGCTGGTCGTCGATCCCGTACTCGGCGAACACGTCGCTGGTGCCCACGTGGCGGCGCAGCCGGTCGGTGAGCTCCGGTGCGACGTGCCCCACGTAGTGCGACAGCGTGTCCCAGGCGTCGTCGCCCTCGACGACGAGCCGCGAGAAGTCCTCGTTGAACTGGTCGCGGACGACCTTGATGAGCAGGTCGGGCTCCTCGTAGAGGAGCGTGGGCGCCTTGGGCTTGTTCGGGCCGGTCTGCTCGGCCTTGCCCTTGACGACCTCCCACTGCGCCTGCAGCCGGCGGACGTCGCGCTCCAGCGCCTCCTGGCTCACGCCCTCCGACGCGGTACGGATGATCACCCCGGCCTCGGTCGGGACGATTTCCTTGAGCATGTCCTTCAGCCGCTTGCGCTCGACGTCGGGGAGCTTCCGGCTGATGCCTGCGGCGCCGCCGGACGGGACGTAGACGAGGAACCGGCCGGCGAGGCTGATCTGCGTGGTCAGGCGGGCGCCCTTGTGCCCGATGGGGTCCTTCGTGACCTGCACGAGCACGCTGTCGCCGCTGGAGAGCGCCTGCTCGATGCGGCGGGCCTTGCCGCCGAGGCCTGCCGCGTCCCAGTCGACCTCGCCCGCGTACAGCACCGCGTTGCGGCCGCGGCCGATGTCGATGAACGCGGCCTCCATGCTGGGCAGCACGTTCTGGACGCGGCCGAGGTAGATGTTGCCCACCATCGAGCCGCCGTCCCTGCCTGCGACGAAGTGCTCGACCAGGACGTCGTCCTCGAGCACCGCGATCTCGACGCGGTCACCGCGCTCACGCACCACCATCGAACGGTCGACGGACTCGCGGCGGGCGAGGAACTCGGCCTCGGACAGGATCGGCACCCGCCGCCTGCCGGCGTCGCGACCGTCGCGGCGACGCTGACGCTTGGCCTCCAGGCGGGTGGACCCGCGCACGCTCTGCACGCCGTCGCCGCTCCCGTCGGCACCGTCGTCGGCGCGCTGCTCGCGCGGCGGGCGCACCTTGGTGACCGTGTTCGGCGGGTCGTTCTCGTCGGCGTCGGCGCTGTCGTCGGCCGAGCCCTTGCGCCGACGGCGGCGGCGCCTGCGGCGCGAGCCTCCGGACTCGTCCTCGGAGCGCTCGCTCTCGTCGGCGTCGTCGTCCGAGCGGAACTCGTCGTCGGCCTCGGAGGTGTCGGCGTCGGCCGTGGTCTCGGCCTTGTCGCCGTCCTCGGCCTCGTCGGTGTCGTCGTCGTTCTCGCCGTTCTCGTCGTCGAGGCCCTCGCCACCCCGGCCCCGGCCCCGGCCGCGCCGGCCGCGGCGCCTGCGCCTGCGGGCACCCGCGTCGTCGGAGTCGTCGGAGTCGTCGGCGTCCTCGACGGCGGCGGGCGCCGTGTCCTCGGCCTGCTGCTCGTCGGCACGGGTGGGCTCGGGCGCCGCGACGTCGGCTGCGGCGGCCGCCTCGGGCTCGGCGGTCCGCTTACGGGTGCGCAAAGGCCGCGAGGGCGCCTGGAACAGCGGAGTGGGCGGCGCGAACACCGGCGCGAGGGGCGCGGCGGGCTCGTCGGCCTCCTCGGCCGGGGCGGCCTGCTCGGCCGGGGCGGCCTGCTCTGCCGGGGCGGCCTCCCCGGCGGCGGACTCCCGGGTCGTCATGGTCGGGGCGGGCTCGGCGGGGGCCGGTGCCGCCTCGGCGGGCACGGCGGGCGCGGTGGCCTCGGTGCGGGCTGCGGCCTCGGGCGCGAGCGCCGCGACGACCTGCTCCGCGACCTTGCGGTCGATGCTCGACTGGGGGCTGCGCACCTCCAGGCCGAGCTCGCTCAGGGCGGCGAGCACCTGGCGGCTGGTGCGCGCGAGCAGCTTCGCGAGCGCGTGCACGCGCATCTTCTCCGGCAGGTCGTTCAGGGCGGGTACGGTGACCGGCCCGCCGGGGCCACCGGCGGGCGAATCGCTATTCGACATTCAGCTCCTCCGCCCCCGGGCGCCTCCGTGTGGAGGCGGCCGCGCAGGGGCACGTGCAGTTCTCTCCTCGCGCGGTGCGCGACGAGCAATCCTCGGTCTCGCTCCGCCCGGAGGCGGATCGTCCTCGACGGCGTGCCGTGACCGGCAGAGGCGCCGGTGCGCCGGGGCCGACCCACCCACTCAGGCCCGGGTGGTGACCCGGTCGGAACCGAGCGGATCGGCCAGGTCGCCTCGGTGGTCGAGCAGTCCCTGCGCCATCCGGGTCGCCTTCGCGGGCACCGGCGGCCTGAGGCCTGCGACAACGTCGAGTGCACCCAACACGTCATCGGGTCGAACGGCGGGTGTCGTCTGCCGCACGACCGCGGTCAGTATCGCACAGACTTCCGTGCGATCGGGGGTCGTCGAGGGTGAGACACCCGACGGTGCCCCATCCTGAACGCCCTCGGCGGCCACCTCGACCTGGGCGAGTGCGGCCCGGACGTCGATCTGCCGCCGTCCCGACGGTGTGACGCGTTCGACGACGACCGACTCCTGCGCGAGCAACGCGTCCACCGCCTCCCGCAGCGCGGCCGGCTCCACCCCGGGCAGCTCGATCCGCCAGCGACTCGCGTCGATCCGCTCGGCGAGGGCGGCCCCGCTCGCGACCGCGGCCGCAAGCACGTCGAGCCCGTCGGGGAGCGCGGCGTCCAATGCCGTGGCGAGTGCGGCCGGGTCGACCTCGCGGGTCAGCCCGATCTCCACGTACTCGGCCTCGCTGGCCGACCCCGTGGGCGCGGCCCCGATCCACGACAGCCGCGGGTGCGGGCTGAACCCGTGCGAGTGCGCGACGGGCACGCCGGCCCGCCGCACCGCCCGCTCGAAGCTGCGTGCGACGTCGCGGTGGGAGAGGAACCGCAGCCGCCCGCGCTTGGCGAAGCGCACCCGGATGCGCTGCACCGTGGGCGGAGCGGGATTGGCGGCCTCCCCCGGCCGAACGCGTGCCACGGACACCAGTCTACGAGCCGCGCGCCGGGCACCCCGAGGCGGACGATGGCTCCCTGCCGCACGCGCCCTTGCAGCAAAGCCACTTTCCTGCCATCTCCTTGCGTGAAAGTGGCTCTGCTGCAATCTGGGCGGGGTCGGCGCCCACGGGCCGCCGCGATGATCGCCGCCAGATCGCACTTTCTGCATCCCGAACTGCGGATACCCTCATCTCGCGACGATCATCGGTGCGAAGATCGCCGCGAACGCGAGGTTTCTGCAGCCGAGGGCGCAACCACCGCGCTCTCGCGGCGATCACCGAGGTCGTGGCGATCCCACGTCGACCGGGACAGTCGAGTTCGACCTCGCCACCGACGGGCTTCTCGTCACCGGAAACTGGACGGAGCGGACGGCGCCGGACGGCCACTACCGCGGGGCGGTCTACCACGGGATTGTGCAATTCGTCCTCGATCCCGCCGGGCGCTCGATGACCGGGAGATGGATGGGCCCGGACCGACACTTCCAGATCGACTCCGGCGCCTGGGAGCTACGGCGCAGCGGGCCGTAGTGGCGCCTCGCCGGCGGTCGGGCCAGGGGTCAAGGCCGTGCGCGATCAGCGTGAACAGCGCGGACATCATCTTTCCGACGTAGACCGGGTCGAGATGAAGCCCGTGCCGATCCGCGAAGTCGGCCAGGAACGCGTTGAGGGCACCTGTCCGCCGGGCGAATCCGCCGAAGTGGAAGCGATGGTCGATGGTCCAGTTTGTGAGCGGCTCGCCCAGAGCAGTCCGCTGCAGTTGCCTCACCTCGCCATCGAGCGAATGTGCTCCGCGGAGCACGCTGATGCCGAGCGCCCGCTGACCGGGCCGGAGCGCTGACGAGATTCCGGCGAGAGTGCCGCCGGTGCCGACCGGGCAGGCGATCAGGTCGAACGGCTCGGCGATCTCGTCGACCAACTCCGCGCAGCCCCGGACGCCGAGCACGGTGGTCCCGCCCTCCGGGATGAGGTAGAAGTCGCGGTAGGTCGTCCGAAGCAGATCGAGGACGTCCTCCTCGTGCTTGCGCCGGTAACTGGCCCGGTCGAGGTAATGCAGCCGCATGCCGTCGGCGACGGCGGCGGCGAGAACCGCGTTGAACGGCTTCTCCTCACCTCGCACGACGCCGATCGTCGCGAAGCCGCACAGGCGGCCGGCAGCTGCGACCGCGCGCAGATGGTTGGAGTACGCCCCCCGAAGGTGAGGAGCGTCGATGCGCCCGAGGCGCGTACGTCCGCCAGTACGTACTTGAGCTTCCGCCACTTGTTACCCGTCAGTTCGGGGTGGATCAGGTCGTCGCGCTTGAGCAGCAGACGAACACCTCGCAGCCGGTCGTCCACCAGCTCCACCAGCGGCGACGGGATGTTCAGCTCGGGATCACGTGTGTTGGCCATCGCGGGCCGCTTCCCGTGTCGCCCCGGGGTCGAGCACCAGAAACCCGTCCCCAGCCGGCTGGAAGCCGGCCCGCCGGTAGAACGCGACGCTCCCCGCCGTCGGGGCGAGCAGGAGCCGCCGGTAGCGGCGGGTGCGGGCGTGCTCGATGACGTGCGCGAGCAGGTCCCGCGGCACCCCGCGGTCGGCGAAGGACGCCAACACGAACGCGTTGCCCACGTGCCCGATCCGTCCACCGCGGGCGCCGGGCCGCGGCATGTGGACGATCTCGACCACGTTGATCGAGCCGACCGCCGTCCAGCCGCTGCGGGGGGAGCCGACCTCGGCCAGCCAGAACGTGCGCCGCGGCAGCTCCACGCGCCACCACTGCTCGAACGCGGCCTCGAACCCCGGGTCCTCGACGGGCCGGCCGGCGCGCTCCTCCAGCCACGCCCGCCGCAACCGGGCGAGCGCCAGCACGTCCCGCTCGTCGGCGACCCGGATGGTCACCGGCTGGTCAGGCACCCCGGTCCAGGCCTCCGCTGAGCGGGTTCACCACGGTGAGCGGGAGCAGGGTCGTGCCGCTGGGGCCGACCTCGATGTCGGTGCCGGTCGACGGGCACACACCGCAGTCGAAGCAGGGGGTCCAGCGGCAGTCGTCCTGCTCGCGCCCGGAGAGGGCGTCCTGCCAGTCGTCCCAGAGCCAGTCGCGCTCCAGCCCGGAGTCCAGGTGGTCCCACGGCAGGGTCTCGTCGCGGTCGCGCTCGCGCGTGGTGAACCAGTCCAGCGAGACGCCCAGCGGCTCCAGCTCGGCGGCCGCCGCGCCCGTCCAGCGCTCGTAGGAGAAGTGCTCGCTCCAGCCGTCGAAGCGCCCGCCCTCGCGCCAGACCCGCTCGATGACGCGCCCGACGCGGCGGTCGCCGCGGGCGAGCAGGCCTTCGATCAGCGACGGCTGACCGTCGTGGTAGCGCATGCCGATGTTGCGGCCGAGCTTCCGGTTGCTGTTGACGGCCGCGCGCAGCTTGCGGAGGCGCTCGTCCACGACGTCGGGGTGGGCCTGCGCGGCCCACTGGAACGGGGTGTGCGGCTTGGGCACGAACCCGCCGATGGAGATCGTGCAGCGGATGTCGTTGCGCCCGGACGCCGCCCGCCCGGCCTGGATCACCCGGTGCGCCATGCCCGCAATCTCGAGGACGTCCTCGTCCTCCTCGGTGGGCAGCCCGCACATGAAGTAGAGCTTCACCTGCCGCCAGCCCTGTGCGAACGCCTCGGAGACGGTGCGGATGAGGTCCTCCTCCGACACCATCTTGTTGATCACGCGCCGGATCCGCTCCGAGCCGCCCTCCGGGGCGAACGTCAGGCCGGAGCGGCGGCCGTTGCGGGAGATCTCGTTGGCGAGGTCGATGTTGAAGGCGTCGACGCGGGTGCTCGGTAGCGACAGCGAGGTGTTGGTGCCCTCGTAGCGGTCGGCGAGGCCCTTGGTGACCTCCGCGATCTCCGAGTGGTCGGCGCTGGACAGCGACAGCAGCCCCACCTCGTCGAACCCGCTCGCGCGCACCGCCGAGTCGACCATCTCGCCGATGCCCTGCAGCGATCGCTCACGCACCGGCCGGGTGATCATCCCGGCCTGGCAGAACCGGCAGCCGCGGGTGCAGCCGCGGAAGATCTCCACGCTGGCCCGCTCGTGCACCGTCTCGGCCATCGGGACCAGCGGCTTCTTCGGGTAGGGCCAGGCGTCCAGATCACTGGTGGTGCGCTTGGTGACGCTGCGCGGCACCCGCTCGTCGGCCGGCGTGACCGAGGTGATCGCGCCGTCGGCGGCGTAGGAGACGTCGTAGAGCGACGGGACGTAGCAGCCGTCGGTGGCCGCGAGGCGCAGCAGCAGCTCCCGGCGCCCGCCCGGCCGGCCCTCGGCCTTCCACGCCTTGACGACGTCGGTAATGTCGCCGACGACCTCCTCGCCGTCGCCGATCGCGGCGACGTCGACGAAGTCGGCGATCGGCTCCGGGTTGAACGCGGCGTGCCCGCCCGCGACGACCACCGGGTGATCGACGTCCCGGTCCACCGCGTGCAGCGGTATACCCGCCAGGTCGAGGGTGGTGAGGAGGTTGGTGTAGCCGAGCTCCGTGGAGAAGCTCACGCCGAGCAGGTCGAACGCGCCGACCGGCCGGTGCCCGTCGACGGTGAACGCGGGCACCCCGTGCTCGCGCATCAGCGACTCGAGGTCGGGCCACACCGCGTAGCAGCGCTCGGCGAGGGCGTCGGCCCGCTCGTTGAGCACCTCGTAGAGGATCATGACGCCCTGGTTCGGCAGCCCGACCTCGTAGGCGTCGGGGTACATCAGCGCCCACCGGACGGCGGCCGACTCCCAGTCCTTGAGCTGTGCGTTCAGCTCACCGCCGACGTACTGCACGGGCTTGGACACCCGGGGCAGCAGCGGTTCGAGGTCGGGGAAAACGGACGGAGCAGTCATGATGGCCGCCAGGGTAGTCCTCGGCGCGCCGTGGTGTTTCAGGCGTCGGCGGTGACTCCCGCCGCGCGCAGGGCCGCGCGGACGTCCTCGTGGTGCACCTCGTCGAGGGGCACCAGCGGCAGCCGGATGCCGCGGTCGATGAGCCCCAGCTCCGCCAGCGCCCACTTGACCGGGATCGGGTTCGGCTCGACGAACAGCGCGCGGTGCAGCCCGGCGATGTCGGCGTCGATCGCCGCGGCGGTCTCGCCGTCGCCCGTGATGGCCGCAGCGCACATCCGCGCCATCGCCTCGGGCACGACGTTCGCGGTCACGGAGATGTCGCCGTGGAACCCCTCGAGCATGCTGGCCCGGGCCGTGGCGTCGTCGCCGGAGTAGAGCGCGAAGTCGGTGAGGCCCAGTGCGACGAGGTCGCGCACCCGGTCGAGGTCGCCCAGCGCCTCCTTGAGGCCGACGATGTTCGGCACCTCGGCCAGCCGCTCCACGGTGGAGGGCAGCATGTCGCAGGCCGTGCGGCCGGGGACGTTGTAGAGGATCTGCGGGATGTCGACGGCCTCGGCGACCGCGCGGAAGTGCCGGTAGAGGCCCTCCTGCGGCGGCTTGTTGTAGTACGGCGTGACGAGCAACGCCGCGTCGGCCCCCGCCCGCTGCGCGTCCCGGGTGAGGTGGATGGCCTCCTCGGTGTTGTTGGCGCCGGTGCCGGCGATGATCGGCACCCGGCCCGCGGCCACGTCGATCGTGCGGCGGATGACCTCGGTGTGCTCGGCGACCGACAGCGTCGAGGACTCCCCCGTCGTCCCCACCGAGACGATGGCCGACGTCCCGGCCACGATGGTGCGTTCCACGAGCCGCTCGAGGGCGTCGTGGTCGACCGCGCCGTCGGCCCGCATGGGGGTGACCAGCGCGACGATACTTCCGGTGATCATGGGTCCTCCTGGCGCGACGCGACGGGCGACGGTAGCAAGCGGCGCCGAACCGCACCCCTTCCGGCGGCGAATGCCGGCCCGATGGACGAGCGATTCTGCCGGGTCGGGGACGTCGAGCTGTGCTACGAGTCCCTCGGCGACCCCGAGCACCCCACGGTCCTGCTGATCATGGGCCTCGGCCTGTCGATGGACTGGTGGCGCGACGACTTCTGCACGGAGCTCTCCGGCCGGGGCTTCCACGTGGTGCGGTTCGACAACCGCGACGTCGGACGGTCGACGCACCTGTGCGGGCCGGGCATCTCGGGGTGGCAGTTCGTCCGGCGGCGGGCCGACCCGGTCTACACGCTCGGCGACATGGCGGACGACGCCGCCGGACTGATCGCGGCGCTCGACCCGCGCGGCGCACACGTCGTCGGGGCGTCACTCGGTCACTGATCGCGCAGGAGGTGGCGATCCGGCACCCCGGGCGCACCCGGTCGCTGGTGTCGATCATGGGCAGGCCCGGGGACGGGCACACGGGCAAGGTGGCCTGGCGGATGGTGCCGGAGTTCCTGCGGCCGCCGTCGGCCGATCCCGTGGAGGGCATGGTGGGCAGCTTCCGCCGCATCGGCTCCCGCAACCGCACCGTTCAGGACGACGAGGACGTGCGCGTCACCATGCGGCGGGCGATGCGCCGCGAGACCGGGGACGGGACGGGCGGTGGGCGCTAGCTCGCGGCCTGCGTGGCCGAGCGGGACCGCACGGCCGACCTGCGCGAGCTGGCCATGCCCGCGCTCGTGGTGCACGGGGCGATCGACCGCGTCATCCAGCCGTCCGGCGGGCGGGCCACCGCCGCCGCGATCCCCGGCGCCGAGCTGCTCGAGGTGCCGGGGATGGGCCACGACCTCGCGCGCCGGGTCTGGCCGACCGTGATCGACGGGATCGCGCGCACGGCCGCTCGCTCGACTCACCGGCCGGAACCCGCTCCCGACGCGTCCCCACCCCGGTGATCAAGGCGTAGACGTCCTCGTGACAGATCAACAAAGGACGTCAGCGCCTTGATCAGCGGGTTCCGGGCGGCGGGCTACGCGGCCGGGTAGGCCCGGGGCAGGGCCATCCCGCGCTGCTCCATCAGCCAGCGCAGTCGGTCCGGGTGGTCGGTGATCAGGCCGTCGACGCCCGCCTCGATCAGCGCGTTCATGGTCGGCACGTCGTTGACCGTCCACGGAATCACCTGCATCCCGGCCTTGTGCGCCTCCTTCACCATCTCCTTCGTGGTGAACGGCGTGTAGCCGGGCTGGGTCACCCCGCTCGCCTGCGGCATCCCGTGCACCGGCGAGATCGCGTCGGCCCCGAAGGACGCCGCCGCCGCGACCAGGCTGCCGCCGAAGTCGTCGATGTCGATGCCGCCGAGCCACGGCGAGGCGCCGGGCTGCCCGACCTGCAGGAAGTCGCCGTTGGTCAGCGCGACGATCGGCAGCTCCGGGGCGACCTCGCGCATCCGCATCAGGGCGCCCCAGTCGAAGCTCTGGACCGACACGCGGTCGGCCACGCCGGCCCGCCGCACCTCGGCCGCGACGACCTGCACGAACTGCTCGCGCGGCGCCGTCTCGTCCGGCGCGCCCGCCTCGACCTTCGTCTCGATGTTGAACCGGACGTCGTCGGCGCCGCGCTCCTCGACGAGGTCGAACACCTCGTGCAGCTGCAACATCCGCGCGCCGGGCGAGAGCTGCTGCGCGGGGTAGGCGGGCTTGCGGGTCGAGCCACAGTTCAACGTCAGCACCTGGGCGAGGGTGAGGGTGTTGACGTAGCGGCCGACGTAGGGGAACTCCGGGTCGCCCGGGGTGGCCGGGGCGGTGTCAGTGCAGACGTCGGGGTTGGTGCGCCGGTCGTGGGTGACGACGGCGTGCCCGTCCTCGGTGATCTGCACGTCCAGCTCGAGCGTGCTCACCCCGAGGTCGAGCGCGGTGCCGAACGACAGCAGGGAACTTTCCACCGCGAGGCCGACGCCGCCGCGATGGGCCTGCAGGTCGAACGGCTGCTTCTCCTTGGCGACGGCGGCGCTCGGCGCGACGGTGAGTGAGAGGACGGCGACCGCGGCCGCGGTCACGAGACGGAAGGTACGCACGATCGGGGGACGCTAGGGCTCGTCGATGACGGAGAGCAGCTGTCGAGGCGAACGCTGGGTGAAGGCGCGCCGACGTCAGCCCCAGGCCGCCCGTGCCGGGTTGCCCGCCGTGGTGACGCGGCGCGCCGTCGCGGCGACCACGACGACGGCCGCGACCGCGCAGGCGACCACGACCGCGGCGGGCGGGTCGTTCAGGCCGATCCCGGCGATGCCCCACACGGCCGCTGCCCCGTACGCGACGACGGCGGTGCCGGACAGCACCACCCACGCGAGGATCGCGGTAACCGCCAGCAGCACGACGATCGCCGCGATCATCGCCAGTGCGCTCTCCCCCGGCAGACCCGCCCACACCCCGGTGGCCGCGGTGCCCGACGCAGTGGCGAGCGACACCCACCCGGTGTACAGCGCGACCGGGCCGCGCAGGACGACCCGCTCCACCACGCCGTCGGCCGGCACCCGGCTCAACCGGCCGAACACCACCGCCAGGCTCACCAGCAGCGCGACGATCAGCAGCTCGGCCAGCGGCAGCCAGCCGGCGCCGAACGCCAGCACCCATCCGGTGTTGAACACCGCCGACGCGGCGAGCCACCACCCGGTCTCCCGGTGGACGGCGCGTTGTCGCTGAGCCGGCAACGCCTGGTAGATCCCATAGGCGAGGAAGCCGGCGTAGATCGGCGCCCAGATCGCGAACGCCCATCCGGCGGCGAGCAACGGGGTGGCGTACTCGCGGGCGACCGCCCCGATCGGCGTGCCCGCGACGCGGCCGCAGAGCGCGGCCACCGCGATCTGGACGACGGTGAGCAGCGCCACCGTGGCGCTCCGCACGAGGTCGGAGAGGCCGGGCCGCTGGGAGGTGACCGTCATGGCGGACATTCTCGGTGTGACGGCGCCGTCGCGGCCACCCGAGTCGCCCGACGGGCCGCACCGCGCGTGGAGTTGCCTCAGCGGAGTCTCAGCGGCGCCCTGGCGGCCATGTCCGCCACTGCCCGGTCGATCCGGTCCGGCGTGGCCGCGCCGTAACCGACGACGAGCCCGGAGCACGGCGCCGACCCGTGCCGGTAGGCGGCCAGCGGGACCGCACCGACGTCGGGGCCGGCGGCGGCCATCTCCTCGAGCGCGGCGGCCGGCACGGGCGCGCCCGGAACCAGCACCGCGTGCAGCCCGGCCGCGATCCCGGTGACCGTCCAGTCCGGCAGGTGCCGGGCGACGGCGGTCAGCAGCCTGCGCCGCCGATCGGCGTAGCGCGCGGCCGTGCGGCGGAGGTGGCGGTCCAGGCCGCCGCTCTCGATGAGTGCCGCCAGCGCGACCTGTTCGAGCACAGGCGCGGCGATGTCGGCCCAGTGCTTGCGCTCGACGAGGGCCGCGGCCAGCCGGGCGGGCGCCACCAGCCAGCCGAGTCGCAGGCCGGGCGCGAGGGTCTTGGAGATGCTGCCGCCGTACACCACCCGCTCCGGGGCCAGCCCCTGCAGCGCGCCGACCGGGGACCGGTCGTAGCGGTACTCCGCGTCGTAGTCGTCCTCGACCACCACGGCCTGCCGGGCCCCGGCCCATTCGAGCAGGGCGGTGCGCCGGGCCGGGCCGAGGACGGCACCGGTGGGGAACTGGTGGGCCGGGGTCACGGCGACCGCCCGCAGGTCACCCGCGGACAGCGCGGCGACATCAAGCCCGTGTTCGTCGACGGGCACGGGGCAGGTCGTGAGACCGCCCCGCCGCAGGGTCTCGATCACCCCGACCGAGCCCGGGTCCTCCACACCGATCGCGGTGACGCCCTGGGCCGCCAGCGTCTCGGCCACCAGCCGGGTCGCCTGCGCGAAACCGGCGGTGACGACGATCCGGTCGACGGGGGCGACGACGGCGCGGGTGCGGCCGAGGTAGGCGGCGAGCGCGGCGCGCAGCCGCGGGTGCCCGCGCGGGTCGCCATAGCCGAGCTCGGCGTCCGGCAGCTCGCGCAGCGCGGTCTCCATCGCCCGCAGCCACTCGGTGCGGGGGAACCAGCCCAGCGCGGGCACCCCGGGGTTGGTCGGCACGAAGGGCCGGGACGGGGGCGGCGGGTCACCCTCGGTGGCCGGGACATCACCGACGACGGTGCCCCGTCCGGTGCGCGCCAGCAGATAGCCCTCGGCGGTGAGCTGCTCGTAGGCACGGACGACGACCCCGCGGGACACCTGCAGGTCGGCGGCCAGGCTGCGCGAGGCGGGCAGCCGCGTACCCGCGGGCAGCCTGCCGGCCCGGACCGCGTGGCGCAGGGCGTCGGCGACCGTGCCGGCAAGCGCCCGCGGGCCCTGGGCGTGCACGTCACCGAGTTCGAGCCGCAGCCCCGGATTGGTCCTCTTCACCGCGCTCGATTTGGCCCAGGTCACGGGACCAGAGTGCCCCTACGGTCCTCGGCGTGCAAACGTTCCGCTACGACGACCCCGTCGTCGCACGATTCCCGACGATCCACACCGCGCTCGTCCACGCGACCGGCCTCCGCAACGGACCGAGCGCGCCGGACCTACAGCAGGCGTACGGTGCCGAACAGCGCATCGCCGCGGACCGGCTGGTGGCGACGCCCGTGGCGCAGATGCCGTCGATCGCGGCGTGGCGGCGGGTCTTCGCCGGTTTCGGGGCCCGCCCCACGCAGTACCGCAGCGCCGCCGAGGCGCTGCTGCGCAGGGTGGCCCGGCACGGGGACATCCCGTCGATCAACACACTGGTGGATCTGGGCAACCTCGTGAGCATCCGGCACGCCCTGCCCGTGGCGGTGCTCGACCTCGCCGGTGTCGCCGGCCCGATCACCGTGCGGTTCGCGACCGGCTCCGAACGGTTCACCGACCTCGGCGCAGCCGACAGCGTGGCCCCGGAGCCGGGCGAGGTCGTGTTCGCCGACCGCGACGACGTGGTGTGCGCGCGCCGTTGGTGCTGGCGTCAGAGCGCGCAGAGCGCGACCGGCCCGGCCACGGTGGAGGCCCTCGTGGTGATCGAGGGCCACCACCAGACCGCGGACCGGGACGTCTCCGACGCGCTCGCCGACGTCGTGGCGCTGCTGGCGACGTTCCAGCCCGCCGCCCGGGTGGCCACGTACCGGCTGTCGGCGGCCGCGCCGGCCTCCGGGGCCCCGGGGCGACCTGCTGACCGCTACCGCAGCAGCAGCGCGTCGAGCCGGCGCGCGGCCAGCGTGACCCCGAACGCGATCATCACGAGGAAGTAGCCGAGGTGGCCGAGCATCCCGACGTGCACCGCGCCCGTGGTGAGCCCGCGCATCAGTTCCACGGCGTGGTAGAGCGGCAGGCACTCGACCACGATCTGCAGCCACCGCGGGTAGACCGACAGCGGGTAGAACGTGGTGGAGAACAGGAACATCGGCAGGATCACCAGCGTGACGAGGTCGAAGTCCTGCCACGACCGCATGAAGGAGGTGGCGGCCATTCCGACCGCGGCGAACGCGAACGCCACCACCAGCGCGGCGGGGAGCGCGAGCAGCGCCCACGGTGACATGAGCAGCCCGAAGCCGGCCATCACCGACAGGAACCCGAGCGCGTAGAGCCCACCCCGGATCAGGGCCCAGCCGATCTCCCCGAGCGCGATGTCGACCGGTCCGAGCGGAGTGGCCAGCATCGCGTCGTAGAGCTTTCCGTACTTGAGCTTGAAGAAGACGTTGAACGTGGAGTCGAACACCGCGCCGTTCATGGCCGAGGCCGCCAACAGCCCGGGCGCGATGAACGCCGCGTAGCTGATCGGGGTGCCGTCGGGGCCGGGCAGCGCCCCGACCATCGAGCCGAGCCCCTGCCCCATCGCGACCAGGTAGAACACCGGCTCGAAGAACCCCGAGACGAACGCGAGCCAGGCCCGCCGGGACGCGGTGGCCGACCGCAGCAGCAGGGCATGCGACCGCCCGGCGTAGCTGCCGGCCGGCAGCAGCCGCAGCAGCGCGGGCGGGGACGGGACCGTGGGGCGGACCTCGGTGCTCACTGCGCCAACCTCCGCGCGAAGAACCGGGTGGACAGCGCGACGCCGGCCGCGAGCAGCACCAGCAGGTAGGCCAGGTGCCCCAGCGCGGCGAGCGGCACCCACCGGTCGAGGGCCGCGGCGCGGGCGAGCTCGGTGCCGTGCCACAGCGGCGAGATCCATGCGGCGGGCTGCACCCACTCCGGCAGCCGGTCGACGGGGAAGAACGTGCCCGAGAACAGCGTCATCGGGATGACGACGAATCGGAACAGCGCGTTGAACGCCGGCCCCTCGTTGTCGACGGTGGCCGCGAACGCGGTGACCAGCGCCGCGACCGCCGCTCCGGTGAGCACCGCCGCCAGCAGCGACACTACGATCCCGGGGCTCGCGACACCCCCGACGGCCGCGATCACGGCGATGTAGACCGCACCGCACCCGGCCGTCTTGCACGCGACCCAGCCCAGATGGCCGATCGCCACCTGGGCGGGCGAGATCGGGCCCGCGGTCATCGCGTGGTAGATCCGCTGCCACTTGAACCCGGACAGCACGGGGTAGGTGGACTCGAACGCACCGCTCTGCACGGCCGACACGGCCAGCAGCGCGGGCGCCAGCCACACGAGGTACTCGGCGCCGCCGGTGGCCGCCGCCGCGCTGCCGTTGCGCTCGACCAGCGTGCCGAAACCGACGCCGAACGCCAGCAGGAACAGCAGTGGCTGCAGCACCGACGAGACGACGGTGGCCCGCCAGTTGCGCCGGTACCACGTCCAGAAGTGCTCGACGACGAGCAGCACACCCCGCCATGCGCCGGGCGCCCGCCCGGTGGACCGCGGAAACTCTCCGGTGACCGCCATCAGTCCACCAACGTCCGGCCGGTGAGCCGGAGGAACACGTCCTCCAGTGACGAGCGGCGCACCAGCGCCGACAGCGGGTGGTGGCCGGCCCTGGCCACCTCACCCTGGGTGTGCTCGCCGTCGGCGGTGTAGAGCAGCAGCCGGTCGGGCAGCTCCTCCACGCGCTCGGCCACGGCGGCCAGCGCCTCGGCGCTCGGGCGGCGCTGCGGATCGAAGCGCAGCTCCAGCACCTCTCGCGTGGAATACCGCTCGATCAGCTCGGCCGGCGAGCCCTCCGCCACGATCAGCCCGCCGTCCATGACGACGAGCCGGTCGCACAGCTGCTCCGCCTCGTCCATGTAGTGGGTGGTGATGATCTGGGTGACGCCCTCGCGTTTGAGCCGGTAGAGCCGCTCCCACAGCAGGTGGCGCGCCTGGGGGTCGAGCCCCGTGGTGGGCTCGTCGAGCAGCAGCAGCTCGGGCTCGTTGACCAGCGCGCGGGCGATGGTGAGCCGCCGCTTCATCCCGCCCGACAGCGGTTCGACCGGGTCGTCGGCCCGCTCGGTGAGCTGCGCGAACTCGAGCAGCTCGGTGGCCTTGGCCCGCACGTGCCCGCGCGACAGCCCGAAGTAGCGCCCGTAGATCTGCAGGTTCTGCCGGACCGTGAGCTCGACATCGAGGTTGTCGAGCTGCGGCACCACGCCGATGCGGGCCCGGATCCGCGGCCCGTCGGAGTCCGGATCCATCCCCAGCACCTGCAGTGAGCCGTCGCTGCGCGGCGAGACGCAGGCGATCATCCGCATCGTGGACGACTTGCCGGCCCCGTTGGGGCCCAGGAAGCCGAACACCTCGCCGCGCGCGACGTCGACGTCGATGCCGCGCACGGCCTCGAAGTGCCCGAACCGCTTGCGCAGCCCGCGGGCCTGAACGAGTCCATCCCCCATGGGAAGAACGGTAACGGGGACCACCGACAGAACGCGTGGACATTGCGGACCGCCCGCCGGCCGCCTCCGCCCCCGAACCGCAGCAAGGTGGCGTTCCTGTGACAACACCGCAGCAAAGCCACCTTGCTGCACCCGTGGGAGGCGTTGCGCAGGAGCTAGTGTTGCGTGTCGTAAGTGACTTTACGATGGCTGGTTGAGACAATGCCGCATGCCGACTGCTGCTCGCCTGGAGGTCCGGGGCAAAGACAAGTCGACGCTGCGTTCCTGGGTGCGGGCTTCGGGCATCCGGGCCGGGCTGGCGCAGCGGGCGCGGATCGTGCTGCTGGCCGGCGAAG
>NZ_JAHKRK010000369.1 GCF_019396355.1 Pseudonocardia nigra
ACACGACACGCCGAGACCACGAGTTTCCACACCGAGCCAAACGCTCTGACCAGCCACGTCAGCGACACTGTTCACGACGCAAACCAGCAGCTCACAGGCTTGATCATCCTGCTGGCTCAAGATAACCCAGGCGTTGGTGGTGCAGACGATCTTGCGGATCTCGACGTCGAAGGACAGGAACGGCACGAACTCGGCCCAGGCGTTCTCCCACAACCTGACGATCGCCGGATACCGGTCGCCCCAGGCCTTGCAGAACTCCAGGAACCGCTCCATCGCCGCCGCCTCGGTCGGGGCGGTGGAGACCGGCCGCAGCGCCTTGGCGATGGCCTCGTAGTGCTGGCGACCGGCGTAGCGGAAGCTGTTGCGCAGCAGGTGCACCACGCAGGTCTGGGGGATGGTCTGCGGCCAGACCGCGGCGATCGCGTCGGGCAGGCCGGCCAGCCCGTCACAGACGATCATGAGCACGTCCTCGATGCCGCGATTGCGGATCTCGGTGAGCACGTGCAGCCAGTGCTTCGCGCCCTCCCCGCCAGCGTTCGGGTCCCCGGCCCACAGCCCGAGGATGTCGCGGCGGCCGTCAGTGGTGACCGCGAGCGCGACATAGATCGGCCGGTTGGCGACCTTCCCGTCGCGGATCTTCACGTGGATCGCGTCGATGAAGATCACCGGATAGACCGGGTCCAAAGGTGGGTTCTGCCACTCCACCATCCCGTCGACGACCTTGTCGGTGATCGTGGAGATCGTCTGGCGGGACACCTGCGCGCCATAGGCCTCGGCCAGGTGCGCCGCCACCTCCCCGGTCGTCAGGCCCTTCGCGGACAGCGAGATGACCAGCTCGTCCACCCCGGACAGCCGCCGCTTGCGCTTGCCCACGATCGTCGGCTCGAACGACCCGTCGCGGTCGCGGGGGACGTCGATCTCGACCGGCCCGACCTCGGTCAGCACCGTCTTTGACCGGTGCCCGTTGCGGGAGTTCCCGGAGTTCCCGCCATCGCGGCCGGCCGCGTCGTGGCGGTCGCAGCCAAGGTGCTCGGCGATCTCGCCCTCCAGCGCGGACTCCAGCACCCGCTTGGTGAGCTGCGCGAGCAGGCCGCCTTCACCGGTCAGCGCCAGTCCGTCCTGCCGGGCACGCCCGGCCAGTCGGGCGATCTGAAGCGCCCCGGGTTCAGTGGAGGCTGGGTTCTCCCGAGATCGGTTGTTCTCGGGCTGGTTGGTGAGCGTAGTAGTTCTGTTCGTACTCGACCGGCGGCATGTTGCCGATCATGGAGTGCAGCCGCTGGGTGTTGAACCAGTGCACCCAGCTCGCGGTGGCCAGCTCGAGATCGTCGACCGAGTGGATCGGTCCGTCACGACGGATGCACTCGGTCTTGTAGAGCCCGATCACCGACTCGGCCAGGGCATTGTCGTAACTGTCACCGACCGAGCCGATCGAGGCGATCGCGCCGGCCTCGGCGAGGCGGTTGCCATACCGAATAGCACAGTACTGACTGCCCGCATCGCTGTGATGGATCAACCCGTCGAGCCGCCCGTCGGTGGTCTGACCTGCGCTGTCGCGGGTCCACAACGCCATTTCCAGAGCATCGAGCGGCAACTCGGTCGGCATCGAGCCCGCGCAGCGCCAGCCGACGATCCGCCGGGAGAACACGTCGGAGACGAAGGCGGTGAACACCATCCCCGACCAGGTCGGCACGTAGGTCAGGTCCACCACCCACAGCCGGTTCGGCGCGGCGGCGGTGAAGTCCCGATCGACCAGGTCGGGAGCTCGCTCGAGCTGGCGGTCCGGGCCCGTGGTGAGTACGGGTCGGCCCCGACGAGCCCCGCGAAGGCCGAGTTCGCGCATCAGCCGCTCCACCGTGCATCGGGCGACCGGGCCTCCGCCCGCGCCCGAGACGCCGTCGCGGCGCAGCTGGTGCCACATCTTGCGGGCTCCGTACACGCCGCGGCCCTTCTGGCGGTCCCAGAACGTGGCCTCGATCGTCTCGGCCAGGGCGGCGTCGGATAGCGCTCGTCGCGAGGGTGGGCGGGTCTTGGCTGCGTAGTAGCTGCTCGGGGCGATCGTGATCCCGTGCTGGGTCAGCACGGCGCAGATCGGCTCGACCCCGAAGCGGTCCCGGTGGGCGTCGATGTAGTCGACGATCACCGCAGTCGGCGGTCGAGCTCCACCGAGGCGAAAAACGCCGACGCGGTCTTGAGGATCTCGTTCGCCCGCCGCAGCTCGGCGTTCTCCCGCCGCAGCCGGGCCAGCTCATCACGGTCGCTGGTCTGGTCCCCGGGACCAGGCCGTCGTCGATATCGGCCTGCTTGCACCAGCCCCGCAGGGTGTCGGGCAGGATCCCCAGCTGCGGGCCGATCCGCTTGCAGGCGGCGTTGACCGACAGGCCGGGCTCCTGCTGGCGTGCTTCCCGGACCATGCGCTTGGCCCGCTCGCGCATCTCGTCGTTGAACTTCCTCGGTACCGGCACGAAGACCACCTTCCCGTGGCTTCAGAACCTCCACCAGACCCGGGGCGCTTCAGTGCTCCCGCGAGGTGGCGCCCCCGGGCGTCGGCCGGTGCCTAGGCCCGGCCCGGCCTGCGGGTGACCCGGAGTGCAGATCGCCCTGCGCCGCAGTCGCCGACCCCACGCCGCCGTACCGCTGGTTTCCGTGCGATCGCCGGACGCATCCGGCCCATGGAATTGAGTGGGCGGCCACGGGGTTCCTCCGTGACTACCCCTGGGGGGTAGATTACCTAAAGTGACGTATGGGAGGTCAGGCGTGGATCGTGAACCGGGTTCGGTGCCGTTGACACAAGCGCAGGAGGCCCGCACGGGCCCAGCGCCGGCGCCGGATGCTGCTGGGTGCGCGGCGCCGGGACGACGCGTGTTCATGGACGAGGAGCTCAAGGCGGATCTGCGGCGGCGGTTGTCGAAGGCCTCGGGGCAGGTGCTGGGGGTCAACCGCATGATCGACGAGGACCGGTACTGCGTGGATGTTCTCGATCAGATCGCGGCCACGCAGAAGGCCCTCGACGGGGTCGCCAAGAAGGTCATGCGCAACTACCTGCAGCGTTCCGTCACCGACGCGATCACCGGCGGCGACCCGTTGATCTACGACGAACTGATAGATGTGATCTTCCGCCATCACTGACCAGCGACCCGGGTTCGACGTAATTCGCGGGCTCTAGAGTCCCTGCTGAGGCAAAGGCGCAGGTCAGAGGACTGCGAGGCTCTTGAAGAGCCGGAAGGCTCTAGAGACGCGGTTTTCGAGGTCCACCTGTACTGACCAGGTCATTGCTCGTATGGTCTGGAGTCGTGTACGTGAAGACGACGAAGCGGGAGAACAAGTCCGGGACGGTCCGGTACCTGCACCTGGCGCACAACGAGTGGGATCCGGTGAAGGGGCGGGCCGTGCCGAAGGTGCTGTTCAGCTTCGGTCGCGAGGACGACCTCGACCGCGACGGGGTCAAGCGCCTCGTCGCGTCTCTATCGCGCCTGCTGGAGCCAGGTGATGCACTGACCGCGACCGCCGCGTCGGATCTGGAGTTCGTCTGTTCGGTTCCGTTCGGCGGCGCCTACGTGCTCGATCACCTGTGGCGCCGGCTGAAGATCGACCAGATCGTGACTCGGGTCGGGCAGCCCAAGCGCGGCCGCCGCCGGGACATGACCGCCACCGAACGGGTGCTGTTCGCCCTGGTCGCCAACCGTGCCCTGGCTCCGTCCTCGAAGCTCGCGGCAGCGGACTGGATCACGCACGACGTGCACATCGATGGGCTCGACGAGATCGGCGAGCAGCCCTGCTACCGGGCGATGGACTGGCTGCACGAGGTGAAAGACGATCTGGAGAAGCAGGTGTTCGACGAGGTCGCGAACCTGCTGAACCTGGAGGTGGACCTGCTGTTCTTCGATTATCCGGCTAATCGGCGGTCTGCTTTCGCGCTGGCCGGGTAGGCGCCGTCGTTGTTTCGCGGCGTTTGAGCGCGCGGATTTCTTCTTCTTGGCGGCGGACTTTCGCCGC
>NZ_JAHKRK010000370.1 GCF_019396355.1 Pseudonocardia nigra
CAAGGGCCACCGCGCGGTCGCCACCCGCTACGACAAGCGCGACTACATGTTCCGCGGAACCATCGACGTCGCCTCGATCAGGAACTGGCTCCGCGACCCCGTCCCATGATCCAAGGGACACGCTCTACACCGCTACCGAGCTCATTGCGGCCGGTGTCGACGTCCGGACAGTCGCTGGCCGACTCGGTCACGGCGGTGGGGGCACCACGACCCTGCGGGTCTACGCGGCGTGGGTGTCGGAGTCAGACTGTCAGGCGCCACCGAGGATGACGAGGTAGGGGCTGGTTCGCGCCGTTGAGCGTGCAGATCCGGGTGGGTTCTGGCGAGTCGTGTTGACCGTGTTCGTCGGCGCCGCCACCGTGACGATCTTCGGGTCGGGTAGGCCACGGCCCTCCCGCTGTGTCCTTGGCCGGAAGCGTGCGGGAGGGCCGTGTGGTTGCGCTCGGAGGCGCGATGCTCACGGTAGAGACCGACGCTGACGCGGTCGAGGAACGGCTGCGTTCGGGCGGGTTGGCGTGTCCGGGATGCGCGGGGGCGCTAACCGGGTGGGGTTGGGCCCGCGCCCGCACGGTCCGTGGCCCGGACAGCCCGGTACGGATCGCCCCGCGGCGGTCGCGGTGCACCGGCTGCCGGATGACGCATGTGCTGCTCCCGGTGCTGGTCCTGGTCCGGCGCGCGGACACCGCGGCGGTGATCGGGGCGGCGCTCGCGGCCAAGGCCGTCGGGCTCGGGCACCGCCGGATCGCGGCGCGGCTGGGTCGGCCGGCGGGGACGGTGCGGGGCTGGTTGCGGCGCTTCGCCGGCCGGGTCGAGGCGGTCCGCGCGGTGTTCACCCGGTGGTGTCGGGCGCTGGCGTCGGATCCGGTGCTGCCCGGGCCGGCCGGGTCGGCGTGGGCGGATGCGATCGCCGCGGTCACCGCGGCCGCGCGGGTGATCGCGACCCGGTTCTCGGTTGCCTCGCGGGTCGGCGAGGTGCCGGTCTGGCATGCCGCCACCGCGGTCTCGGCGGGCCGGTTGCTGGCACCGGGCTGGCCCGCTCAGACCGGTCAGAGTGGATCAACACGAGTTGCCCCTGATCCTGGGTGATCGTCCTCGGTGATCATCGCCACTTGTCCTGACACGGATGAGCGAGACGACGACAACGAGGAGGTGACTCATCCGATGGCGGTGAGACACGACGAAGTAGCAGTACGAGCGGAACGGGCCCGGGCGATCGGGCTGTTCCGCTACCAGCTGATCCGCGAGCCGGCCGATCCGGCGCTGTCGACCAAGGCGCGGGGCCGGTTGGTGCGCGAGATCGCCGCCCGCGAGCACCTCGACCCGTCCGGGCGACGCCGGCGGATCTCCCGCGACACCCTGGACCGCTGGATCCGGGCGTGGCGCCGGGGCGGGTTCGACGCGCTGATCCCGGATCCGCGCCAGTCCTCGCCCCGGTTGCCGCTGGAGGTGATCGAGATGGCGGTCGCGCTCAAGCGGGAGAACCCGGCCCGCACCGCAACCCAGGTGCGGCGGATCCTGCGCGCCCAGATGGGGTGGGCGCCCGGGGAGCGGACGTTGCAGCGCCATTTCGCCCACGATCCGCAGATCGCCGCCATGCTGGGCGCGCTCGCCGCCGGCGGGCCCGGCTCCGAAGTGGTGTTCGGCCGGTTCGAAGCCGAGCGCCCGAACGAGTTGTGGACCGGGGACGCCCTGCACGGCCCGCGCGTCCCGGGTTCCGCAGCTGAGAGTCGGCCTGGACACGGAATCTGGGGTTTGACCTGCGGGGACGCATGATCTCTTCCTGGTAGGCGTGTGTCCAGGTGGTGGTGTTTGTGCTGGTCAGAGCGTTGTTGGCGGCCCGAGTTCGATGATCTTCTTGGGTGGGTCGATGCCGAGCTTGCCCAGGATGGTGCGCTGCGCGGGGGTGAGTTCGGTGCGTTGGCGGAAGGTGCCGGCGGGGCCTTGGAAGGTGCCCACGTGTAGTTCCTGGAGGTCGTCGCGGAGCCGGTTCCAGGTGTCGCCGGTGCTGGTCTCGGCGATCCGGATCAGCAGCAGAGCCAGCCAGCAGAGGATGACGTGGGCGCGGATGCGGTCTTCGAGGCGGTGGTAGACCGGGCGCAACTCGAGGGTGGTCTTCATGTCCCGCCAGCCGCGTTCGACCTCGAGTAGTTGCTTGTATCCCAGTGCGATGTCCTCGGCGGACAGGTCGGGGTCGGAGCAGCGCAGCAGGTACTTGCCGTCCAGGTTCGCCTCGGCGTTGATCTTCTTCTTGTCGATGCGCAGCAGCCCGCCGGGGGTGACGCGCAGGAACCGGTTGAGCCCGGGCATGGTGGAGATCCGCCCACGCAGCTCCGCCCGCTTCGTCGGGGTCAGCCGGTCGGTGTCGGCGATCAGCGTGGTGAGCTTGCCGGTCATCACCTCGCGCAGTGCCCGGTCACGGTCGGCCTGCTCGGGGTTGTAGCAGATGATGAACCGTTCATCCTCGGCGATGCGAACCTCTTTGACCTGCAGGTTGTCCCGCACGTGCTGGTAGCGACCCTGTCGTGACAACGCGGCGGTGGCCTCCGCGGATCCCGACCGCAGCTTCTCCCCGATGATGTAGTGCCCGCCGCCGCGGCGCAGCTCCCGACGGTTCTGCGCGGAGGAGAACCCGCGGTCGGCCACCCACATCACCCGGGCCAGGGTCCAGTCCCGCATGTCTTCGCGGGCCTGGCGGATCAGCGCCGAGTCGGTGGTGTTGCCCGGCCAGCACCACACCCGCACCGGGATCCCGGCCCGGGTGACCGCCATGCCGATCACCACCTGCGGCAGGTCGTCGCGGGAGTCCTTCGACTTGCCGTAGCTGCGAAACCCCACCCGGTCGGTGCCGGCCTCGTTGCCGTCGTGGTCGGTGCTGGCGTCGGCGGGTAGGTCAAGGGCCGGTCGGCCGCGGGCGTCACGGGCCAGCGGGTCGTCGGCCTCGTCGATCTCAAAGTAGGTGGAGGTGGTGTCGAAGAACAGCAGGTCAACCTCGCTGTCGAGCAGGGTGGCGACCTGCCAGAACACCTCGCGTTCCAGCTCGGGCGCGATCTCGATCAGCCAGTCCATCGCCCGGTAGCAGGCATCATCGGAGGTCTCGGGCAGCCCGTCGATGTGTGCCCGCCGGGACACCCAGCGGGCAGCGGCCAGCTTCGAGCCCGGCTCCAGCGCCCGGTTGGCGACCAGTGCGAACAGCACCCGCTCGACGCGTGGGTCGAGCTTGCGCCCGGCCAGCAGCCGGGTCATCACCGCGTCGATCCCCGCCCGGTGCCACAGCTGGTCGAGCACCAGCGTCCCGCCGACCGGGCGGGAGGAGACGAACGCCAACTCGGCCGGCGCGGTCGCGGCCAACGCCGTGGCCGGGTCCAGCAGCCGCGACAGCGACGCGACCAGCCGCTTGATCGCGTCGCGGTCGAGCTGATCCTCCCGGCCGAAGCTGTGCAGCACCTTGGGGCGGGAGGTCTTCGTGGTCGGGTCCCACTCGTTGTGGGTCAGCTGCAGGTAGCGCACCGCGGTGCCGTCCTTGTTTCGCCGCGTCGACACCCGTACGTGCACGTGTCCAGACACTACACGAGTTCACGCTGCTCAAGCATTCGAACATCGATCGAACGTGTGTCCAGTAAATTCCGCGAATCCGAGCCCACCTCGAAGCGCTGACCTGGGACGATACCGCGGCGTGTGTCCAGATCAGGCTATTAGCTGCGGAACGCGGGCGCGTCGGCGGGCGCAAAACCTACCTCTTCGCCTTCCTTGATGATCACTCTCGGGCGATCGTCGGGCACCGCTGGGGCTTCGCCGAGGACACCGTCCGTCTCGCCGCCGCGCTGCGCCCCGCGCTCGGCTCACGCGGCATCCCGGACAGGGCCCCGGCGTTCTTGCCGTTTGGGTCTGATGTCCGTTTTGCCCCTGGTGGTGGACTCGTTTGAGGGGCCGGTGTGAGGGGCGAGCGCGACCCCTGGTGATCTTTCAGGTGTTGAAGCCGAAGA
>NZ_JAHKRK010000371.1 GCF_019396355.1 Pseudonocardia nigra
GGTTATCTTGAGCCAGCAGGATGATCAAGCCTGTGAGCTGCTGGTTTGCGTCGTGAACAGTGTCGCTGACGTGGCTGGTCAGAGCGTTTGGCTCGGTGTGGAAACTCGTGGTCTCGGCGTGTCGTGTGGTGGTCGGCCGGCGGGCGCGACCCGCCGCTCGCCGAGGGCCTCAGCCAGAGCAGTGCGGAGCCGCTTGTTGTCGATCTCCAGCTCCCGGATGCGCTGTGTGGCGGTCTCGAGACGGCGGAGCAGGGAAGCGTCGGAGGCGCGCTGGCGGTCTGGGACGGCTCTGTCGGCTGTGACGGGTCGCGGCCGGTCGCGCAGCCGCTCCGCCTCGGCTCGGAGGTCGGGTTGGCCGTAGATCCATGATCGGGACACGCCGGCCTCGCGGGCCAGGGCGTCGATGGTGACGGGCAGCCCGCTGGTGGCCATGCGGCGCAGCGCCGCGACGGCGCGGCGGCGGGTGGCCTGCGCGCGGCGCCGTGCCGCCTCGGTGAGGTGGTGGGTGTTGTCAGGCCGCATCGGAGGCCTCGATCCCATCGGGAGCGTCGTGGCCGAGGGTGTCGATGATGCGGTCGAGGTTGCCCAGAACCTGCCGGTTCATCTCGGCCAGCCGGGTCTGCCCGCGGGCCTCGGCGGCGGTGATGAGCTCGATGACCTGACCGCGATGGACGCGGTGCTGGGGCAGGAACTCCGCCGTGGTGACGAAAATCGGGCAGGTCAGGCAGGCGTTGGCGTGCGGGCAGGTCTTCTGGACCGGGAGCCCGCAGAACCCGTTGGGCAGCGCCTGGGTCGCCCGTCCGAGACGCTGCTTGGCCCAGGCAGCCTCGGCGAGTGGCCCGGCAGGGTGAATGGCGACGACCTCGCCGGCGATGTCGACCTTGCGGGCGGCTTCCCAGTGCCGGCGGACGGTGGTGTCGTGCAGCCGGGCGTAGTGCGCGGTCATCTGCGGCGAGTCGTGATCGAGGATGCGCCGCACCACTTCCTGCGGGACATCGCGGTTGATCAACCGGGTGCCGAGGGTGTGGCGCCACTGGTGCGGGGTCAGCCGGACCGGGCGGCCGTGCGCGTCACGGACATCGCAGCGGGCCAGCCAGCGATAGAGCGCGAGCCGGTAGGTCGAGGAGGCGGTCGATGCCCGGCCGTCGGGGTTCTTCGTCGGCCGCGGGAACAACACCGGCGCATCCGCGACGCGACCTTGCTGTTCAACGATCAGGGCGTGGAGCTGTTCGTCGATCGGGACCAGCGCCTCGCGTTTCATCTTGTGGTTGAGATAGCGCAGGTAGGGGGCGCCGTCGGCGTCGGTGACCACGCAGTCGCGCGACACGCTCAGCGCGTCGGTGACCCGCAACCCGGCCCAGACCAGGATCTGGGTGACCAGCCGGTAGGCCGGGTTCGTGAAGCGGGCGAGGTTGTCGGGATGCTCGATCTGGGCCATGACCTGCTCGGCCAGCGCGCGCGGCGCCCGCTCGACGCGGGCGGGGTAGTCCTCGGTGAACACCAGCGCGGTGGCCGGCAGCGTGTCGTCCCAGTGGTGCTGGCGGACCGCGTGCAGGAACGAGTTGAGCTGCCCGATCTGGTCGCCGTGGCGTTGGCGCCCGGCGAGCTCGGCGTGCAGGTCGGCCAGGTAGCGCTCCAGCACCGCCCGGTCGACGTCGGCGAGCGCGGTGACGCCGATGCGCTGGCAAAACAGCGCGAACCGGGTCATGGCGCGCAGCCCGCGGCGGACGGCCTCCAGTCCGAGTCCGGCCGCGAGCCGCCAGCGCAGCCAGCGTTTGACCAGCTCCCGCAGCCATGACTGCCCGATCGCGGTGAAGTCGAGCTGCTGATTGCCTGGGAACCCGAGGCGGCGCATCTGCCAGACGTCGCGGTCGAACTCGCCCTCCCAACCGTCGCCGTCGGCGAGATCGGAGACCTTGCGGCGGGCGTCGATCAACAGCGCGCGCAGGTTGGAATCGCGCGGCGCCGGGCGCCCGATCTCGGTCCTCCACTGGGCCTCGGTCCGGTCGAGCAGCGAGGCCGCGCCGGTGGCGGTCAGGGCCCGCACCAACGCCATGACGACCGCGGGCAGGGTCTTCGTGGCGCGCTGGTCGTGGCGGCGCTGCAACACGTACTGGATCTCCAGACGCAGCTGCGGGCCGAGCTGGTCCAGCCGGATGATCTCCTCGGCGGTGACGGTGACCTGCTCGAAGCGGCGGACGAACACGTCGATGTCGGGTCGCCCGTTGACCTTCCAGGTGTTGGCGTGGGCGTGGCAGAGCGGCAACGCCGCCTGCGGCCACAGATCGCAGTGCGCCACCGCGCAGACCTCGCCATGCGCTGACGTCTTGATCGTCGGTGGGTCGGCCAGCCACCCGTGCAGGTCGGGTCGCCCGGCGCGGTCCCACCGCTGCCCGTGCAGCTGACACATCCCGCCGCGCGCGGTCCCGTAGCCGCACCCGGTGACCCGACAGGCTGCGTTCGGGCGCTGCCGGCGCCACCGATGATCGGTGGTCGCGGCGAACACCTCCGGGTCGGGGCGGCCCGCGTCAACCCAGCGCAGGTGATGGCCCTGGCACATGCCCTTGCTGCGAGCGGCCCGCGTGCAGCTCTCGACCCGGCAGGCACCGCCGCCGAACACCGGGTCCTCGGCCGCGAACACGAGCACCTCGGCGCGGAACTCGGGCCGGACCGCGCCCAGTAGCTGCTCGAGCAGCGCCGGGCGCCGTGGGACCGCCGGCCGGGCCGGCGCCCTCACAGCTGCACCGCGCTGCCGGTGAACCAGCCCGCCTGCTCCAAAGTCTGGCGGGCGTCTTCGACGCCGAGGTGTCCGTAGACCTCGACCGTTGTGGTCACCGAGGCGTGCCCGAGCAGCCTGCTCACCACCTCCACCGGAGTGCCCGTGCGCAGCAGCCCGGTGGCGTAGGTGTGGCGGCACCAATGCGGGTCGAAGTCGATCCCCGTCCGCCGCCGCAGCCGCCCGACCAGGTCGTAGACCGCGGCGTAGGTCAACGGATGGCCGCGTTGCCCGGCCCAGAGGTTGACGAACACGTAGTCGCTGTCCAGGTCGCCGTACTCGCCGTGCAGATAGTCGGCGTAGAGCCGGACCAGCCAGAGCTGGTCGGGATCGATCTTGGCTGCACCGACTTGGCGCGGGCCCCGTTGTCATTGACCCGCGGCATGACCGCGACCGTCCGCTCGGCCGCGGCCCAGTCCTCGTGCCGCAACCCCAGCGCCTCCCCGATCCGCATCCCGGTGTCGTGCAGCACCGCGAACAACAACCGGTCCCGCAGCCGGTCGCAGGCGTCGAGGATCGCCTGCATCTCGACGGAGGTCAGGATCCTCGGGTGCTTGCGCGGCACCTTCATCCCGATCACTCGCCGCGCAGCCGGCTGGGACTTGCTGATGTGGTGCAGAAACGGGCGCCACGACGTCCCGCGCCGCCCGACCGGCTGCCAGCTCGTCAGCAGCTCACCCAAGTCAACGCCGTGGCGGGCGGCGTGCTGGTAGAACGCGCTGACAGCCGACAGCTTCCGGTTCACCGTCGCCGCGCCGCAGTGCTCCGCCACCGAGGGCAGCACCGCGACCCGCCCGTCCCGCGCCGGCGGCGGCAACCGCAGCCACGCCACGAACTCGCCCACGTCCTCCAGCCGGACCTCGCGCCAGTCCAGCCCGCGGCCGGTGAGGAACACAAACCAGTCCTTCAGGTCATGCGCGTAGGCCTTCACCGTGTTCGGCGAGCGGTCGACATCGGTCAGAAACGCCAGATAGCGCTCGACCGGCTCGACCGGCACCCCATCCGAGCCGAGCACCGTCCACGATCTATGCCGCGAACCGGGCGACACTACTTGCTGAACGAACATCGAACCTCCCGAGACGCCGCGTGCTGGACGGCGAGAGATAACCACGTCCACCAGGCAGAACCCGGGACCTCACAGCCTCGTCAACGACGTCCCGGACACCCCGAGAGCGACTCCAGATAAC
>NZ_JAHKRK010000372.1 GCF_019396355.1 Pseudonocardia nigra
CTCCACCTACCGGAGCTCCGTTGCCCACCCGCCGTGACACGCCGACGATCATCAATCCGTCCGCGAATGATCAACCCTGCGCGGCGAACGCCTCCTCACCCGCCATGTCGATCTTGAAACGACCGTGGCCAGCAGACCGAGCCGAGGCAGGCCCGCCCGGTCAAGCGGGTGTTCATCCCCAAGAGCAACGGCAAACAGCGGCCACTCGGAATTCCGGTGATCGTCGATCGCGCACTGCAAGCGCGCGTGAAGAACGCACTGGAACCGGAGTGGGAGGCGCGGTTCGAACCAAAGTCCTATGGGTTCCGGCCGGGCCGCGGTTGCCATGACGCGATCGAGGCGATCTACCAGGTGGTCAAGGGCCGTGACCCGAAACGCCTGTGGGTGCTCGACGCGGACCTGGCGGCGGCGTTCGACCGTATCGATCACGATCACCTTCTGAACGAGCTCGGAACGTTCCCCGCGCGAGGGCTGGTCCGGGACTGGTTGACAGCGGGTGTGATCGGCAAGGGTCAGTTCGCTCCTACGGAGGAGGGCACGCCGCAAGGTGGCGTGATCAGTCCTTTGTTACTGAATGTTGCGTTGCACGGGATGGAGCAGGCCGCAGGTGTCAGGTATTTCCGTCGCAGTCGAGGCGGTATCGAAACAGCACCTGACAGGCCCGTGCTGGTCCGCTATGCAGACGATCTTGTGGCCCTGTGTCACAGTCGTGAGCATGCGGAACAGGTCAAGGCGAGATTAGCTGCTTGGCTGGTTCCGAGAGGGCTGGTCTTCAACGAGGACAAGACGCGCATTGTTCACGTCGGGGAGACGGGCTTCGATTTTCTCGGGTTCAACGTCCGGCGCTATCACAACAAACTTGTCTTGATCAAACCCAGCCCGGGAGGCCGTGAGACGCATCCGGAGAAGGCTGCGCACCGAGCTGCGTGCCCTACGAGGGTCCAACGCCGGCGGAGTGCTCAAGAAGCTCACCCCGATCATCCGCGGGTGGGCCGCCTACTACCGGACCGAGGTGTCGAGCGAGGTGTTCTCCGCGCTCGACGACTACATGTGGAAGCTGACCTACCGGTGGGCGCGTCACCGCCACGTGCCAACCCGACGCAGCATCAGATCTCGACGCGGCTGTGGGCGTTCTACCGGTGGTGCGCCGACACCACCATCCCCGAACTGCATCGCCTCGCCGCTACCATCCAGGCCTGGTGGCCCCCGATCGAGGCGTTCATCCTCACCGGAATCACCAACGCCGCCAGCGAGGGCATCAACCGGCTGATCAAGCTCGAAGCCCGCAATGCCTTCGGGTTCCGCAACCCCATCAACCAACGCCTACGATCACGCTGCGCGAGCATCCGAGCGGCCCTCCGACCAGCCAAGCCCGGTTAACTTCGAAGACCCGCTAATCATCAACTTCACGCTCATCGCCAACGAGGGCCCGACCGCCGCGAGCATCGTGACCTACCTCGTACCAGCCGTCGCCCTGCTGCTAGGCATCCTCGTTCTCAACGAGCCCGCGCGCCTAACACTGCCCCTCGGCGCCCTGCTGATCCTCGCCGGCGTCGCCTTCACGCGTGCCCGTCGGAGCCCTGCTCGACCATCGCCGTAGCCGCTCCGTTGCCGCGTTGACCTCTTTCATCATCAAGGGCGCGCTCCGCGCGCCGCCGGTCCGGACCCCGCCTTGCCGCTCCGCTCACGGCGGGACCGGGCCGGCTCGTGCGATGCTGCCCTGATGGTGGAGATACGCGGAGAGGGCATGGTGACGGTCGGTACAGCCTCGATCAGCATGCGGTCGTACTTGTCGACTCACCACCTTTGGATGGCGCAGCACTGCTCGCGGTACGCGCGCGAGTACGAGGACAAGTACCGCGCCGAGCGTGGCGCTTTCCACATTCACTTGCGCGGCTACGTCATGGCTGCCGTGACCGAGTCCGTCGCATTCGTCGAAGCGCTGATCAATGAACTCTTCACTGATGTTTTTGATGACCTTGCGGACGAGCGAATCAGCGTATTTGCCGCGAGCGCTCGCGACCAAATGCGAGAGTACTGGCAAGTTGTCAACTCCGGAAAGACGGTAGGCATTCTCGCAAAATACGACAAGGCTTGCTTTCTGAATAATGGCTTGATGTCGAGCAGCTCGCCCACGTGCGTGCGAGCAGCCAGCTTGGACTCCCCGTGATCGCGCAGCCGGTCGGCGTACAGCCGGACCGCGCGGGCAGGGGTCTCCTCATCGAACTTCCGAGGTGCAGGCATGGCTCCAGTCTCCTTGCTGGATCAGAGCCTCTCCTCACCCCAGGGCGGTTCAGATTGCCGCGTTGCGCCCGCAGCTCCGCTCGGCCCTTGTCAGGACGGGCGGGCCTGCCCCCAGGGAACCCCGCATCGTCCTCGGCTCGGGCACGATGCGCGCCCCCGTCGAGGTGGATGCGATGACCAGGGCCGCGGCGACCAGCACGATGTCCTTGATGATGTACTGCGCCGCGAGCGTGGGCGCACCTCCGGGGCCGGCGAACAGCTGCGCAGGGAACAGCAGCAGGGGCGACATCGCACCCAGCATCTGGGCCAGCATGAGCCACACCGCGACGCGGAGGAACCGGCCGGTCAGGAAGCACAGGCCGATCCCACACTCGAGCGCGGCCACCAGTCCGAGCCCCGCGCCCGGCGGGACCAGCCCGAAGGTCAGGGCGGTGGTCGTCTGGACCACCAGATCCTGCGCCGGGCTGAGCCCGGGGAAGAACTTGAGCGCGCCAAAGCCCAGGAACACCAGGCCCAGACTGATGCGCAGCAGCGGGATGCTGCGCCGGACCAGCCACTGGTTAACGCGCGTATCCAGCCGGTCGAACCTCGCGAATGGACTGGCCATGGCCTCCCTCGGATCTCGGCCCCCGGCAGCGACGGTGCTGGGCCGGTCAAGATGAATGCGGTGCACGCAAAGGTTCGGCGCGGCGACGCGTACCGGTTCGATGGCGTGCGCCCGGCCCCGGTGATGGACACGGCCGTGGCCGAAGCGGCCATCGCGGCGCTGCCGGCCCGGTCACCCGGGACCAGCTGGCGGACGTCCTCACTGGCCAATTGGGCGACTGCTCGCCGCCTTCGACCAGCTCGAGCACCGCCTGGCCGGCGGCGGCACCCGCCTCGACGCCGACGAGACCTCCTACCTGCCCGCGGCGTTTCGCCCCGCCGGTGCGGTGGGCCGAGCAGTTCGGTTGCGGCGGTGACGGCGGCGAGGCCGGGTCGGCTTGGCGCGAGGGGCGGCTGGGCGTTCGCGTCGGGCAGGGTGTCGGGAAAGGGCCGTCTGTCGACGATCACCCGTGCAGGGACGAAGCCGCAAGTGAGGCTTGTCGGCGAGTCGCGTCGGCAAACAACGTCGCCAAACCCCGGGCGGCGCTATCTTCCGTCGCGTGCTGATCGGCTACGCGCGAGTGTCGACCGCCGAGCAGAACCCCGCGCACCAGATCGACGCGCTCACCCGCGCCGGCGTCGCCCCCGACGACGTGCACGTCGACCACGCCTCCGGGGCGAAGGCGTCGCGGCCGCAGCTGGACCTGGTGCTGCGGCTGCTGCGCACCGAGGACACGCTGGTGATCACACGGCTGGACCGGTTCGCGCCGACGATCACAGCCGGTGGTGGCCGGTGAAGGTGCGTCGGGGTGTGCTCGCCGCGCGTCGTGCACGGTGCTCGAGCTGCGGGCGGCGCGGGTCGAACCCGGCCACGGTCGCGGACCTGGCGGTCGCCGATGCGGTCGCCGGGTCGTCGTCCCGACCGGCGTCGACGCGGTCAAGCTCAGGCCTCAGGCCGATCGCATCGTTGCTGATCACCCGCGAGAGCATGGCGCAGTGAGGTGATCTCAGCAAGAAGTGCGTAGCTGGAGTTGTTCGATGTGGGTGAGGACGAGCGCTGCTTTGACGTAGGCGCCGATTCTGCGGGGGCTGGCGGTGATGCGGCGCAGTGCTCGCCAGCG
>NZ_JAHKRK010000373.1 GCF_019396355.1 Pseudonocardia nigra
GGGCGCAGAAACCGGGCGACTCGCGGGAGTTTCCGCGAGTCGCCCGTCCTCAACAGGTGAGTCGCCCGTCTTCGACAGGTGAGTCGCCCGTCTTCGACGTGCGAGTCGCCCGACCTGGCGGTCGCGGTATCCGTTGGGCGCCGCGGAAAGACCGCTCGTCGACGAGCTGTTGATCGTCCGCGTGTCGTTATCGTTCTGCGACGCGTCGCGGAGCGTCCGGGCTGTGCGCCACCCGGGCGGGTGTCCGGACACCGCTCACGGTGACCGTTCGGCCGTGCGGCGATTGCAGGTACCCCATCCGGGGTGCAACATCGGATGGGCGCCAGCGATACGAAGGGTGACCGCTGCCGGCCGGCGGCGGCCAGGCGGAGGTGACCAGGTGTTGGATGTCGGACTGGCGAACGGGACCGGCGGGGACGACGACATTGCCGTCTTCGTCGATCGGCTCGCGGCCGCGGGGTCGGATCGGCCCACCGCGCTGGCGCAGGAGGGGATCAGGAACGCGATCGGCGCGGGCAGGGTCCCGCCCGGGCTACGCAGGCTCGCGGAGGCACTCGCGGCGTCGGTCGCCGAGCTCCCCCCGCCGCCGCGCCACCCGGCGGAGGACGTCGGCTCGGTCGTGTCCGCCGTCCGCACCGATGCGCTCGTCGTCCTGGACGACTTCGACGAGGCCGCCGTGGCCGAGGCGATCGCAGCACTGCTGACCGAGGGCAGGCGGGTCGTGGTCACCGGCGCCACGCCGGGCGAGTCGGCCCGGGTCCGCGAGGCGCTGGCCACCGACGTCGTGGACCGGGCCGTGGACGCCGTCCCGTCGCTCTCCCCCGCGGAGCTGCGTGAGCTGCGCAGGTTGCTGGCCACCTCCACCCCTGAGCGCAGGGCGCGCGGCGGGCAGGATCTGCCGCCCGCGTCGGCGCTGCCCTCGCCCGACGAGGTCGCCACGCTGTGCGCCCAGGCCGCGCGGCCCACCGGGACGAGCGCCGGGCCGTGGATGGTGCCCGGCCTGCTCGCCGACCTCGACCAGGACCGCCGCGCGGCCGTCACCTCCGTGGCGCGCTGCGTGCACCGATCGCTGGGCGCCCTCCGGCCCCGCACGGGGCGGGACTGGGCGTGGCGGCTGCTCTCCGAGCTGATCTACAGCCGCCACCGCGCGGCGTTCGACCGGATGCTCGAGGACACCGCGCAGGCGGTCGCCGCGCTCGACAAGGCCCGCTATGCCCCGCCGGTGTCGTTCCACGGAGCACCGCCTCCCGGCGCCGTCGAGGTACTGCGCCGCTACCGCGAGTTCCTCGAGACCGGCGGCAAGCCCCGCTCGTACTTCCGCTCCGCCGTGCAGCGCGAGGTGCAGCCGGTGCTGCAGCAGGCCCGGGTGGGGGAGAACACCCCCGAGACCGTGGACGACGTCCAGCGGTTGATCGAGCACCTCGAGTTCGACGAGCGCCGGGCGCGCATCGCGGAAGGCTGTGCGGAGATCGGGGTGCCCGCCCCCCGCGACGAAGGTGAGCTCGTCGAGCTCGCCGAGGAGCTGGTCAAGGTCGCGGCAGCGGCCCGTTCGGTCGGCGCCCTGCGCCACGACGTGCTGTTCATCGCGGCCGACTCACCGCTGTCGGTGCCGGACGTCGACTCGGCGGAGCAGGTCGCCGAGGCGATCATCGACTACGCCGAGCACGGCTCGGCCGACGAGGCGGCGCACCGGCTCGACGAGATGGCCGACGCGCTGGCCGACCACTGCGTCGTCGCCGCGATGGCCCCCGAGCACGAGCAGGCGATCGGGGCCCTGCGGGAACGCGACGCCGCGGCCTACGCGGCGGCCGTCGAGGCGCTCGACGCCGCCCGCCGGGACGTCCGCGACGAGCAGCAGGCACGCGCGTTGCTGCGCAGTCTGAGTGCCGAGGCGCCGCGGCTCGCCGAGGCGTGGACGGTGCTCGCCGAGGACGACCCGATCGCGCTCGGCTTCGCCGCGTTCGTGCCGATGGACGCGCTGCTGTCGGCGCTGCCGCCGGCCGACAGCGCCGACGTCGTGCTCGTGCTCGGCAGCTCCGGGCTCGGGGTCGAGCGGCTGCTGCTCGCCGCGGTCGCACCGCGGATGATCGCCGTCGTGGGCCCCGGCGAGCGCCGGGACGCCGGCCCCAGCCTGCTGAGCATCCTGCAGCGGGCGTCCGCGCTCGTGATCCGCGGCCGCGGGGGCGCAGGCGGCCGAGTGGTTCCGCTGCCCGGCGGGTCGGGCAGGAACGCCCCCGCGCGGGTGGGGCAGGCGGGCGCCTGATCCGGGTCGGTGACCCTGCGGTCACCGGTCTGGGTTGTCCTCCGATCTGCGTGCGGCGTGGCCCGTCCCCCGGCCACCGGTCCTCCCGCGCGTCGCGGACACGACGGCGGCCAGTCCGTCGTGGCACGTGGGGTGGTGCGGTGCCCACCCGAGTTCGCGTGCGGCCTTCCCGTTGTCGAGCCGGATGCGGGTGCCCACCATCAGCGCGTGCAGGTACGGCGTTCCCCGGAGCAGGCAGCCGGGGATCCGGGGCGGCCGGGGCGCGCCGACCGCGGCGGCGACGGCGTCGATGAACTCGTCCATCCCGACGGGGCGGTCGTCGACGATGTTGTACGCCTGGCCCGCGCGGCCGCGGTCCAGCGCCGCCACCGTGGCCGTCGCGGCGTCGTCGATGTGGATCGGATGCAGGGTGGCCGCCGGCCGGAAACCGGCAGCAGCCGCCGCTGGGCCAGCCGCATCATGCGCAGGGTGGCCGGCTCCGGCCCGTAGAACAGCCCGTACCGCAGGGCCACGCCGGCCAGGCCGACCGCGCCCAGCACCTGGTCCTCGTTGCTGCCGAGGGATCGGAGGTGCCGATCGAAGGGGCCGCCGTCGAGCACGGCGAACGGATGGTCCTCGGTGAGCGGTTCGGTCCCGTGATCCCGCCACCCTTAGCCGAGGAAGAACGACTGGGTGAGGAACCGGCGCGCGCCGAGCATCGAGGCGCGCGCAGCAGGTTGCGGGTGCCGACGGCGCGCAGCGCGTCGGTCGCGTCGAGGTGGTGGTGCCGGGTCGGCGTGCGGGTGATCGCGGTGGCCTGGTGGATCACGGCGTCGGCGCCGTGCCCACCGAGCGCCTGCAGAAGGCCGTTGCCGTCCATGACATCTACGACGACCGCGTGCACCCCGGCGTCGCGCAGCCGGGCGACGGCGTCCGGCGTGCGGGTGAGCGCGAGCACGCTGTGCCCGGCGTGGACCAGGCGGGGAATCAGCGCGCTGCCGAGGGTGCCGGTCGCACCGGTGAGCAGAACTCTCACGACCTGCCCTCCGCCGTGGCGCACCCCGACGGTCGCGGAGCCGGACGACCAGCGCGGCCCCGCCGAGCACCGCGAAGGCCAGCAGGAACCATGGATCGCTCGCGTGCCCGTCGTCGGCGCCGACATGTCACGACCTGACGCGCTCCGAGTGTCATCCCTGAAGGAGCGGGGCCGGTCAACCCCCAATCTCGTTCTTGATCTTTCTTCTTGTTCTTCTGCTGCTTCTCGGCCTGCTTGTGGGCGCGCCGGGGTGAGGCGTCGGGGTCAGGGATCGGGCCCGAAGGGCCGACCGCGCAGCGGCCGAAGGTCCTTGACGTCGACGCCGGACGGCGCACGCTGTTCGGGGCGGAGAAAGCGATCTCGGTGTGGCTTGGTGTGGCTCGGTGTGGCTCGGTGGGGGTTCGGGGTGTTTCGGGTCGAGGTGCATGCTCCAGTGCCGGTGTGCCCCGGCGGGTGGACAGGCCCAGTGGGGGGCTGTCGGTCATCCCTTCGCTGGCGTGGCATGGAGTGCTGCGAGGAGTTCGCGGTGGGCGAGGTCAATCAGAAGGGGCGACCACGCCGCGGACGGGGGTCATGACACTCACGACCTGCACCCACCGCGGTCCGAGGTCCCCGGGCTCATGCCGCGGGGGTTCGGGGCGGCG
>NZ_JAHKRK010000374.1:1426-3799 GCF_019396355.1 Pseudonocardia nigra
GTGGTTCATGGGGTTGGGGTGTGGTTGTGTGTTGAGTGTTGCATAGTGGATGCGAGCATCTTGTTGTGAACAAGTGTGTAAGGGCACACGGTGGATGTCTAGGCATCAGGAGCCGATGAAGGACGTGGGAGGCCGCGATAGGCCTCGGGGAGCTGTCAACCGAGCTGTGATCCGAGGATGTCCGAATGGGGAAACCCGGCACCCGTCATGGGGTGTCACCGGCAGCTGAATTCATAGGCTGTCGGGGGGAACGTGGGGAAGTGAAACATCTCAGTACCCACAGGAAGAGAAAACAACCGTGATTCCGTGAGTAGTGGCGAGCGAAAGCGGATGAGGCTAAACCTTGGTCGCGTGATAGCCGGCAGGCGTTGCGGTCGGGGTGTTGTGGGACGTGGTCGTGTGGACTCTGCCGGGTCTGCGAGGCTGTTGTGTGGTGTTAGTGGAAGACTTCTGGAAAGGGTCGCCGTAGTGGGTGAGAGCCCCGTACGCGAAAACGCCATGCGCGGTCTGGATTGTGTTCCCGAGTAGCAGCGAGCTCGTGGAATTTGCTGTGAATCTGCCGGGACCACCCGGTAAGCCTAAATACTCCCTGGTGACCGATAGCGGACTAGTACCGTGAGGGAAAGATGAAAAGTACCCCGGGAGGGGAGTGAAATAGTACCTGAAACCGTGTGCCTACAAGCCGTCAGAGCCTTTTGGGTGATGGCGTGCCTTTTGAAGAATGAGCCTGCGAGTTATGCTTTGTGGCGAGGTTAACCCGTGTGGGGTAGCCGTAGCGAAAGCGAGTCCGAATAGGGCGGTTGAGTCGCGGGGTATAGACCCGAAGCGGAGTGATCTACCCATGGCCAGGGTGAAGCGACGGTAAGACGTCGTGGAGGCCCGAACCCACCAGGGTTGAAAACCTGGGGGATGAGCTGTGGGTAGGGGTGAAAGGCCAATCAAACTCCGTGATAGCTGGTTCTCCCCGAAATGCATTTAGGTGCAGCGTCGTGTGGTGGATGCCGGAGGTAGAGCACTGGATGGGCTAGGGGGCCGACAAGCTTACTGAACTCAACCAAACTCCGAATGCCGGTATTTCTAGCGCGGCAGTGAGACTGCGGGGGATAAGCTTCGTAGTCGAGAGGGAAACAGCCCAGATCACCGGCTAAGGCCCCTAAGCGTGCGCTAAGTGGGAAAGGATGTGGGATCGCCCAGACAACCAGGAGGTTGGCTTAGAAGCAGCCACCCTTTAAAGAGTGCGTAATAGCTCACTGGTCAAGTGGTCCTGCGCCGACAATGTAGCGGGGCTCAAGCGCACCGCCGAAGCCGTGGCAATACCACATGAGATCCGCCGGCGCCCTTGTGGGTGTGGGTGTAGTCGTGGTGTTGGGTAGGGGAGCGTCGTGCATCCGGTGAAGCGGCCGAGTGATCGAGTCGTGGAGGGTGTGCGAGTGA
The DNA here is from genome assembly GCF_019396355.1 of Pseudonocardia nigra. Lineage (GTDB taxonomy): Bacteria > Actinomycetota > Actinomycetes > Mycobacteriales > Pseudonocardiaceae > Pseudonocardia > Pseudonocardia nigra. Next base: position 2,861 of record NZ_JAHKRK010000374.1, read on the forward strand.
GAATGCAGGCATGAGTAGCGAATGCAGAGTGAGAACCTCTGCCGCCGAATGACCAAGGGTTCCTGGGCCAGGTTAATCCGCCCAGGGTGAGCCGGGACCTAAGGCGAGGCCGACAGGCGTAGTCGATGGACAACGGGTTGATATTCCCGTGCCCGTGATAGTGCGTCCGTGCTGAGGCCGGTGATGCTGACCATCCGAACCCGCTTACCCCCTTTCGGGGGGGTTTTGTTGGGGGAGCGTGGGACCCGATCCGGTAGTAGGCAAGCGATGGGGTGACGCAGGAGGGTAGCCCCGCCAGGCGTTGGTAGTCCTGGTGTAAGCCTGTAGCCCGACATCCAGGTAAATCCGGGTGTCATGCAGGGTGAGAGGTGATGCGTAGCCGATTGAGGCGAAGTAGGGTGATCCCATGCTGCCGAGAAAAGCCTCTAGCGAGTGCTGTTGCGGCCCGTACCCTAAACCGACACAGGTGGTCAGGTAGAGAATACCGAGGCGATCGAGTGAACTGTGGTTAAGGAACTCGGCAAAATACCTCCGTAACTTCGGGAGAAGGAGGGCCGTCTGGCTTGAAGCCCTTCGCGGGCTAGGGCGGGGCGGCCGCAGAGACCAGGCCCAAGCGACTGTTTACTAAAAACACAGGTCCGTGCGAAGTCGCAAGACGATGTATACGGACTGACGCCTGCCCGGTGCTGGAACGTTAAGAGGACCTGTTAGTCCCTTCGGGGGCGAAGCGGAGAATTTAAGCGCCAGTAAACGGCGGTGGTAACTATAACCATCCTAAGGTAGCGAAATTCCTTGTCGGGTAAGTTCCGACCTGCACGAATGGCGTAACGACTTGGGCGCTGTCTCGACCACAGACTCGGCGAAATTGCACTACGAGTAAAGATGCTCGTTACGCGCGGCAGGACGGAAAGACCCCGGGACCTTTACTACAGCTTGGTA
>NZ_JAHKRK010000375.1 GCF_019396355.1 Pseudonocardia nigra
AGGTCGTTCGTCCACGGGCGCTCCACCTTGACGCCGGCTCCGGGGCGCCGCCAGGCACACCACACGACGAGGAACAACAAACAATCACGAACTGGTGCTTGACCGGGGCTCCCGCCACAGATAAGTGGCTTTCCTGCAATCGCCGGCCGCCGTCAGGACTCGAACGCCGCCACCTCGACGTTCAGCCGCCGCTCCCGCAGCCGCTCCACCGACGCGGCGGGCGTGAGCTCGTCGACCACGATGAGGTCGAACTCCTCCAGCGGCGACACGCGGTGCAGGGCGACGCGCTCGAGCTTGGTGTGGTCGACGGCGAGCACCCGCCGGTGCGCCGCCCGCAGCATCGCGCGCTTCACCAGCACGATCTCCTGCTCCTGGTGGAACGCGTAGCGGTCGGAGATCGCGGAGGTGGAGACCACGGCGAGGTCGGTGTTCATCCCCTCGATCGCGTCGACGCAGGAGACGCCGAGGAACGAGTCATGCGAGGCGTGGTACTCGCCGCCGAGCGCGATCAGCCGGATGCCGGGCGCCCCGGACAACAGCTTGATCGCCTCCATGTAGTTGGTGACCACGGTCAGCGGAGTGACGTCGCTGAGCTGCCGGGCCAGCGCGAGCGCGGTGGTCGAGTCGTCGATCAGCACCGACATGCCGGGCTCGACCAGCTGCAGGAGGTGCCGGGCGATCGCCTGCTTCTCCCGCTGGTTGGCGGTGAGCCGGTAGGCGATGTTGCTCTCGAACACGCTCGAGGGCTGGGCCGTCACGCCGCCGCGGAACTTGCGCACCTGGCCGTGGGTCTCGAGGTCGTCGAGGTCGCGGTGCACCGTCATCACGCTAACGTCGAACGCCTCGGCCAACTCGGTGACCGCGACGTTCCCGTGCCGCATCACGTACTCGGCGATCGCCTTGCGCCGCGCCGCAGCGCCGGACGCACGTCCGCGCGGGCTCACCCCGTTGTCGCCCGTCGGCCGGATGGCGACAGCGCCCCTTCGTTCATCGCCGATCATCGTATCCCCGCAGCTCGCGAGCGCGCGTTAGGCACGCGTCGCCCTCGCCGCCACGGTCTTGACACTCCAGATCGCGCACTCAAGGGCTGACGGGCCCCGGCGGGACTGCAGCAAAGCCACTTTCCTGCAACGTGGTTGCATGAAAGTGGCTTTGCTGCAACGAGGCCGGCCCCGCTCAGCGCCGATGCTCGCTCTGCAAGCTCTGCTCAGCCGCCGCGGACCTCCAGCTCCACGATCCGCGAGTAGTTCCCGTCGTTCGACGCGAGCCCGACGATCTCCACGGCCTCGGCGACGACGGAATCGAAGCGCGACTCGACCACGCCCACGACGTTGCCGCGCACCTCGGCCACCGTGCGCCACTCGCCCCCGACGCGCACGCGCACGTCGTAGTCGCGCAGCCCGTTGCCGGCCGCGGGGTAGCGGGCCGAGTCGAGCGTGTGCAGCGTGACCCGGTCGACCGGGGCGGGCTGCGCCAGCTCCACGGTGTAGGTGTCGGGAAACGCGTTGCGTGTGCCGTCGTTCCAACCGGTGCGGGTGTCCCACTGCTCGGAGTCGGTGATCCCCGTCGACCGCGCCGCACACGTCGAAATTGCCGTGTGTCGAGGACGCGGTGGCGCGCTCGCCGAACGCGAGGTTGTCGCCCGGGCCCTTCGGCGGGGCCGGGGCGACGGTCACCGGGACCGTCAACCGCGACCTGTTCCCGGACTCGATGCGCACCTCGTAGTCGCCCGCGGCGGCATCCCGTGGCGCGGTGAGTGTGACCGGCGAGGTGGCCGTCCAGCCGACCGGCAGGTAGCTCGAGATCACGCCGCGGTCCGCCGCCACCGGTGCCTCCGCCGTCACCTCGGCGGTCGCGTACACCGGCTCCTCGCCGCGGTTGGTCATGCTCACGTCCAGCCGGGCGCTGAAGCACGGCAGCGGCACGAGCTCGACCCGCTCGGGCGCCGCCGACAGCTCGACGACCGGCTTGGGCTTCGGGCCGCCGCCCTGTCCCGGCGGTTGGGCTCCGGCGACGCCCGTGACGCCGAGCGCCGCAAGGGCCGCGACGCCGGTCAGCACCGCGGTCCGGCGGAAAGTGTTCCCGTGCATCGTCATCTCCTCAGTGCTCCGCTCAGCCCTGCTGCAGTCCGGGCACGCCGTTCTCGACGACGAGCGTGGTGCGGGTCGACATCGCCCCGCCCGGCGTCGTCACGCGGTCGGCGACGCGGTAGTCGGCGCGGAACTCGTCCGGAGTGACCGTGCAGCGGACGTAGCCGCGCTGGAAGTTGCCGTACCTGATCCAGGGGTTCTCGGCCAGGATCGTGCGACCGCCCGCGTCGTTGTCCTCGCCGTCGCGACCCGAGGTGATCGAGGTGCCGACGAGCTCCACCCCGACGGTCGGCGAGGCGGGGTCGAGGAAGTCCAGCTTGAGGTCCGCGGCGAGGCTGCGGTGCAGGTCGCCGGTCAGGAACAGCACGTTGTCGACGCCGCGCTCGTGGATGCCGCCGAGGATCCGGTTGCGCGATCCCTCGTAGCCGTCCCACGTGTCCATCGGGACCGCGACCTCGGGCCCGGCCTTCGTGTCGATCCGCATGATCGCCGTCTGGTGCGGGATGACGTTTCAGCGCGCGGTCGACGCGCCGAGGCCGTCGAGCAGCCAGCGCTCCTGCTCGTCGCCGGTGATCGTGCGCGCCGGGTCCTGCGACCCGGGGTTCGGCGGCTTCGTGCCGTCGCCCGCGGCCTGGTCGGAGCGGTACTGGCGGGTGTCGAGCACGCTGAACTCCGCCAGGTCGCCGAACCGGAACCGGCGGTAGATCTGCATGTCGTGGCCCACCGGCTGCTGTGGGAGCCGCATCGGCATGTTCTCCCAGTAGGCGCGCAACGCGTTGGCCCGGCGCACGAGGAACTCCTCGCGAGGCACGTTGTTCTCCGGGACCTCGTCGGCCCAGTTGTTCTCGACCTCGTGGTCGTCGAGCGTGACGATCCACGGCGCCACCAGATGGGCCGCGATCAGGTCCGGGTCGGACTTGTAGAGCGCGTACCGCTCCCGGTACTGGTCCAGCGTGACCGTCTCGGCGCGGAACGAGCTCGGCAGCTGCACCTGCCGCACGCCGCCGTCGGCGGGGATCCCGTACTCGTAGAGGTAGTCACCGAGGTGGAAGACGACATCCGGCGCGCTCGCGGCCAGGTCGGCGTAGGCGGTGTAGTAGCCCTCCCACCAGGCCTGGCAGGAGGCGAAGGCCAGCGACAGCTCGCCGAGCTGCCCGGGGGCCGGGGGCCGTCATCGTCCGGCCGACCGGGCTCACCTCCGACCCGGTCGCGAACCGGTAGAAGTACTCCCGGCCCGGCTCGAGCCCGCGCACGTCCACGTGCACGCTGTGGCCGAACTCCGGGTGCGCGAACGAGGTGCCGCGGTCCACCACCCGGGAGAACTGCTCGTCCTGCGCGATCTCCCAGCGCACGGGCGTCTTGGCATTGGCCATTGCGCCGAGTGGCTCCAGCGGCCGGGGTGCGAGCCGCGTCCACAGCACGACGGAGTCGGGCAGCGGGTCCCCGGAGGCGACGCCCAGCGTGAACGGATAGTCGCGGGCCGGCTGGGCGGTCGGCCCCCACGGCTGCGGCAGCCCGGTGGAGAGCGCCAGCGACGCCGCCGCACCCCCGAGTGTCATCCTTGAAGGAGCGGGGCCGGTCAACCCCCAATCTCGTTCTTGATCTTTCTTCTTGTTCTTCTGCTGCTTCTCGGCCTGCTTGTGGGCGCGCCGGGGTGAGGCGTCGGGGTCAGGGATCGGGCCCGAAGGG
>NZ_JAHKRK010000376.1 GCF_019396355.1 Pseudonocardia nigra
CGGACCTCGGCACGGGAGCGGGCCGCGGCGGCGGCGGCCGGGGACGCCACCCGGGCGACCGGGCGCCCCGGCGACGTCGCAGCGGCCGAGGCCGCCCGCCTCGGCGACCCCGGATGTGCCTGCGTGCTCGCGCTCCTCGTCCGGTCCGACCGGGCCGGCTTGGAGATCGTCGCCGCGCAGCCCGGGGTTCGGGCCGTGCACGCGGCCCCCGCCGACGCCGGCGCGCGGGAGCTCGCGCTGGCCCCGCTGCTGCCCGAGCAGACCGAACGCGCCGACCCGCCGCCCGACGACGGTCCGGTGCCGACCGGGCCGCGATGACCCGGCCCGCGGCGGCGGGGCCCGCGCCGGTCGACCAGGGTCGTACCCCCACCATCGAATGGGGGGGATACCCCCACGGGACTCGGTGGAGATCCTGATGTCCGTCTCAGCGTGCGGCTGGCACGGTGGCCCCATGGCGTCGATCGGGGGGACCGGGGAACGACCCGGGGACAGCGCATGGGGTGGTGAGACGATCGCCGTCCTCGGCGTCATCGTCGCGCTGCTCCCGCTGGGCGTCCTGCACTGGGGCGGTGCCGCGGAGGTCGATCCGCAGCACGAGACGATCAGCGACTACGCGTGGGTTCCGGGGGGTCTCGCGCTGCTGACGGTGTCCGCGTTCGCGCTCGCCGCCGTCGGCGCCGTGCTCGCGGGCGGGCTGCGCCGGGCCGGGCTGCCACGCCCGGGCGTGCCGGCCGGTCTGTTGGTCAGCGCGAGCGCGGCGCTCGTGCTGGTGGCGCTGTTCCCCACCCACGAGCCGGGGACGTCGGCGGGCTTCGTCTCCGCCGTGCACCGGGCGGCGGGCGGCTGGGTGTTCGCGGCCGTCCCGCTGGCCGCCTGGCTGGTGGCACGCCGGGCTCGCACCGCCTCGGGCTGGCGTGCCGCGGCCCCCGCCCTGGCCTGGTCGGCGGGCGTCACGGGGGTGCTGAGCGCAGTGTTCCTGCTCAGTCATGTCCCGATCGTTATCGGCGGTTCATCCGTACTTCCCCTGATGGGCGGGGTGCAGCGTGTTCTCTACGCTTCGGTGATGTTCGTGCTGATGGCGACCGCCCGGGCCACCCGGCTCGCGATCGAGCACACCCTGAGCCCGGCCGACGTCACGGTCGGGACGCAGCTGCGGGGGGCCGCATGAGTGCGCTGTTCGCCGGGCCCGGCTTCGCCATCGGCCTCGCCGTGCTCGGTGCGGTCTGCTTCGCGGGCGCCGCGGTGCTCCAGCATCGCGCCGTCAGCGCCGAGTCGGGCACCGGGACCGGCGCGGGCTCGCGCGAGGACGGCGGCCTGTCGATGCGCGGGCTGCGCGCCGTCACCCGCCGACCCGCGTGGCTGACCGGCCTCGCGCTGGCCGGGCTGGGATCGGCGGTACACGCCGTCGCACTCGTCCTCGCGCCGCTGTCGGTGGTGCAGCCGATCGGCGTGCTGGCCGTGCCGATCGCCGTGCTGCTCACCGCCGTGCACACCCGCACACGCCCGGGCGGCGGCGTGCTGGCCGGCGTCGTCATCAGCATCGTCGGCGTGGCGGCGTTCGTCGGCACGTCGGCCGGCACCGCCGTGAGCACCCCCGCCCCGGACGGCGCCACGCTGTTCGCGGGCCTCGTCGTCGCCGGCATCGTCCTCGCGCTCGCCGCGGTGGGCTTCGCCCGCTCCGGGTGGGTGCGCTGCGTGGCCTTCGCCACGGCAGGGGCGGCCGCGTTCGGGCTGCTCTCGGCGCTGGTGCGGGCGGTGTCGCAGTCGGTGCGGGCCGGGGATGTCGGGCTGTTCGACCCGGCCGTGCTCGCCGCCGTGGTCGGCGTCGGCGCCGCCGCGGTCGTCGGGGGCTGGCTCGTGCAGCAGGCCTTCGCCTCCGGCCCGCCCGAGGTCGTCGTCGCGTGCCTCACCGTCGTCGACCCGATCGTCGCGGTCCTGCTGGGCGTCGTGCTCCTCGGCGAGGGCGCGCAGACCCCCACCGGCACCTGGCTGCTGCTGATCGCCGCCGCGACCACCGCGGCGGGGGGCGTGGTCGCGCTCGCCCGTCACCACCCGGACGCCACCGCCCGCCGGGCGGCCCGCAGGGGCCTGTCCGGGCCGGGGCCCGCCTCGGCGGACCGCTCCCGTACCCCGTCCGCATCGTCGCGGCCCGAGCCCCTGCCCCGCCGGTGATCCCCAGCCCCGGCGCCCGTCCCACTTCGCTGTACCGACTCGAGAGGACCACTCCCGTGAAGCCGCTTCGGATCCTGATCGGCGCCGAGACGTACCCGCCCGACGTGAACGGGGCGGCGCGCTTCGCCGAGCGGCTCGCCACCGGCCTCGCCGGGCGCGGCCACGACATCCACGTCGTGGCGCCGTCGCCCACCGGGCGGCCGATGCGCGAGCACCGTTCGGGCGCCACGGTCCACGGGGTCCGCTCGCACCGCTACCCGTTCCACCCCGACTTCCAGGTCTGCATGCCCTGGGAGGCGTTCCCGGCCACCGCGCGCCTGGTCGAGGAGATCGCACCGGACGTCGTGCACACGCAGGCGCACATGGTCGTCGGCCGGGGCGTGGCGAAAGCCGCGTACCGGGGCGGGCTGCCGCTGGTCGCCACCAACCACTTCATGCCCGAGAACGCCGCGGCGCACGCGCCGGTCGTCCCGCGTCCGCTGCGGCGGGCCGCGTTCACCGCGGCCTGGAAGGACCTGGGGCGGGTCTACGGCCGCGCCGACGTCGTCACCGCGCCGACCCCGCGCGCGGTCGAGCTGCTCGTGCAGCGCGCCGGGCTGGTCGACGCGATCCCGGTCTCCTGCGGCATCGACGCCGACCGCTACCGCACCGTGCAGCAGCTGCCCGGCCCGGTCCCCACCGTGCTGTTCGTGGGACGGCTCGACCAGGAGAAGCGCGTCGACGAGCTGATCCGCGCCTTCGCGGCGCTGCCGGCCGAGCTGCCGGGCGAGCTGGAGATCGTCGGCGACGGCGCCCGGCGCGAGGAGTGGACCGCGCTCGCCGGCAGCCTCGGCATCGGCCACCGCGTGCGGTTCCGCGGGTTCGTCTCCGAGGACGAGCTGCTCGAGGCCTACGCCCGCGCCGACGTCTTCTGCATGCCGAGCATCGCCGAGCTGCAGAGCCTCGCCACGCTGGAGTCGATGGCCGCGGGCACCCCGGTGATCGCCGCGAACGCGATGGCGCTGCCGCACCTCGTGCGCCCGGGCCGCAACGGCTGGCTCTACACGCCCGGCGACGTGCCCGAGCTGACCACCCGGCTCGCCGCACTGCTCTCCGACGCGGGGCTGCGCAAGCGGATGGGCGCGGCCAGCCAGGAGATCGTGGCCGAGCACGCCATCGGCGCCACGCTCGCGACGTTCGAGGGGATCTACGAGCGGCTGCTGGGCCGCGACCGGTTCGCCGTCGGCCAGGCGGCCTGAGCCTGTCGGATTGCAGCAAAGCCACTTTCCTGCCACGTGGTTGCGGGAAGGTGGCTGATACGTGAATCGAGGTGACCCGGGCGCGTGAAGGTACCCGGCACGCAGCGGTGCCGGGTTCTTTTCGGTGTTGGGTTAGGCCGCGGGGTCGAGAGTGACGGTGT
>NZ_JAHKRK010000038.1:0-23914 GCF_019396355.1 Pseudonocardia nigra
ATCAAGAGGCTCCGGGCGGGCAAGTGCGAGCTTTGCCAACGCACGGACAACATCGAGGTCCACCACGTCCGCGCGCTCGCCGACCTCGCCCGACCCGGCCAGCCGCAGCCCGGATGGTCCCAGCTCATGACCAGACGCCGACGCAAGACCCTCGTGGTCTGCGGCGACTGCCACGACCTGATCCATCCCAGGCAACCAGCCCCACCGCTCACGCCGTAATCACTGGAGAGCCGGATGACAGGGAAACCGTCACGTCCGGTTCGGCGGGAGGCCGCGCGGAAAAGGACCCGCTCCTGCGGGCACCTCGCCGCGCGGCCGACCCCACCCGCACCGTCCGCGAGCAGTTCCTCGTCGAGATCACCGGGGAGCCCACCGGCGGCGAGTCCCCCGGGCAGCGGGGCCGGCACCATGTCGCTGACCTGGACGGGCTGAACCGGCTGTTCACCGCCTGGGTCGAGCAGGTCTATCACCGCCGTGTTCACTCCGAGACCGACGCCCCACCCCTGGCCCGCTGGCAGGCCAGCGGCCCGTTCCCGCTGCCCACGCCGGACGCGCTGGCCGAGGCGTTCTGCTGGGAAGCGACCCGCACCGTCTCCAAGACCGCAGCGCCGCGGCCGGCAACGGGCGACCACTCTCGCCATCGTGGAGCGAGTCGAGCGGGAGTTGCGGTGACACCGCAGTGTTGGCGGGTACCCGGTGACGACCAAGGATTCACACCTCGGAGCCTGGGGGCCAGCCAGTGGTGCGCGCCGAGCTTGTCGCAGAAGACGCCAACGCCCAGAGCCCGGCGGCCGACCTGGTCCGCGTCTACCTCAACCGCATCGGCAAGACCGCACTGCTCACCGCGGAGCAGGAGGTCGAACTGGCCAAGCGGATCGAGGCCGGCGTGTTCGCCCAGCACGTGCTCGACGACGCCGCCCCCGGCGACCTCGACAAGCAGTACGCCGCCGGCCTGCGCGCGATCGTCCGCGACGGCCAGCAGGCCCGCAACCACCTGCTCGAGGCCAACCTGCGCCTCGTCGTCTCCCTGGCCAAGCGCTACACCGGCCGCGGCATGCCACTGCTCGACCTCATCCAGGAGGGCAACCTCGGCCTGATCCATGCGGTGGAGAAGTTCGACTACACCAAGGGCTTCAAGTTCTCCACCTACGCCACCTGGTGGATCCGCCAGGCCATCACCCGCGGCATGGCCGACCAAGCCCGCACCATCCGCCTGCCCGTCCACCTCGTCGAACAGCTCAACAAGCTCGCCCGCACCAAGCGGGCGCTACACCAGAAACTCGGGCGCGACGCCACCCACAAGGAGCTCGCCGCGGAGTCGGGCATCGACGAGGAGAAGATCGCCGACCTGCTCGACCACGCCCGCGACCCGGTGAGCCTCGACATGCCGGTCGGATCCGAGGAGGACGCGCCGCTCGGCGACTTCATCGAGGACGGCGAGGCCACCGACGCCGAGACCACGGTGATCTCCCACCTGCTGCACGACGACCTGCTCCGCGTGCTCGCCACCCTCGAAGAACGCGAGCAGCAGATCGTCCGAATGCGCTACGGCCTCGACGACGACCAGCCCCACACCCTCGACCAAATCGGCCGCCGCTTCGGATTCTCACGGGAGCGGATCCGCCAGATCGAACGCGAGATCATCACCAAGCTACGCACCGGCGAGCGCGCCGACCGACTGCGCGCCTACGCCAGCTGACCGCCCAACGGGCAGTGCGGCAAGGGGTTTCATTGCTCGCCGGTCACGTCTGCCCACGTCCATCCGTCGTCCTCGACGAGCGCGCGCAGTGCCCCGCGGCGCGGCGCGAGGTGAGCAACCGCCGCCCGAAACTCGCGGTTGCTGGTGACGGGGATACCGGCCGCACGCAGCCGGGACAGCTCCGCCGGCGGGGGAACGGGCGTGTCATGCCCATAGGATGGGGACCGCTCCAGATCGAGGAAGCGGTCGATCGCAGCCCGCGTTTGCGTCACCGTGAGCGCGCGGGCCGTGCCCGGGCACGACCGCACACTCCATGACGGTCAATGCCTCGTCGAGGATGGCCAGGCACAGGGCCAGCGCGTTGACGCGGGCGGCGGAGTGGAAGTGTCTCAGCGCGGGATAGGCCAGGTGCTGCTGGGCGATCTGGGCGATCGACTGATTGAGCTCCCGCAGGTCGTCGTCGATCTGGCTCAGGTCCCGCCCGTCCCACGCCGCCAAGACCACGTCGAGCGGAGTCTGCCCCAACCGTGGATCCGGGCCGCGGTGGCGTGGCGCTGGATGGCCGCCGCGACCAGCGCGACGAGGTAACCGAGCCCCAATGTGATCAGGATGAGGCCGGATGCGGCAGCAACCACGGACATGGCCTGCCAGAGCGCGCTGCCCGGCTGAAACTCTCCGTTGCCGAGCGTCACCAGGGAGTAGCCGGCGAAGTAGGCTTGCACCCAGTCATCGGCATCCCGGCCGTCCGGGGTGACGACCGAGCCGGCGGGCTGGAACTCCAGGGCCCAGGCAAACCACAGCAGCCCCAGCCAGCTCGGCGTTGTCACCGCGGCGAACATCGGCCCCACCCAGACCAGTGCAGGCCGATGCGTCCGCAACCGGCGGGCGAGCGGCGCCAGCAGTCGTTCCCACCCCCGGGTCAGAGGGTCGCTGCCCATGCTGGGGCCGAACACAGTCGTGACGACGTCCCACATGACCACGGCGAGCAGCAGGACGCCGGCCGCCACCGCCAGCCAGCTACTCACGATCACCCGCGGGGTGATCATCCCTTCTTCGGGATGATGCTGATACTGCCCGAGCGCTCCAGGATGGCGTAGTCGATCTCGTCCGCACGCCGCACGCCCTGGCTGGAACGGGCCTGCTGGAGCACCTCGTCCATGGCGATGTGGTGCTGGCGCAGCCGATCCTCCAACGCGCGCCCGCGCTCGATCAGGACCACCGGGGTGCCGTCGAGGACCCGGCCCACCCGGGGGAAGCGCCAGCCCAGGTAGTCGGCGAACCGGTCCAGCCCGACCAGCGTGATGATCACAAGGACTCCCATCGTGACGGAGAAGTCCTCGCCGAGCAGCGCCTGCTGGGTGGCCTCGGAGACGATCAGCAGCAGGACCAGGTCGAAGGTGGTCACCTGGGACATGGTGCGCTTGCCGGTGACCCGGAAGATGACCAGCAGGGCCACATAGACCAGCGCCGCCCGCAGGACCGCGTCCACGGTGCTCTCCTTCCACTCACGGGTAGACGAGCTGCCAGAACTCGACCGGCTCCCGGCCCGGTGCGCCAACGGCTCCGCGCAGCAGCCCGACCTGGTCGGGGCGGATCTGGAGCACGACGGTGATCGGATCCGGCCCGCTGACCGGGAACGCCAGGACCGCACCGTCGCCCACCCCGGTCCAGGTGTCGGGTTCGGGCTGCACCTGCTGCACGCGGACGGTGGACAGGTAGTCCGAGGAGATCCACACCTGCGCGGTGTCGGCCTGCTCCGGGTCGGGAAGCACCTGCAGCTGCAGGCTCGTGTCCCCCGATGTACCTCGCGAACCGCTCGTGTTCCAGCCGCACCAGGCCCGACGGGTCGGTGTGGGTCACCTGGCTGAGCGGACCCGGGCCGAGCAGCCCGGCGAGCGCGGCGAACACGATCAGCGCGAGCACCGCCCAACCGACCCGCTGCGCGACCATCACCCGGCGCTGGTGTCCGGACTGCTGCGCGCGTTGCTCGCCGCTCCCAAGTTCCAGATCCGACCCGCCCACTACACAGCTCCCCGTCATCCGGCCTCTTGCCCGCCCCGCGCGTGCTCCCCGGCCGCACCGTCCACTGCTACCCCCCGTCACGATCGCGAAACCCACGCCCTGGTTCGGAAGCTGCTGGGACATGTCTGCGCGGGCGCCCGGTGGGTACGCCCGGTGTGGTGCAGAAATCACGCCGGCTGCCTGCCTCGAGGAGCTAAGAATGACGGGTGATGTGACGAGGGGCGCGAGCGCCGGAGCGGTCGGCGTCTGGGCGATGGACGTCGTGACCTGGTGGATGTACCGGCGGCAGGATCCGACCGCGCTGCAGCGCGAGAAGCAGACCAGGGTCTTCGGCAAGGACACCGCGCACGCCGCGGCCCGCCGCCTCGCGCGGCTCGTCCGCAGCGACGCGGCGCAGGACGAACCCAACGCCGCGGGGATCGCCTTCCACTACGCGGTGGGCATGGTCCCAGGCGCCGCGTACGCCCGGCTGCGGCAGGCGCAGCCTTGGTTGCGGACCGGGCGTGGCGCCCTCTTCGGACTGGCGCTGACCATCCTGAACGATGAGATCGCCGGCAGGCTCCTGGGAATCATGGGCCGGCAGCGCGACTACCCCTGGCAGGCGCACCTGCGCGGCCTGGTCGGACACCTCGTGCTCGGCATGGTCACCGAAGCGACGCTCCGCGCCCTCGAGAACCGATCGTGACCCACGCAGCCGCTGCCGATCACGGATGCCAGGGGAGGACAGCCATCGTGGCCAACATGGACAGCTTCGGAGCCAAGGGAAAGATCGAGGTGGGTGGCGCGGAGCACGAGGTCTACCGGCTGTCCGCGGTCGAGGGCGCGCAGCGACTGCCGTTCAGCCTCAAGGTGCTGCTGGAGAACCTGCTGCGCACCGAGGACGGCTCAGATGTCACCGCCGACCACATCCGCGCCCTCGTGAACTGGGACCCGACGGCCGAGCCGGACACCGAGATCCAGTTCACGCCCGCGCGCGTGGTCATGCAGGACTTCACCGGCGTGCCGTGCGTGGTCGACCTCGCCACGATGCGCGAGGCCGTCACCGAGCTCGGCGGCGACCCGACGAAGGTCAACCCGCTCGCACCGGCCGAACTCGTGATCGACCACTCGGTGATCACCGACGTCTTCGGCCGGCCGGACGCCTTCGAGCGCAACGTCGAGCTGGAGTACCAGCGCAACAAGGAGCGCTACCAGTTCCTGCGCTGGGGCCAGGGCGCGTTCGACCAGTTCAAGGTCGTCCCGCCGAACACCGGCATCGTGCACCAGGTCAACCTCGAGTACCTGGCACGGGTCGTGGTGAGCCGGGGCGGGCAGGCCTACCCCGACACCCTCGTCGGCACCGACTCGCACACCACCATGGTCAATGGGCTGGGCGTGTTGGGCTGGGGCGTCGGCGGTATCGAGGCCGAGGCGGCCATGCTCGGGCAACCCGTCTCGATGCTCATCCCGAAGGTCGTCGGATTCAAGCTGACCGGGCAGATCCCACCGGGGTCCACGGCCACCGACGTGGTGCTGACGATCACCGAGATGCTGCGCCGCCACGGCGTCGTCGGGAAGTTCGTCGAGTTCTACGGCGAAGGCGTCGGCGCGGTGCCGCTGGCCAACCGGGCCACGATCGGCAACATGAGCCCCGAGTTCGGCTCCACCGCGGCGATCTTCCCGATCGACGAGGAGACGATCCGATACCTGACGTTCACCGGCCGCCCGGACGCCCAGGTCGAGCTCGTCGAGGCCTACGCCAAGGAGCAGGGCCTCTGGCACGACCCGTCCCGCGAAGCGGCCTACTCCGAGACCCTCGAGCTGGACCTGTCCTCGGTGGTGCCGTCGATCGCCGGGCCGAAGCGCCCCCAGGACCGCATCGCCGTCGCGCAGGCCAAGCAGGCGTTCCGCTCCGCGCTGCCCGAGTACGTGGAGAGCGGCCAGACCGGGGGCGAGGACCGCAGGCCGGGGGTCCCGACCCAGGAGCAGCCGTTCGGCGTGCGGTCCGCCGTCGACGAGGCGAGCTCCGAGAGCTTCCCAGCCAGCGACCCGCCCGCTGTTGGCGTGGCCGGGAACGACGACGGCGTGCCGCACGAGCCGGTCTCGGCCGCTGCCGGCACGGAGGGTCGGCCGAGCCACCCCACCCGGGTCCGGTTGGTGGACGGGCGCGAGTTCGAGCTCGACCACGGCGCCGTGGTGATCTCCTCGATCGCCTCGTGCACGAACACCTCGAACCCGTCGGTGATGCTCGGCGCCGCGCTGCTGGCCAAGAACGCCGTCGACAAGGGCCTCGCGGTCAAGCCGTGGGTGAAGACGTCCATGGCTCCCGGCTCGAAGGTCGTCACCGACTACTACGAGAAGGCCGGCCTCTGGCCGTACCTGGAGAAGCTCGGCTACCACCTGGTCGGCTACGGCTGCACCACCTGCATCGGCAACTCCGGCCCGCTCGCCGAGGAGATCTCGGCCGCGGTCAACGAGGCCGACCTTGCGGTCGTGTCCGTGCTGTCGGGCAACCGCAACTTCGAGGGCCGGATCAACCCCGACGTCAAGATGAACTATCTGGCCTCGCCGCCGCTGGTCATCGCCTACGGTCTGGCGGGCACCATGGACTTCGACTTCGAGACCCAGCCCCTCGGCACGGACCCGGAGGGCAACGACGTCTACCTGCGCGACATCTGGCCCTCGCCGCAGGAGGTGCAGGCCACGATCGACAACGCGATCAACCAGGAGATGTTCACCAAGGACTACGCCGACGTCTTCGCGGGCGACGAGCGGTGGCGCTCGCTGCCCACCCCCGAGGGCGACACCTTCGCGTGGGACCCCGACTCCACCTACGTCCGCAAGCCCCCGTACTTGGAGGGCATACAGCAGGAGCCCGAGCCGGTGCAGGACATCTCCGGCGCCCGGGTGCTCGCGCTGCTCGGCGACTCGGTCACCACCGACCACATCTCCCCGGCAGGCTCCATCAAGGAGGACTCGCCGGCCGGGCAGTACCTGTGCGAGCACGGCGTCCAGAAGCGGGACTTCAACTCCTACGGCTCCCGCCGCGGCAACCACGAGGTGATGATCCGCGGCACGTTCGCCAACATCCGGCTACGCAACCTGCTCCTCGGCGAAGAAAACGAAGGACGGGGCGTCTCCGGCGGCTACACCCGCGACTTCACCCAAGAGGGCGGGCCGCAGGCGTTCATCTACGACGCCGCGCAGAACTACGCCAAGCAGGGCACCCCCCTGGTCGTCCTCGGCGGCAAGGAGTACGGCTCCGGCTCGTCGCGTGACTGGGCGGCCAAGGGCACCGCGCTACTCGGGGTGAAGGCCGTGATCGTGGAGAGCTACGAGCGCATCCACCGCTCCAACCTCATCGGCATGGGCGTGCTGCCGCTGCAGTTCCCGCAGGGCGAGTCGGCGGCGTCGCTGGGCCTCGACGGCACCGAGACCTTCGACATCAGCGGCGTCACCGCGCTGAACGACGGCTCCACCCCGCGCACCGTGCACGTCACGGCCACCAAGGAGTCGGGCGAGACGGTCGAGTTCGACGCGACCGTCCGCATCGACACCCCCGGCGAGGCGGACTACTACCGCAACGGCGGGATCATGCAGTACGTGCTGCGCGGCATGCTGCGGGACTGATACGTCCTCACCCTCGGTGTAGTCCTTCTCTCGTCTCAATCCTTCTCGTCGTGGTCGTCCTCGACGTCACGCAGCCGCGCCAGATGGTGCTTGATCACCCGCGCCGACTCCTCGGCGAGGCGGATGACGTCGTCGTTCCCCCCGTGCTTGATCTCCTTCTCGCCGAGCGCGACCGCCTCCTCGTGCATCTCGATCTGCGCGTCGACCCAGGCGTCGTCGAATTCGGCTCCCGCGAGGTCCTCGAGCTTCTCGGCGATCGCCTTCTGCTCCCGGTTCGGCTGCGAGGGCAGGTCCACGCCGAGGTCGTCGGCTGCCTCCACGAGCTCGTCGTCGAGCTTGGAGTGATCCTTGACGAACAGCCGGCCGAGCTCGCGGACCTCGTCGCTCTCGCCCTTCTCCTGGGCCAGCTTCCCCGTCTGGATCTCGGCGAGGTTCGACTGGTGGGCCTGTCGGAGGAACTTCCGGTCCTGCTCGGACACCCCGTTGTCGTCGACGCGCGCGGGCGTGCCGGCCTGCGCGATCGCGACCGGACCCACGAGCACCATGACCACTGCGGTGAGCAGGACGCTCGCGGTCCGGATGATCGATTTCATGCGTCCGTTTCCTCCGTGTGGAGTGGGAGTGGGCTTTTCGAGTTCCCGACCGACAGGCACGCAAACGGATGTTCGAGCTGCGGGTCCGACCCCAGCCCTTTCACAACCAGAGCACCGAAGCGTTCGGCGGTAGGGAATAGGCCGGTTGGAGGCGCATCGATGTCCCGGGGAGTAAGACGACCTCGCCCCGGCACAGAAGCACTGGATCCGCCTGGCGTGCCAGTACGGGCGCCGCCCGCCGCCGGCACATCCGCCCCGGCCGCACCTGGGGTGCCCGCCGCAGGGCAGCTCGGCCGCGACCGAGCAGCACCCCGAGCGCGATCATGCCGATGGGCAGCGCAGGGTGCAGCCAGCTCCGGCCGTGTCGAGCGGCACGAAGCCGACCGCATTGTCCACGTCGAGGCCAGCCCACAAATGCAGGGCCGGCGACCATGCGAACCCAATCGCCGTTTGGGTGTGCGTCGCACGTCTCGGGGTATCCGCTGGGTATGGCGAAGCACACAATCCTGCGAGCGCTCATTGCGGCAGTCGCCAGCGCCGCGCTCGTGCTGACCGGAGCCGGATCCTGCGGTCCGGGTGGGGCCGGCGGTGGGACCAGCGAGCAAAGCGGTGACCCCGACGGGACACCCGGCTGACAGCCGCGGCACAGGGGCGTGAGAGGTCTGGGGCGTCGGAGAAGCGCCGTAGTGCACGACGTCAGAACGGCCGTGACGACACATCCCGATCGTCTGGCTGGCAGCATCGCGTTCGAGGCGCCGGTTCCGCAAACCGGCGACGCCGTGCTGGTCGAGCTCCGCGGACTGCTGTCGCGCACCACTCGCGCGGCCGTTCGCGACCGGCTGGCCGCGCTGCTGCATGTGCATGCCTGCGTGTTGTTGGACGTCAACGACCTGCAGATCCAGCGCGCCAGCACGCTGCGGGTAGTGACAGCCGCGATGGACCAGGCCGGCGGTTGGCCCGACGCCCGGCTCGTCCTGCTCACCACCGACCCGCTCATGCGCGAGGCCCTGCAGACCTCGGGCGTGACCCGGCACCTGTGGGTGGCCCAGAGCAAGGACCTCGCCCGAGCGCGGTGCCCGATGCGCCCGCCGCACGTGCGCGCACGGTGGACGGTGCCGCCCGCGATCGACGCCCCGGCACGGCTACGCCCGCGCGTCCGGCAACGATGCCTGCGCTGGGGCCTGGCCGAGGATGCGGTCCAGGACGCGGTACTCGTGGTGAACGAGCTGGTCAGCAACGCCGTCGACCACGCCCGCACCAGCTTGCGGCTACAGGTCCACTACGACGGCAGGCTGCTGCGGATCAAGGTCACCGACCACTCCCTCGACCCTCCGCGGCTCATGCCCCACGACATGTACGCGACCCGAGGTCGCGGCCTGCAGCTCGTAGACGCGCTCGCCCAGCGGTGGGGCTGGACCACGCACAACCGCGGCAAGACCGTGTGGGCAACGTTGTCATGACCTCGCACGCCGGCCGACCGTCGTGGGAGGCACCCGTCCCCGCCTGTTGACCACCACTTTCGACGTCGCGGTCAGCGACATCGCGCCCGCCGAGGCTCCCGCGCTCCTGGCGGGAATTCCGCAGGCGAAACGACGCCTGCTCTCGTCCAGAGTACGGTCAGCTGACATGGCTGACGGTCCCGAGGAGGAACTCAGGTCACCGACAATGCAGCTCGCGGTGACGCAGGCCGGTCCGGCGGTCGTGGTATCGGTAGCCGGAGAGATCGACATGCTCACCGCGCCGGCCCTGGCCGACGCCCTGAACACCGCGTTCGACGACACCCAGCCGGGCGCACCGGTGGTCCTGGACCTGAGCCGCGTGAGCTTTCTCGACTCGCATGGGCTGACAGTGCTGGTCCAGGCAGCCTCCGCTCCTACCGCAAGCACCGCCGGCCGGTTGCGGGTGGTCGTCGGCGATGCACGTGCGGCGATCCGTCCGTTGCAGATCACCGGGCTGGACAAGCTGCTGCCGCTGCACCGCACGGTCGACGACGCGCTCGCGGACGCCTGGTGATCGATCCGCCGGCGTCCCCCGCTCATCGGCTGCGGTGCTGATCGCCATGACGGGTCCTCCGGTCGTTCGGCCAACGGTTCGAGTCCGCCCCGGGGTCACGACATCGACGGGCCTGTCCCCCACATCGACGACGACCGCACCGAAGTACACCTGCCCACTCAGGCTCTTCCATTGCGTTTCGGCGCCGCCGGACTTGGAAACCTGCAGGGGCGTGTGGTTCGTGCTCACGGACCCCCGTAGTAGCGCCGCGCGACGGGCCGACCACGGGTCCGCTCCCCGCCGTCGACGCCGTGCCGACGGGCAGGCGGGAAGGGAGCACATGCCGGAGCCCCAGGAACGGGCGATCGACTCGACAGAGCTCGGTCCCGGCCTTGTCATCGCCCTCCGCCGTCCTGACCCCGGGGTCCGGATCCTGCGCGTCACTGGCGAGCTGCACGAGACTAACGCAGTTCAGCTGCGCCTTGCGGTGCTGGAGCAGCTGGTGCTGTTACCCCGGTTGCTCGTACTTGACCTCACCCGCGTGTCCGCCCTGACGCCCCTCGCCGTCGAAGGCCTCGTTCAGGCCGCGCAGGACGCCCGAAGGGCGGCCATCGCCTTGCGCATCGTCCCGCCGCTCGGACCGCTCCCCGAGGCGCTCCACGCGAAGCGACACGTGTTCGACCTGCGCGCCGGCTTGGAGGAGGCGGTACAGCAGTTTCCCCACATCTGACGCATCCCCGAGTCCCGCCGCGATCCCCGATCCCCTACTGCGACGCGCGTTGCGAGTGCTGACCGGGCACGCTCATCCACCGGAGGACACGGCTCACGTCGGAGGGGGACACGATGCCGACCAGCCTGCCCTCGGAGATCACCAGCGCCCGCCCCTCCGCACACTCGCTCAGCCGCGGGAGCAGCTCGGCGGCCCGATCCTCCGGACGGGCCTGCGCCACCTGGTCCATCGGGCAGGCGATGTCGCGCAGGCGGGTGCTCGCCCGCTCCTGCGGCGGGACCCGCCGGATCTGGGTGAACGTGACCAACCCGGCCGGGACCTGCCCGTCCTCGGTCAGCGGGAACGTCGAGTGCCGGTGCCGGATGAGGTCGCTGCCCAGCAGCTCCTCCACCGTCATCGACGCGGGCGCGGTCATCGGGTCGGGGGTCATCAGCTCGCGAACGGCCATCCCGCCGAGCTGCTCGCGAACGGTGGCCTGCCGGCTCTCCGCGGTGGCCGCCGCGACCAGGAACCACCCGATGAGCGCGAGCCACAGCCCGCCGAAACCGGCGCGGGTGACGAACGTGAACAGGCCCAGCGCCACCAGGATCCAGCCGAACACCTGCCCGGCCCGCCCGGCCCAGACCGTCGCCGCGAGCCGGTCACCGGTGCGCCACCAGATCACCGAGCGCAACAGCCGCCCGCCGTCGAGCGGGGCCGCCGGGACCACGTTGAACACCGCGAGCGCGATGTTGATCCCGCCCAGCCAGGCCAGGCCTTCGAGGACGAGTCCTTCGTATCCGCTCGCGCCGAGCAGCCAGGCGAGGAGGAGGAAGACCCCGCCCAGCAGCAGGCTCACCAGCGGGCCGACCCCCGCGATCCGCAGCTCCGCCCCCGGGTCACGGGCCTCCCCGGACAACCGGGCCACCCCACCGAACAGCCACAGCGTGATGTCGTCCGCCCGCAGTCCGTTACGCCGGGCGACGATTGCGTGCGAGATCTCGTGGGCCAGCAGCGAGGCGAAGAAGACGACCGCGGTGAGCACGCCAGCGGCCACGTAGGCGCCCGCCCTATGCTGCGGGTACGCCGCCGGGAAGCGCTGCCCCGCCAACCCCACGGCGATGATCATGAAGATCACCAGGACGCTCCAGTGGACGCCGACGCGAATGCCGGCGATCCGACCGAGATGAAAGGTCGCTCCCACGCGGACGGCATACCCGTCGGGCGCGGGTTCAGGCGGGCCAGAACGCGGCCGTGAGTGGACGCGCGCCGGGCGGGAACCAGAGTGGACGTGGTCGAACTGGTACCGCAACGGGCGATCTACTCGCCCGGTACCCCAGGCTGCCGATTCCTCGGCCACGTTTTGACGCGGTGAGGGCAGGGAAACACCCGGCCCGTGGGCGTGCGTCAGTGGATCGAAGCATGGCCGTGGTCCGGCAGGCGAGGAGCGCGGACCGGACCGCACGCGGGGACGCCGCCCGCTCGGACTGGAGTGAGCACCTGCACGCGCGGATCACGTCCGCCGACCGCGTCGTGCAGTCGATCTGCCCGTACTGCGCGGTGGGCTGCGGTCAGCGGGTGTTCGTGAAGGACGAGCAGGTCACCCAGATCGAGGGCGATCCGGACTCCCCCATCTCGCTGGGCAAGCTCTGCCCGAAGGGCGCGGCGTCCAAACAGCTGGTGACCCGGCCCGACCGGATCACGAAGGTCCGCTACCGGCGCCCCGGCGGCACGGAGTGGGAGGACCTGGACCTCGACACGGCGATGCACATGATCGCCGACCGGATCCTGGACACGCGCCGCCGCACCTGGCAGGACACCGACGAGAACGGCCAGCCGCTGCGCCGCACGATGGGCATCGCCCACCTCGGCGGCGCCACGCTGGACAACGAGGAGAACTACCTCATCAAGAAGCTCTACACCGCGCTCGGCGCGATCCAGGTGGAGAACCAGGTCCGCCTTTGACACAGCTCCACGGTTCCCGGTCTGGGAGCCTCCTTCGGCCGCGGCGGCGCCACGACGTTCCAGCAGGACCTCACCAAGAGCGACTGCATCGTGATCCAGGGCTCGAACTTCGCCGAGTGCCATCCCGTCGGCTTCCAGTTCGTCATGGACGCGAAGCTGCGCGGCGCGAAGGTGATCCACGTCGACCCCCGGTTCACCCGCACGAGCGCCCTGGCCGACCTGCACGTCCCGATCCGGGCCGGCACCGACATCGCGCTGCTCGGCGGTCTGATCCACCACGTGCTGTCGCAGGGGAAGGAGTTCCGCGAGTACGTCGTGGCGTACACGAACGGGGCGGCGATCATCAGCGAGGACTAGCGCGACACCGAAGACCTCGGCGGGCTGTTCAGCGGGTGGGACCCGGAGAAGGGCACCTACGACATCGCCACCTGGCAGTACGAGGGCGCCGAACAGTCTCCCGCCGCCGCCGGACGACGCAGCGCGCCACCACGACCACCCGGCGACGAGGGGCAGACGCGGGAGCAACGGCGAGAGGAACAGCACGGCGGCCGGGAGCAGAGGGAGACAGCCGGAGGCGACCAGTACGGCAGCGGCGGCGCGTCGGTTGGCAGCAAACCGGCCCGCGACGAGACGCTGCAGCACCCGCGGTGCGTCTACCAGATCCTCAAGCGGCACTACGCCCGCTACACCCCGGAGTTCGTCGAGGAGGTCTGCGGCATCCCGCAGGACACCTTCCACGAGCTCGCCCGCGCGATCACCGAGAACAGCGGCCGGGACCGCACCACCAACTGGTCCTACGCCGTCGGCTGGACCCAGCACAGCGTCGGCGTGCAGTACATCCGCGCCGCGGCGATCCTGCAGACGCTGCTGGGCAACATCGGCCGCCCCGGCGGCGGCATCCTGGCGCTGCGCGGGCACGCGACGATCCAGGGCTCCACCGACATCCCGACGCTGTTCAACATCCTGCCCGGCCGGCTACCTGCCGATGCCCGCCGACGAGCGCGGCCAGTCGCTGGCCAGCTACATCGAACCGGACGCGGGCAAGGCCGGGTTCTGGGGCGACATGCCCAACTACATCGTCAGCCTGCTCAAGGCGTGGTTCGGTGACGCGGCCACGGCGGAGAACGACTACGGCTTCGACTGGCTGCCCCGGCTGACCGGCGACCACAACAACTACCGCACCGTGCTCGACATGCTCGACGGGCACGTACCCGGCTACATCGTGGCCGGGGAGAACCCGGCGGTCGGCGGGGCGAACGCACGCCTGCAGCGGCTCGCGCTGGCGCAGCTGGAGTGGCTGGTCGTGCGGGACATGTCCTGCGTGGAGACCGCGACGTTCTGGAAGAACTCCCCGGAGGTCGAGACCGGCGAGCTGCACACGGAGGACATCGCCACCGAGGTGTTCTTCCTGCCCGCGGCGTCGCACGTGGAGAAGGACGGGACGTTCACCAACACCCAGCGGTTGGTGCAGTACCGGCACAAGGCGGTGGAGCCGCCCGGCGACGCCCGCAGCGACCTGTGGTTCTTCTACCACCTCGGGCGGATCATCAAGGAGCGCCTCGCGGACTCCGACGACCCGCGCGACGCTCCGATCAGGGCGCTGACGTGGGAGTACGGTGCGCACGGGCCGAAGGCCGAGCCGCTGGCCGCCGACGTGCTGAAGGAGATCAACGGCTACGGGTCCGACGGCAGGGCGCTCAACGCCTACACCCAGCTGCGCGACGACGGCTCCACGAGCTGCGGCTGCTGGATCTACTGCGGGGTGTACGCCGACGGCGTCAACCAGGCCGCGCGCCGCAAGCCGGCGCGCGAACAGGACTGGGTGGCGACCGAGTGGGGCTGGGCGTGGCCTGCCAACCGCCGCCAGCTCTACAACCGCGCCTCGGCCGATCCGCAGGGCCGGCCGTGGAGCGAGCGCAAGGCGCTCATCTGGTGGGACGGCGAGCGCTGGACCGGCCACGACACACCGGACTTCCCGCCGGACAAGGCCCCCGACTACGTCCCGCCGCCCGACGCGAAGGCGGGCGCCGCGCTGGCCGGCAACGACCCGTTCATCATGCAGACCGACGGCAAGGCCTGGCTGTTCGCACCGGCCGGGCTGGTGGACGGGCCGCTGCCGACCCACTACGAGCCGGTGGAGTCGCCGCACCGCAACCCGCTCTACCCGGAGCACCCGGCCAACCCGTCGGCGAAGCTGTACGACAGCCCGGACAATCCACACCACCCCGCCGGTTCGGACCTGTTCCCGTTCGTGCTCACCACCTACCGGCTCACCGAGCACCACACCGGCGGCGGGATGACCCGGCACGTGCCCTACCTCGCCGAGCTGCAGCCGAAGGCGTTCTGCGAGGTCTCCCCCGAGCTGGCCCGCGAGCGCGGCCTCACCGACAACGGGTGGGCGACGGTCGTCACGGCGCGCAGCGCCATCGAGCTGAAGGTGCTCGTGACCGAGCGGATGAAGCCGCTGCGCGTCGAGGGCCGCGAGACCCACCAGGTCGGCGTGCCCTGGCACTTCGGCCACAACGGCCTCGCCACCGGCGACACCGCCAACGACCTGCTGTCGATCAGCCTCGACCCCAACGTCCACATCCAGGAGTCCAAGGTGCTCACCTGCGACATCCGTCCCGGACGGCGCCCGCACGGCCCGGAACTGCGCGCGCTCGTCGAGGACTACCGGCGCCGGGCGGGGATCGCGCCATGACCGAGCGCCGGACATCGCGGTTCGACGTCGTCGGCGGGGACGAGCCCGGCAGCCCGGACGTCCGGGCGGAGCATGCCGAGGCCGGGTCGGCGACCGACCCGACGGCAGGCTTCGCGAGCAACGTCGGGACGCCCTACACGACGCCGTTCACCGGGCAGACCGAGCGGGCCACCTACCTGGGCATGCCCGGGGAAGCGCCGCCGCGGCTCGGGTTCTTCACCGACACCTCCGTGTGCATCGGCTGAAGGCCTGCGAGGTGGCGTGCAAGGAGTGGAACCTCGTACCCGCCGACGCCGGACCCAGCGGAAGCGGGTCCACCGACCTCGCCGACCTCGATCTCCTCGGCATGTCCTACGACAACTCCGGAGCACTGGGCGCGAACACCTGGCGGCACGTCGCGTTCGTCGAGTCCCGCAGCCGGACCGACGGGCCGCAGCGGCGCGACGTCCGGTGGCTCATGTCCTCCGGCGTCTGCAAGCACTGCACCCATGCCGCGTGCCTGGACGTGTGCCCGACCGGCTCGCTGTTCCGGACCGAGTTCGAGACCGTCGTCGTGCAGCCCGACATCTGCAACGGCTGCGGCTACTGCGTGACCGCCTGCCCATACGGCGTGCTCGGCATCCGGCCCGACGACGGCCGCGCGTTCAAGTGCACCCTCTGCTACGACCGCACTAAAGACGGGCTGACGCCGGCCTGTGCCCAGGCCTGCCCCACGGAGTCGATCCAGTTCGGGCCGCTCGACGAGCTCCGGGAGCGAGCCGACCGCCGGTTGGCGCAACTGCACGCGCACGGCGTCCCCGAAGCCCGGCTCTACGGCCGCGACCCCGACGACGGCGTCGGCGGCGACGGCGCGTTCCTCCTGCTGCTCGACGAGCCCGAGGTCTACGGCCTGCCACCCGACCCCGTCGTCACGACCCGGGACCTGCCGCGGATGTGGAAACGGGCCGCGGCGGCCGCCGCCGGTCTCGCACTGGCCATCGCCGGGGCATTCGTCGAGGGCTGGCGCTGATGTCGGACGACGGCCGGCGGACCTTCGACACGAACCGCGACGGCCACCGCAGCGCGGCGGGCGCGGTGGAGCACCGACCGCGCCGAGGCCGCAAGCGCGAGCGCGGCTCGATGGTGCCCGCGGCCGAGTTCACCTCCTACTACGGCCGGCCGATCATCAAGACGCCGACCTGGAAGAGCCCGGACGTGCCGGTCTACCTGTGGGTGGGCGGCATGGCCGGTGCCTCGTCGGTGCTGTTCGCGCTCGCTGGGGAGACGGATCGCCCGGCCCTGCGCCGCGGCGGGCGACTGGTGGCGGCCGGCGGCGCCGCCCTCGGCACGGTCGCACTCATCCACGACCTGGGCCGGCCCGCGCGGTTCCTGCACATGCTCCGGGTGATCAAGCCGACGTCCCCGCTGTCGATCGGGTCCTGGATCCTGAGCCCGTTCGCCGCGCTCGCCTCGACCGCCGCGGCCTCCGAACTGACCGGGATCGCCCCGCGGCTCGGCCGGCTTGCGGGCTGGGGCGCCGCACTGCTCGGCCCGCCGCTGGCCGGCTACACCGCGGTGCTGGTGACCAACACGGCCGTCCCCGCATGGCACGAGGCGAGCGACGAGATGCCGGTGCTGTTCGCGGGCAGCGCGGCCGCGGCAGGCGGCGGCGCCGGACTGGTGATCTCCGGCGTCACCGGCAGCCTTCGTGAGAACACCCCGGCCGCGCGGCTGGGCGCGCTCGGGGCCGCGGTGGAGCTGCTCGCCGGCCGGCAGCTGGAACGTGCCCTCGACACACTGCCCGGAGGGATCGCCGACGCCTACCGCAGCGGCCCGGCCGGGCGCTGGAACCGCGTCGCGCACGCGCTCACCGCCATCGGCGGCGCAGGCGCCCTCCTGGCCCGCCGCAGCCGGGCCGGAGCGATCGCGTCGGGCCTGGCCCTGGCCGCCGGCTCGCTGGCCACCCGGTTCGCGGTGTTCGAGGCCGGGCGGCAATCCGCGGCCGAGCCGCAGCACACGGTCGCCCCGCAACGCGCCCGCCTCGCCGAGCGCCGGGAGCACGCGAGCGCCGAGGGATCGTGGCTCGCGGGCGATGACGCCACGTCCCCAGTCCCCCGAACCTGATGGGCGTCGGCACCACTCGACTTCACTACAAGCAGAGAAGGCAACATCTCGAGGAGAGTCATGGCTGATCCCATTCCCAGCACCCTCGACGAACAGGCCCGCGACACCACGGGCGCCGCCCTCCAGGCGACCCTGGTCGATCTCGTCGACCTGTCCCTCGTGGCGAAACAGGCGCACTGGAACCTCGTCGGACGCCAGTTCCACGACGTGCACCTGCACCTCGACGAGCTGGTCAACCTGGCCCGCACCTACACCGACGAGATCGCCGAACGCGCCGCCGCGATCGGCGTCCCACCCGACGGCCGGGCCCCCACGGTCTCGTCGAACAGCGGCATCCCCTCCTTCCAGGAGGGGTGGGTCAAAGACCGCGACGTCATCAAGCAGATCTTCGAGTCCGTCGACATCGCAGCGCGCCGGGTCCGCACCCACATCGACGAGACCGCCGAGACCGACCTCGTGACCCAGGACCTCATGATCGAGCTCGCCGGCAAGCTCGAAGAGGCCCGCTGGATGTGGCAGGCGCAGAACATCGGCTACGAGACCGACAAGCCGGCCGGCTGAGCCCCGTATCCGAGCCGGCAAAGGAAGGAGCGCGAGATCGTGAGGAGATCTCCTGATCGACCTCCTGAACCGCACGACGATCCCGCTGCCGCCTACACCCCCGTCGCCGACGTCCTCGGGGAACCGAACGTCGAGGGAGACGACGACGCCCCAGCCGGTCCAGGCGGTTCGGCCTTCGCCTCCCCCGGGCAGCCGGCCGGGGGCGGCGGGCCGGACCCCACCGCCGGGGAGACCGAGCCCCCGAACTGAACGTGGGACGTCACGACCCGATGCCTCGGCCAGGGGCAGCGCCGGCCCTCACCAGTGCGCGCCGCGACGAGCGAAGGCGAGTGCGGGTGCCCCGGCCGATCCTGCTCGACGCGCCCACGACAGCATCGCCCTACCGTTTCTCCGTCGACACCTGTCGATGTGCTTCGGCACCACGATCACGGGCATTCCGTGCGCCCGGCACGCCGGTGACGACCTGATGCAGGTCGTCGATGAGTTCGAGCATCACGTGGATGTCCCGCGGCATCTGCCGCAGGTCGCGGGACGCAGGCAGCTCGCCGCTCTCGAGCGCGGTGACGAGTCGTCGGGACTGATCCGCCAATGCGGAGAGCGCGCGGGTGCGCTCTGCGGTGAGCAGCACGGGGAGTCGGTCGAGCAGTGCCTGCACGGCTTCCACCCGATCCGGCGTGAGGATGTCGTCGAGACGGTCGAGCAGACGGGCAGCCGCCTCCATCCGCTCGGGCGTGAGCAGCGGCTCCGCGCGGTCGAGCAGGGTGTTGAGCGACTCGACCCGCTGATCCGTCAGGAGACCGTGGAACCGGTCGAGCAGGTCGGCGGCGGCCAGGGATCGTCTCGATGTCAGCAGGGCATCGGCACGGTCGATGAGCCCCGAGAGGGTGCCCGCTCGCCCCTCTCGGGAGACAAAGCCCAGCGAGCCGACGAGCTTTTCCATCTCGTGGAGGAGGACCCCGACGCGGGGCGCGTCTCGTTCGGCGGCGTCGAGCAAGGAGATGATCCGAGTGACGACGTGTTCGATCTGCGGCACCAATGTGGTCGTCGTGGCCACCGTCGAGCCGAGGACCTGGATCGCCCCTGTCAGGGTGCGGACGGGCCGCAGAAGGTCACCCGGTCCGGGGAGTGGCAGGCGCATCGCTCGACCTCCGAAGATGCCTGACAAGCGAGTACCCGGGCCGCTACCGGGCGAACGCCGTATGCCAGAGGGTTGCTATCGGCCCGTCCCCACGCGCTGTTCCCGCCGCTGCTCCGTGTGCGTGCGGTAGGGGCGGTTAGCCAGGCGCCGGCGGGCTACTCCGCGCCTGTGATTGAGGTACGCCGCACCAGCACGGCACCTCCGGATGCGGTCTGGAACGTCTTGGCCGACGGGTGGTACTACCCGGTCTGGGTGGTCGGCGCGGCCCGGATGCGCGCGGTGAGCGCGGACTGGCCGGCCGTGGGGGCCGAGCTGCACCACTCCGTCGGCGGCTGGCCGTTCCTGCTCGACGACATCAGGCGGGCGACCAAGTCCGTTCCCGGCCGTGAGCTCGTGCTGCGCGGCCGCGGCTGGCCTGCCAGCGAGGTCGAGGTGCAGGTCGTGCTGGAGCCCACCGCGGACGGGGGACGCGAGATCGTCATGCGGGAGGACGCCGTCGCCGGTCCGGCGCGCCTGACCCCGTACCCGCTGCGCGCCCCGCTGATCTTCCAGCGCAACACCGAGAGCGTCCGCCGCCTCGCCTACCTGGCCGAGCGCCCGGCCCCGTAGACAGACTCCACTCGGGGTCATGGCCGGTCGCGGCGGGCCGTGGGAGCCCGCTCCACGGCGGTGGTCCGGCCGAGCCGTGCCAGCCGGCCCGCGACCGACCTGATTCCGAAGTCGGCGACGTGAGCGACCGGCGGGACGCCCAACAGCCGGGCCGGCCCGAGCGCGCGGGGCACCGCGACGGTGCGCCCGCGGCCGGAACGCAGCTCGCGGACGGCACGGCGGGCTACCCGTTCGGGTCCCACACCGACCCCGGGCCGCAGACCTGGCTCGCCCTCGCGTGGGCGCAGCCGCAGCGCGCGCGCGTGGAACTCGGTGGCGACGGGCCCTGGGTTCACCGAGTGGATCCGGATCCCCTGCGGGCCGACCTCCCGGCGCAGCCCCTCGACGAACCCGTCGACCGCCCGCTTGCTCGCCGCGTAGACGGTCAGCGGCGGGAGAGACACCCACGCCGCGGCCGAGGACACCATCAGCACGTCGCCGTCGTGCCGCTGCAGCATCCCGGGCAGCACCAGCCGGGTGAGGTCGATCAGCGCCGTCAGATTCGTCGCCACGACCCTCTCCACGTCCTCGGCCGTCATGTCCACCACCGCGCCGAGATAGCCGACCCCGGCGTTGTTGACGAGGACGTCGATCCGCCCGAAGCAGTCCGTCGCCTCCAGCACCAGCGCCGCGCGCTCCTCGCGGCGACGCACGTCGCAACGCACGGTGACGAGCCCCGGTGGGCGAGCCCACGACGACGACGGGGTAGGGCCCGCGCCGGTACTGGCCGGCGATCCATTCCGCGACGTCGTCGGCGTCGATCCGCCGGGCCTGGTCCAGCGGGATCGCGGACGACGACCGCGCTCACCCTCGACGGCACCCTGCTCCGGATCGACCGGGTCAGCATGGCGTCGGGCCGCGACCGGGCGTTCTACTCCGGCAAGCACAAATGCCATGGCGTGAACGTGCAGGTCATCGCCGACCCGGCCGGTCGGCCAGTGTGGATCTCACCCGCCCTGCCCGGGGCTCGACACGACATGGGCGCTGCACGCGAGCACGGGATCATCGACGCGTTCGCCGCAGCCGGTGTCCGGGCGGTCGCCGACACCGCCTACCAGGGCGGCGTGCCTGCCATCCGGGTCCCGCAACGGCGTCGCCACATCGACGCCGGCACCGGCCGCTACCGGCGACTCTCACGCAATCAGAAGGAGGTCAACGCCGCGCACGCCCGCCAGCGCGGCCCGGGCGAGCGCGTCAACGCCGAGCTGAAGAACTGGCGAATCCTGCGCAAGATCCGCTCCTGCCCGACCAGGGCCTCCGAGCTCGTCGCCGCAGTTCAGACCCTCATGATCGCCAGCGTCTGAGCAGGTTGGCAAAGGCTCAGTGGCTGGTGCACCTCGATGAACTCGCCGTGTGGGAGCCGCCGGATGATGCCGGTCTCGATGCCGTGCTCGAGCACGGCCCGGTCGGAGCGCTGCAGGCCGAGGCAGATCCGGTAGGTGACGTAGTAGGCGATCGGGGGCACGATCAGCAACCCGATCCGCCCCATCCAGGTGGTGGCGTTGAGCGAGATGTCGTAGAAGTACGCGATCCAGTCGTTGATGGCGCTGAGACACAGCACCAGGTAGAAGCCGAGGGCCATGGCGCCGAGCGAGGTCCGGACCGGCACGTCGCGGGGGCGCTGCAGCAGGTTGTGCGGCGCGTAGTCCCTCGTGAACCGGCGCTCGATGTACGGGTACATCGCGGCCAGCACGAACGGCAGCGGCAGGAAGAACGCCGTCGGCCAGAACGCCGCGGGGATGGTGTACGTGCCGAGGTTGATCTCCCACGCGGGGAAGATCCGCGCCATGCCCTCGCTGAACCACATGTAGAAGTCGCGTTGGGAACCCGCGGTCACCTGTGCCGGGTTGTACGGGCCGAGCGTCCAGATCGGGTTGATCACGAGCAACCCGCCCATCAGGAACAGCACGCCGACGACCACGGCGAAGAACGCGCCGCCCTTCGCCGCGAACGCCGGGAGGATCCGGACACCGACCACGTTGCGCTCGGTCCGCCCCGGCCCAGGGAACTGGGTGTGCTTCTGGTACCAGACGAGCCCGACGTGCAACGCGATCAGCGCCAGCAGGATGCCGGGCAGCAGCAGCACGTGGACGATGTAGAGCCGCGGGATGATCTCGTTGCCGGGGAACTCGCTTCCGAACAGGGCCCAGTGCGTCCAGGTGCCGATGACGGGGACCGAGAGTGTGATCGCGGAGGCGATCCGCAGCCCGATGCCGATGACCTCGTCGGGCGGGCGGCACGAGCCAGCCGGATCGCCTCCCCCGAGGTCGCGCACCGCTTCGCCGACCACCGCGCCGCTCCCTACGTCCCCCTCCACCCCCGAGAGGACAACTGACCGTGGACTCGCTCGAGAAGATGCTGTCGATGCTGCTCGACGGCGCCGTCGATACCCTCGACATCTCACCCGACCTGCAGGACATCGCCGTCGAACGCTACGAGGAGGTCGGCACCTGGCTGGCCGACCGCGGCATCGAGTGGCAGATCCACCCGCAGGGCTCGTTCCTGCTCGGCACTGTCGTGCGTCCCAGCACCCCGACCGGCGAGTACGACATCGAGCTGGTGTGCCTCCTTCCGATCCGGAAGGCGAGCACCACCCAGGCCGAGCTCAAGCAGCGCGTCGGCGACCAGGTTCATGCCTACCGGCGCTGGAAGATCGGGGCCGGTCACGACGACGGCCCCGCGACCTGCGAAGCGCGACGCCGCTGCTGGACCCTCGGCTACCCCGATCTCGGGTTCCACCTCGACGTCCTGCCGTCCATCCCCGATGAGGAGCTGCCGCCCACCGGTATCCTGCTCACCGACCGGCAGCTCCGGGCCTGGCAGCACAGCGACCCCCTCGGCTACGGCGAGTGGTTCCGCGGGCGCTCCGTCGAGCTGCAGACCAAGGTCCGGGAGGCGGCGTTCGCCAAGAACGTCAATGTCGCCGACGTCCCCACTTGGCGGGTCCGCAGCACTCTGCAGCGCGTTGTCCAGTCCTTAAGTGGCACGCCATGTTGTTCTTCGCCGACGATCCGCACGCGAAGCCGCCGTCGATCCTGATCACGACGCTGGCCGCCCGCGCCTACAGCGGCGAGGCCGACCTGTTCGCCGCCACCAGTCACGTCGTCGCGACCATGCAGGACCACGTCGAGCAGCGGAACGGCCGCTACTGGGTGGCGAATCCCGCGCATCCGGGCGAGAACTTCGCCGACAAGTGGAACGAGTACCCCGATCGACGCGCCGCCTTCATCAAGTGGCACACCGAGATCAGCACCGTGTTGCACGACCTTGCCCAACTGCGCGGCACCGGGCTCGACGTGGTCGTGTCCACCCTGGAGAAGGCCTTCCCCGGCAACGCGGTCCGGACGTCGGCCTCTCGATACGGCGAGCATCTGCGCCGCCAACGCGTTGACGGGCAGCTCCGCGTCGCCCGCACAGGTCTGATCACCACCACGACGACCGGCCCCCAGCTCAAGAACCACACCTTCCATGGCCACAACCCACGCCCGCGTGCTTAACCTCGGCCTCCAACTGGCCGCGATCCGACACGCCTTCCCCGCCGCCATCGGGCACGTCCAGCGCGGCAAGTTGATCTGCACCGTGCCGCTCCAGCCCACGGCAGCAAGCCGGACCTACACCGTGCGTCTGAGCCACCGGCACGGGAAGCGCCCGCAGGTCGAAGTCATCGGACCGCAGCTGGAACTGCACCCCGAAGCCGACCGCGTGCCGCACGTCTACCCGGGAGATCATCTCTGCCTGTACTACGGCCGCGAGTGGAACGACAGCCTCCTACTCGCCCACACGGTGCTGCCCTGGGCCTCCGAATGGCTCCTGTACTACGAGCTCTGGATCGCGACAGGCACCTGGCACGGCGGTGGAACGACACACTGACCGTCATGATCTCCGCCACCCGAGCACGACACGAATACCGCTAATTCCGATACCCGTCACGCCGCAGCTTGCTGTGGGCCGGGACGACGGCGAACGGAAGGCCGTCCACCTGCAGGTTCAGGTTCGCACAATGCCAAGTTGGGTGCACAGGTTCGAGTCCCGCCGGGGGCACAGGTTCGAGTCCCGCCGGGGGCACAGGTTCGAGTCCCGCCGGGGGCACAGGTTCGAGTCCCGCCGGGGGCACAGGTTCGAGTCCCGCCGGGGGCACAGGTTCGAGTCCCGCCGGGGGCACAGGTTCGNGTCC
>NZ_JAHKRK010000038.1:24004-47626 GCF_019396355.1 Pseudonocardia nigra
GTTCGAGTCCCGCCGGGGCGGCGGCCGAGACGGGCGACGAACCTCCGGCTTGGTCGCTGCGGCCGCCGCCACCGGCGTACAACACCGAACCGCCCAGCCTGCCCGCATGGCACCACGCGTGGCTACGACACCGCGACGGCCCGGACAGCACACCACCGTCCCCACGGGCAGCGATTCCGGACCGGACTACCTGGACTCCACCGCACGCCGCCGACTTCGATACCGACCGTTCCGAACCTGCCTGACGTGACCAGCATCATGCCGAGCTGACCCGAGAATCTGGAGCAGACGTTGACCCCATTTCGCCGGCCAGAACGCCGTGCTCCAGATTTGCTCCAGATACGGTGCCCAACCACTCAAGCCATGATCGACAAAAGATCAACTCAAAGATCACGACAGGCAGGAGTTTCCGCAGGTCAGACAGAACGAAGGGCGACATCCCCGTCGCAGAGGATGCCGCCCTTTGGCCGTCGGGACGACAGGATTTGAACCTGCGACCCCTTGACCCCCAGTCAAGTGCGCTACCAAGCTGCGCCACGTCCCGGCCGCCCCCGAGGGAGCGGGATCAGCCTAGCGCATCCCTGATCCGCCCCGTTCGGCCGGTCGTGGCTCCCCCCAAAGTGGCAGCTGACCTGCTGGTTTCCGTTGCCCCGGGGTGTCCGGTGGAAACGGCCGCCCCAGTTTCGTGGGTCGGCGGCGCGCGCACCACCGCCCGAGGTCGCCCTGTGGGGGCGACTTTGGTGGGTACTGGTGGGTAACCCGGTCAGCGGCGTTCCGCGAGGGAGCGTTCGCCACCCATACCCGGGGCCGGGTCGGCGCCCAGCGGGAACGTGGCCGCGACGAGGAAGCCGCCGTCGGACGTCGGGGCGGCCGAGAGCAGCCCGCCCATCGCCGTGACGCGCTCCGTGAGGCCGGTGAGGCCCGCTCCACCGCCCTGGACGTCCCGGCGTCTGCGGTGGGTCCTGGCGGGGGCGGCGTTGCGGATCTGCACCTGGAGCTCGGTGGGGCGCCAGCGCAGCTCCACCCGGACCGCGGTGCCCGGGGCGTGCCGGGCGGCGTTGGTGAGCGATTCCTGCACCACCCGGTACACCGCGCGGCCGACGCCCGGTGCGATGTCGCGCGGCTCGCCGTCGTCGAGCAGGGCCACGTCGACGCCCGCCGCGCGCGATCCCGCCACCAGCGCGGCGATCTCGGTGAACCCCGCGGGGTGTTCCGTGCCGTCCAGCAGTCCGAGCG
This sequence comes from Pseudonocardia nigra, assembly GCF_019396355.1. GTDB lineage: Bacteria > Actinomycetota > Actinomycetes > Mycobacteriales > Pseudonocardiaceae > Pseudonocardia > Pseudonocardia nigra. Next base: position 25,241 of record NZ_JAHKRK010000038.1, read on the forward strand.
CGGCCCGCATCTCCGCCAGCGCGCGCTTGGCCAGGATCCGCAGCTGTTCGGCACCGCGGCGCGTCTCGTCCTCGCCCGTCGACGCGGCGATCGCCGCCGCGCCCACCGCGATCAGGGTGGCGTGGTGGCCGACGGCGTCGTGGATCTCCCGCCCGATCCGGGCCCGCTCCTGCGCCCGCGCCGCATCCTGGGACGCCACCAGCGCCTCCTCGCGAGCCACCTCGAGCTGCCGCAGGCTCTCGGTGAGTCGGGCGCGCGTGCTCACCAGGAGCCCGAGCGCGGCGGGCGACGCCGTGTACAGGATGACGACGACCACCATCAGCACGATCGTCTGCCACGACAGGACCTGGGTGAGCAGTACCGGCACCACCGCGGAGACGACAGGCAGCGCGAGCCACGGCAGCGTGACCCACATCCGTCCGCTCCACCGTCCCAGCGCGTAGAGCGCGACCTGCGCCGGCAGCCAGCCGAGCCCGCCGGCCAGACCCCATACCGCCCCGAGCAGCGCCAGCGGCGGCCAGATGTGCCGCAGCGGCAGCAACAGGCACGCCACCAGCGCCGCGGTCACCGACCAGGAGAACGACGGCGCGCCCAACAGCACCAGGCCGGCCGGGACGAGCACCACGGCCAGCTCCACCAGCCCGCGCCGGACCGCCGGGTGCAGGTTCCTCACCGCAACCCCCAGCCGTGGGCCAGCAGCGCGGCCTGCACGCGGTTGTCCGCACCCAGCTTCGTCAGCAGCGCGGACACGTACTTCTTCACCGTCGCCTCGGCCAGGCCCAGCCGGTACCCGATCTCGGCGTTCGAGTCGCCCGCCGCGAGCCCGCGCAGCACCTGCTGCTCGCGCAGCGTCAGGGCGGCCAGGCGCGGGGGCGGCTGCGGGGACCGGGCGGCCAGGCGCGGCAGCAGCCGGGCCGTGATCCGGGGGTCGAGCACCGCCCCGCCCGCGGCGAGGTCCAGGACCGCGCGGACGAGTGTCTGCGGCTCGGCGTCCTTCAGCAGGAAGCCCTGCACGCCCACCTGGAGCGCCTCGCCGACGTACTCGTCGAGGTCGAACGTGGTGAGCACGGCCGCGGGCGGGGCGTCGGGGCGTGCGCACAGCACCCGCAGCGCCGCGAGCCCGTCGGTGCCGGGCATCTGAACGTCGGCGACCACGACGTCGGGACGGTGCACGTCGACGGCCGCGAGCAGGCTCGAGCCGTCCTCGGCCAACCCCACGACCTGCACTGACCCGTCGGCCTCCAGCACCGTGCGCAGGCCGGCCCGCATCAGCGGCTCGTCGTCGGCGAGCACGACCCGGACCGGAGCCGGGCCGTGCACCGCCTCCGCCGTCATGCAGTCGAGGGTAACGGCATCTTGACCTGTCAGAGGGGTCGCAGTTGGCCGCTCAGCGCTTGCGCGCCCGCTTCTCCCGCACCCGCACCGAGATCCGCACCGGGGAGCCGGTGAACCCGAACTCCTCACGCAGCCGCCGCTCGAGGAACCGCCGGTAGCCCGCCTCGAGGAAGCCGCTCGTGAACAGCACGAACGTCGGCGGTCGGGTCTGCGCCTGGGTCGCGAACAGCACCTTCGGCTGCTTCCCGCCGCGCACGGGCGGCGGCGTGGCCGCGATGACGTCGGCGAGCCACCCGTTGAGCCGGCCGGTGGGGATCCGCCGGTCCCACGACTCCAGCGCCGTCCGCAGCGCGGGCGCGATCTTCGCGACCGCGCGGCCGGTGAGCGCGGAGACGTTGACCCGCTCGGCCCACTGCACCCGGACGAGGTCGCGCTCCAGCTCGCGCTTCATGGCGTTCCGGCGGTCCTCGTCGACGAGGTCCCACTTGTTGAACACGAGCACCAGCGCACGGCCCGCCTCCTCGACCATGGAGATGACGCGCTGGTCCTGCTCCGCGATCGGCTCGCTCGCGTCGATGAGGACGACGGCCACCTCGGCGGCCTCGATGGCGGCGCGGGTGCGCAGACTCGCGTAGAACTCCATGCCGCTCGCGGTCTTCACGCGCTTGCGCAGCCCCGCGGTGTCGACGAACCGCCACACCTCGCCGTCCAGCTCGACGAGCGAGTCGACCGGGTCGACGGTGGTGCCCGCGACGTCGTGGACGACCGAGCGCACCTCCCCGGAGACACGATTGAGCAGGCTGGACTTGCCGACGTTCGGCTTGCCGACGAGCGCGACGCGGCGCGGCCCGCCACCGGTCGCCGCGGTGTCGCGGGGGCTCTCCGGCAGCGCGGCGAGCACCGCGTCGAGCAGGTCGCCGGAGCCGCGCCCGTGCAGCCCGCTGACGGGGTGCGGCTCGCCCAGGCCCAGCCGCCAGAGCGAGGCGATGTCGGAGGTGAGGCGGTCGTCGTCGACCTTCGTGGCCGCCAGCAGGACGGGCCGGTCGGAGCGGCGCAGCACCCGCGCCACCGCCTCGTCGGTGGCCGTGGCGCCGACGGCGCCGTCGACGACCAGCAGCACGGCGTCCGCGGTCTGCATCGCCATCTCGGCCTGGGCGGCGACCGCGGCCTGCAGCCCGGACGCGTCCGGCTCCCAGCCGCCGGTGTCGACGAGCGTGAACCGCCTGCCGTTCCACAGCGCGTCGTAGGCCACGCGGTCGCGGGTGACGCCCGGGATGTCCTGCACCACTGCCTCGCGGCGGCCGAGCAGCCGGTTCACCAGGGTCGACTTGCCGACGTTCGGCCGTCCGACCACCGCGAGCACGGGCGCCGCGGGCAGGACGGCCTCCTCCCCGGGCCCGTCTCCTGCGGCGTCCCCGTCGGCCGGGGCGAACTCGTCGGGGTCCAGCCCCAGCTCGGCCATCGCCGCGCGGTCCTCGGTCTCGCTGTTCACGCTCTGCTCCGTACGTCATCGAGTTCTCGGACCATCCCGGCCAGCTCGGCCCGGACGGTCTCGGTGGCTGCGGTCAGGCCGGCCCGGCCGCCGCCGCCGGAGATGGCCAGTGGCTCCCCCACCAGCACGTCGACCCGCGGGCGCCACCGCCTGCGGACGCCGTCGGGACGCCGGGTACCCCGGCAGACCACCGGCAGCACCACGGCACCGGTGGTACGGGCCAGCCACGCCGCCCCGTGCTGCGCCGCGGCGACCTCGCCGCTACCCCGGGTGCCCTCGGGGAACACCCCGACGAGACCGCCCGCACGCAACACCGCCGTGGCCGCCATCAGGGGCCGCCGGTCCGGGGTGCCGCGGCGCACCGGCACCTGCCCGATCCGCCGTAGCCCCCAACCGACGGGGCCCACGAACATCTCCTCCTTGACGAGGAACACCGCGCGGCGCCCGAGTAATCCGAAGAGCAGCGGTCCGTCGACGTAGGCGCTGTGGTTGGCGACGAGCACGACCGGGCCCGTGGCCGGGATGCGGGCGGCGTGGTGCACCCGCAGCCGGTACTGGGGGCGGAACAGCCGGCTCGCGAGCCACCGCCCGGCGTCGTGCAACCGCGGCCACGAACCGGGTGGCAGGTCGTCGCTCACGACACGGTCACTCACGGCATAGGCCCCGCTCGTGGACGAGCCGCAGCAGCTCCGTCAGCACGGCGTCGACGCTGAGGTCGTCGGTGTCGAGGACGAGCGCGTCCGGCGCGGCGTGCAGCGGCGACACCTTCCGCGTGGAGTCCAGGCGGTCGCGGCGCCGCACGTCGGCCAGCACCGCCGCGGTCTCCGCGGCCCGCCCGGCCTTGCGGTCCTGTGCGCTGCGGCGGGCGGCCCGGACCTCGTCGGACGCGGTCAGGTACACCTTGAGCGGCGCGTCGGGCGTGACCACGCTGCCGATGTCCCGGCCCTCGACGACGATCCCGCCCGCCACCACCGCGTCGGCGATGAGGGCCCGCTGCCGCTCGACGAGCGCCGTGCGGACGGCGGGCTGGGCGGACACGGCGCTCACGGCGCGCGTCACCTCGGGCCCGCGGATCTCCGCCTCGACGTCGGCGCCGTGCAGCAGGATCGCGGGGGCGGCCGGGTCGGTCACCGACCGCAGGTCGGCGACGGCTCCCACCGCGACCTCCGCCGCGGCCGGTTCGGCGCCGCCGAGCCCCGCCCGCAGCACGGCCAGCGTGACGGCGCGGTACATCGCACCGGTGTCGAGGTAGGCGGCGTCACAGGCGGCGGCCAGCCGGCGCGACACCGTCGACTTCCCGGTGCCCGACGGCCCGTCCATCGCAACGACCCCGTGCAACCGCCCCGTCACCGTTCGTCCCCGTTCCGGGCCCGACGGCCCTGCTCGCCCTCACCCGGTGTCCCCGCTGGTCGCGGGCCGCCGACCATCATGCCGTGCGGCCGCGCGGACGGCGGTAGCCGCCCTATTGCGGCAGGTCCGTCCGCAGCGCCGCCGCGCCCCGCAGGTACACGTGCCGCAGGTCGGCGCGCGGCCGCTCGGTCTCCACGTGCGCGAGCAGCCGCAGCGTCCGCGGCAGCGCGCCCGGCACGGCGATCTCCGACGCGCACAGCAGCGGCACGTCGGTGAGTCCCAGCAGGCGCGCGGCGTAGGCGGGGAACTCCGCGGTGAGGTCCGGGGTGGCCGTGAAGACGATCGAGATGATGTCGTCGGGCGTGAGCGCGTTGCGCTCGAGGACCGTTCGGACGAGCTCGGCGGACCCGTCGAGGATCTGCTCGCGGGTGTCGGCGTCCACCTGGACCGCGCCGCGCACCGCCCGCACCGCCACCGGTTACATCCCCACCGAACGGTAGAGCGAGCCGAGCTCGGGCCGGGTGAGCGGCCGGATCTTGCCCGGGCGCTGGTCGCCGAGGCGCACCTCGCCGATCGCCGTGCGCACGAGCCGCTGCACCGGGTGCCCGACCTCGTCGAGCAGCCTGCGCACTACGTGCTTACGGCCCTCGTGGATCACGAGCTCCACCAGCGACCGGCCGGCGTTGTAGTCGACGAGCCGGAACGAGTGCACCGACACCGGCCCGTCCTCGAGCTCGATCCCGTCGCGCAGCCTGCGGCCCAGGTCGCGGCCGATCTGTCCGAGCACCTCCGCGGTGTAGGTCTTCTCCACCTCGTAGGAGGGGTGCATCAGCCGGTGCCCGAGCTCACCGTCGTTGGTGAGCAGGAGCAGCCCCTCGGTGTCGGCGTCGAGGCGCCCGACGTGGAACAGCCGCCCGCGCGGCGCGCCCTCGTAGTGCTCGCCCATCAGGCCCGTCTCCACGAGGAGGTCGCCGACGCACGGCCTGCCGCGGTCGTCGGCCATCGTGGACAGGAGGCCGCGCGGCTTGTTCAGCGCCAGGTGCACGAGGTCCTCGACCAGCACCACCCGCGAGCCGTCGACGTGCACCACGGCCTTCTCCGGGTCGATGCGGCGGCCCATCTCGCGGACGATCTTGCCGTCCACGCTCACCCGCCCGGCGGCGATCATTTCCTCGGCGGCGCGCCGTGAGGCCACGCCGGCCTGGGCCAGCACCTTCTGCAGGCGGACCCCTTCGGTGTTCATCTCAGTTTCCCGTCAACTCGTCGAGAGCTCGTCGATCGCGTCCACGTCGGGGAGCAGCGGCGCCAGCGGCGGCAGCTCCTCCAGCGAGGACAGGCCCAGCCGTTCCAGGAACAGCTCGGTGGTACGGAACAGGGTGCCCTGCGTGGACTCGTCGACGCCCGCCTCCTGGACGAGCCCCCGGGTCAGCAGGGTACGGAGCACGCCGTCGCAGTTCACGCCGCGCACCGCCGAGACGCGGGCGCGCGTGACCGGCTGCCGGTACGCGACGACGGCGAGGGTCTCCAGCGCCGCCCGGGTGAGCCGCGCGCGCTGCCCGTCGAGCAGCATCCGCTCCACGTACGGCGCGTACGCGTCGCGGGTGTAGAAGCGCCAGCCCCCGCCCGCGTGGCGCAGATCGATCCCGCGCCCGGCCGCGGTGTAGCCCGCCGCGAGACGCACCAGCGCCTCCCGCACCCGCGCGACCGGCTCCCCCACCGCGCCGGCCAGCGTCTCGTCATCGGTGGGCGTGTCGACCACCAGCAGCAGCGCCTCGAGCGCCGCGGCGAGCGCGGCGTCGGCGAGGCCCGGGTCGGCGAGGCCCGGGTCGGCGACGGGCTCGTCGGCGGCCTCGGGGGCGTCTCGGTCGGGGGTGTCGGTGGGGCGCACGGGCCGATCGTCAGTCACTGGTACTCGTGGTCGGGGTCTTCGGTCGCCGGCGCGGGCGGTGTCACCCGGTCGCCGGGTGTCCAGCGTACTGTCAGCTCGCCGAACGGCTCCGGCTGCTCCAGCTCGACGCTCGCCTCCCGGTACAGCTCGAGGATCGCGAGGAACCGCGCCACCACCTCGAGCGGGCCGGCGCAGTCGGCGGTGAGCTCGGCGAACGTCGCGACGCCCAGCTCGGCGAGCCGCTCGCGCAGCAGTGCGGCGTGCTCGGCCACCGACACCTTGGGGTGGTGCAGGTGGTCCAGCCCCACCGTCGGCGGCGGCTTCGGCCGGAACACCGACGCGGCCAGGTCGGCGAACGTCTTCGGGTCGACACCGAGCAGCACCTCGGGCAGCAGTGCGGCGAACCGCTCCTCGAGGGCGACGGAGCGAGGGAACCGGCGCATCGCCCCGGCCTCCAGCTCGACGAACAGGCCGGCGACCTCCTTGTAGGCCCGGTACTGCAGCAGCCGGGCGAACAGCAGGTCCCTGGCCTCCAGCAGCGCGAGGTCCTCGGCGTCCTCGACGTCGGCGTCGGGCAGCAGCCGGGCCGCCTTGAGGTCGAGCAGGGTGGCGGCGACGACCAGGAACTCGGTGGTCTCGTCGAGGTCGGCGTCGTCACCGAGCATCTTGAGGTGCGCGATGAAGTCGTCGGTGACGACGTGCAGCGCCATCTCGGTGATGTCGAGCTCTCGGGAGCCGATCAGCTGCAGCAGCAGGTCGAACGGGCCCTCGAAGTTGTGCAGCCGGACCTGGAACCGGGGTCGTTCCGGCGCGGTGACGGGCGCGTCGTTCTCGACGAGCGTCACGCGAGCCGACCTCGCCGTGCTCGGCGGCCGGCGTGCGGCACGACGCCGGCCGCGCTCGCGAGCGCACTCACCGGGCGAGGACCTCGCGGGCCAGGAGCCGGTAGGACTCGGCGCCGTTCGACGTCGGGGCCCAGGTGGTGATCGGCTCGCCCGCCACGGTGGTCTCCGGGAATCGCACCGTGCGGTTGATCACGGACTGGAACACGAGGTCGCCGAACGCCTCGATCAGCCGCTGCCGGACCTCCCGGGTGTGCAGCGTCCGCGGATCGAACATCGTGGCCACTATCCCGAGGATCTTCAGGTCCGGATTGATCCGCGCGCGCACCTTGTCGATCGTGTCCATCAGCAGCGCGACGCCGCGCAGCGAGAAGAACTCGCACGCCAGCGGGATGAGGATGGAGTCGGCGCACGCGAGTGCGTTGATCGTGAGCAGCCCCAGGGACGGCTGGCAGTCGACGAGCACGACGTCGTAGCGGTCCAGCACCGGCTTGAGCGCCCGGCCCAGCGCCTGCTCGCGGCCGACCTCGGTGACGAGCTGCACCTCGGCCGCGGACAGGTCGATGTTGCTGGGCAGCAGGTCCATGCCCTCGACGGCGGTCGGCCGGATCACGTCGTCGATCTCGATGTCCCGCTCCATGAGCAGGTTGTAGATCGTGGTGTCCAGCTCGTGGGCCTGGACGCCCAGGCCGACCGAGAGCGCGCCCTGCGGGTCGAAGTCGACGAGCAGCACCCGCCGTCCGTACTCCGCGAGGGCCGCACCGAGGTTGATCGTCGACGTCGTCTTTCCGACGCCGCCCTTCTGATTGGCCACGGCGATCACGCGGGCAGGGCCGTGCTCGCTGAGCGGTGCCGGGTCGGGAACGAACGGGCGGTGGCCCGGTCCCGTCTCGGGCAGCTCCGGCTCGTCGTGCTCGTCGTGCGGCTCCGGCTCGGTGACGAAGGGCCGCGGCGTGGTCATGCGGTCTCCGGTCTCTCGCGGGCGGCTCCGGCTCGGGAGCCGGTGGGCGCAGACTAGGAGCCGCGGTGAGCACCGGCAACGCGCCTCGCCGTGTCGCTGTCAACTCCTCGGCGTACGGGTCGCCGACGGTCGGCCCACGGTAGCCGACGGCGGGACGGACGGGCCGGGTGGGCGGGGAGCCTCAGCCCAGTGCCCGCGGGTGCGACGTCGCGTAGACCTCGCGCAGGGTGTCGACGGTGACGTGCGTGTAGACCTGCGTGGTCGTCACCGACGCGTGGCCGAGCAGCTCCTGCACCACGCGCACGTCCGCGCCGCCGGCGAGCAGGTGGGTGGCGAAGCAGTGCCGCAGGGTGTGCGGGGAGACCTCGGTGGCCAGCCCGGCGCCCTCGGCGGCCCGCTGCAACGCGTGCCACGCGCTCTGCCGGGACAGCCTGTCGCCGCGCGCGTTGAGCAGCAGCGCCGGCGTTCCGCGTCCGCGGCCGGCGAGCTCCGGCCGCGCCCGCACCCCGTAGGCCTCCACGGCGGCGAGAGCGGGGCGCCCGACCGGCACGATCCGCTGTTTGCCGCCCTTGCCGTGCAGCAGCACGGTGCGCCCGTCGACGTCGAGGTCGTCGAGATCGATCCCGACGGCCTCCGAGATCCGCGCCCCGGTGGAATAGAGCAGCTCCAGCAGCGCGCGATCGCGTAGCGGGCCGGGGTCGTCGCCGATGCACCCGGCGAGCAGCTGGTCGACCTGGTCCACCGACAGCGCCTTCGGCAGCCGCACCGGTAACGCCGGCGGGGTGACCTCGCGGGCGACGTCGTCGGCCACCAGACCGTCCCGCACGGCGAACCGGTGCAGCCCCCGCACCGCGGCCAGTGCCCGGGCCGCCGACGACGCCGCGAGCGGAGCCGCCCCGCTGCGCAGCGCCGCGACGAAGCCGGTGACGTCGGCCTCCCGGACGGCGGCGAGGTCGTCGATGCCGGCCTTCTTCAGGTGCTCCAGATAGCGGCGCAGGTCGGTGGCGTAGGAGCGCAGGGTGTTGGCCGCGCTCCCCCGCTCCACGGTGAGGTGGTGCAGGAACGCCTCGACGACGTTCTCCGGCCGCGCTCCCACGCCGCGCATCCTGCCCTGCGCCGCACCTGCCGACTCGACGACGCCCCGAGTGCCCCGGAAAGGGATCTCCTGGCTGGTCCGTGGCTGGGCCGGGTGGCGCTGCGGCTGGTGTTGTCGGTGTGCGCGGGCACGGGGTCCGGGTGGGGTCGAACCGAGGTGGGCGAGCGTCCCGATACAGGTGGTGGCCGCGGCGGCCGAAGTGCCACGGCACACACCGCGTGGTGTCGGCACACAGCGCCGAACATGTGTGCCGACGCCTCGCGATGCGGTGAGGGGTTCGCGGGTTCGTCGGTGCGGCGATCACGGGCGCCGGGGTGCGACGGCTCACCCACCCACACATGCGGCAGGAGACCCCCCGAACGCCACGTTCCTGACGTTCAGCGACAGGAACGTGGCTTTCCCGGCGGTGGATCAGGCCAGCGCGGGGATGACCTCGCGCTCGAACATCTCGATCCCCGAGCGGTCGTACGCGGCCTCGGGGAAGTAGCAGATGGCGTACGTCATCCCGGCGTCGCGGAGCTTGCCGAGCTTGTCGACGATCTGCTCCGGGGTGCCGCAGCCGGGCATGTCCCGGAACCCGCCGAGTGCCCCTTCGGCCTTCTCCGCGCCGACGTAGGGCTCCAGCCGGGCCTTGACGTCCTGCAGGCGCTGCTCGACTTCGGCCTCCATGCTGCCGATGGCGATGTTGTAGTTGGACGAGCGGACGATGGCGTCGAAGTCCGTGCCGACCGTGTCGCAGTGTCCCTTGAGCAGCTCGGACTTGCGGGTGAAGCCCTCGAGCGTGCCGTCGAAGTTCGTGTACTGCGCGTACTTCGCCGCGATCTTCAGCGTCACCTTCTCGCCGCCGCCCGCGATCCACAGCGGGATCCCGCCGTCCTGCAGCGGCTGCGGGCGCACGATCGCGCCGTCGACCTGGTAGTGCTTGCCGTCGAGCGACGCGCGGCCCTCGGTCCAGGCCTGCCGCATGATCTGGACGCCCTCGTCGAGCATGCGCAGCCGCTCGGGCGCGGGCGGGAAGCCGTAGCCGTAGGCCCGCCATTCGTGCTCGTACCAGCCGGCGCCGATGCCCATCTCGACGCGGCCGCCGGACACGATGTCGCAGGTGGCGGCGACCTTCGCCAGGTAGGCGGGGTTGCGGTAGCTCATGCAGGTGCACATCTGCCCCAGCCGCACCCGCTCGGTGATGGCGCCGAACGCCGACATGAGCGACCACGCCTCGTGGGTGGCCTCGTCGGTGGGCGCGGGCACGGTGTGGAAGTGGTCGTAGACCCAGATCGACTCCCACGGGCCCGCGTCCGCGTGCTGCGCGAGCCCCTTCATCGTGGCCCAGTGGTCCTTCGGCTCGATGCCGACGAGGTCGTGTCGCCAGCCCTGTGGGACGAACATTCCGAAGCGCATTCCCGTCACATCTGATGAGCCTAGCCCCGCCTGACCGACCTCGCGTGACGCGGACCACCACCGCCGCCGCCCGTGCTGCAGGCCGGTGCCGGCCTCAGGTCCCGTCGTGCACGGTGAGCAGGTACCCGTCGGGGTCGGCGACCGTGAACTGCCACCCGAACGGTCCCGGCGCCGGCTCAGCGACCTCGACGCCCGCCGCGACGAGCTCGGCGTGCAGTGCCCGCGCATCGGCGGTGCGCAGCCACAGCGCCAGCCCGTTGCCCGGACGGGCGCCCTCGTCGAGGTCGGTGCCCGGCAGCGCGGTGCGCACGCCCATCGGGATCGGCGTGGTGGCGTACACGACCGCGTCCGGCCGCTCAATCGGCGCCCGGCGCAGTCCGAGCGCGTTCTCGTAGAACCCCGTCGCGGCATCCAGGTCGCGAACCTGAAGCATGACGAAGTCGCATCCGGTGACGGTCATCGTTCCTCCTCCATGTCAACTACTTGACATAACGACGGTACGAGCCGTTCGGGGCTATGTCAAAGTGTTGACATGAACGCGCCCGTGGATCTCGGCAGGCGGATCGGCTACCAGCTCAAGAAGCTCGACACGGCCCTGCGCGCGGAGATGGAGGCGGCGCTGCGACCGCACGGGCTCGGCGTCACCCAGTACGCCTGCCTGGAGCTGCTCGACCAGCAGCCGGGGCTGTCCAACGCCGAGCTCGCGCGAGGCGCGTTCGTCACCCGCCAGGCCATGAACGTGGTGCTGCGCGGCCTCCAGGACGACGGGCTGGTGCACCGCGCCGACACCGCCGACCACGGCCGTGCCCGCCCTGCCACGCTCACCTCAGCGGGACGGGCGCGGCTCACGTCCGGCCGCCACGCCGTGCTCGCCGTCGAGGCCAGGATGCTGGCCGGTTTCGACGCCGACCGCGCCGAGGCGCTGCTCACGGACCTCGACGCCATGGCCGCGGCGCTCCGGGGCACGCGAGCGGAATGAGCGAACGGCACTTTCGCGCCAACCTATTGGCCGAACGTGCCGTTCGCGCAACGGGAGCGGCTATGTCAGCCGGTCGGCGAACCGCGTGGGGCGGTCCTGCCACGGCACGTCCGCCGGGCGCGCCGCCGCCGGGGCGGCGGCCAGTGCGTGCGCGGCCAGCACCGCGGAGGCCGTGATGGCGTTGACGATCGTGCCGGACAGCACCATCCGCAGCGCGACGGGCAGCGACACCCACCGCGTGCTGAGGTCGGCCTCCTCGTCGTCGTGCAGTTCGGGGCGCCCCACCTCCGTCACCCCGCGGGCCAGGTAGACGCGCACCGACTCGTCGGAGAACCCCGGCGAGGGCACGAGGTCGAGCAGCACCGACCAGTCGGTGGCGGTGAGCCCGGCCTCCTCGGTCAGCTCGCGCTTGGCCGTCTCGAGCGGGTCCTCGCCGTGCACGTCGAGCAGGCCCGCGGGCAGCTCCCACAGCCGCCGCCGCACCGGGTGGCGGTACTGGTGGATCATCATCAGCCGGTCGTCGGCGTCGAGCGCCGCGATCGCGACCGCCCCGGGGTGCTCCAGGATCTCCCGGACGGCCACGCGGCCCCCCGGCATCACGACCTCGTCGGACCGCAGGGCCATGACCTTGCCCTGGTAGATGTCCTTCGACGCCTGGACCGGGAAGTCGTGGCGCGTCACGACGCCGCGCCGTTGACGCTCGCCGCCGCACGTTCGCGGGCCGGCAGCTCCACGGGCAGCCGGTCGGCGGCCCGGTAGCCCAGTGCCGCCTTGACGAACGCGCTGAACAGCGGGTGCGGGCGGGTCGGCCGGCTCTTGAGCTCGGGGTGGGCCTGCGTGCCGACGAAGAAGGGGTGCTTGTCCGCGGGCAGCTCCACGAACTCCACGAGCTTGCCGTCGGGCGACGTGCCACCGAAGACCAGCCCGGCCTCCTCCAGCCGCGACCGGTAGGCGTTGTTCACCTCGTAGCGGTGCCGGTGGCGCTCCGAGACCTCGCGCGCGCCGTACGCGGCCGCCACGACCGTGCCCTCCCCCAGCTTCGCCGGGTAGGCACCCAGCCGCATGGTGCCGCCCATGTCGCGCTCGCCCGCCACGACGTCGCGCTGGTCGGCCATGGTGGATATCACCGGGTGCGGGGTGCGCTCGTCGAACTCGCTGGAGTTGGCGTCCGCCAGGCCGCACAGCGACCGCGCCGCCTCGATCACCATGCACTGCAGCCCCAGGCACAGCCCGAGCATCGGGATGCCGCGGGTGCGCGCGTGCTGAACGGCGCCGAGTTTGCCCTCGATGCCGCGCACGCCGAACCCGCCGGGGATCAGCACGGCGTCCATGCCGTCGAGCGCGGCCGCCGCCCCGGCCGGGGTGCGGCACTCGTCGGACTGCACCCACACGATCTCGACGCGCGCGCGGTGCGCGAACCCGCCCGCCCGCAGTGCCTCGGTGACCGACAGGTACGCGTCCGGCAGGTCCACGTACTTGCCGACGAGCGCGATGCGAGCGGTCTCGTCGGGGTGGTGGACGCGGTCGAGCAGGTCGCCCCAGACCGTCCAGTCCACGTCCCGGAACGGCAGTCCCAGCCGCCGCACGACGTACGCGTCGAGGCCCTCGCGGTGCAGCACGCGCGGGATGTCGTAGATCGACGGCGCGTCCGGCGTGGCGATGACGCCGTCGGTGTCGACGTCGCACATCAGGCTGATCTTGCGCTTCATGCCCTCCGGGATCTCCCGGTCGGCGCGCAGCACCAGCGCGTCGGGCTGGATACCGATGTTGCGCAGCGCCGCGACCGAGTGCTGGGTGGGCTTCGTCTTCAGCTCACCGGACGGGGCGAGGTAGGGCACCAGCGACACGTGCAGGAAGAAGCAGTTGTCGCGGCCCACGTCGTGGCGGACCTGGCGCACGGCCTCGAGGAAGGGCAGCGACTCGATGTCGCCGACCGTGCCGCCCACCTCGGTGATCACGACGTCGGGGACGATGCCGTCCTCGCCGGGCTCCGCCATGGCGCGGATCCGGTCCTTGATCTCGTTGGTGATGTGCGGGATGACCTGGACGGTGTCGCCCAGGTACTCCCCCCGCCGCTCCTTGGCGATCACCGACGAGTAGACCTGGCCGGTGGTGACGTTGGCCCGGCCGGTGAGGTTCTGGTTGAGGAAGCGCTCGTAGTGGCCGATGTCGAGGTCGGTCTCGGCCCCGTCCTCGGTGACGAACACCTCGCCGTGCTGGAACGGGTTCATCGTGCCCGGATCCACGTTCAGGTACGGATCCAGCTTCTGCATGATGACCCGCAGACCGCGGGAGGTGAGGAGTTGGCCGAGGCTCGAAGCCGTCAGGCCTTTACCCAGCGAGGACGCGACCCCGCCGGTGACGAACAGATGACGCGTCGCGCGAGGTTGCACGGGTTTTCAGGGTACATAGCGCTGCCGAGGACGCCACCGCGGCCCCCCGATCAGGGCCTAAGCCTCGGGGGTGGCGCCGTCGGCGGCGCTCACGGCCGAGCCGTAGCGCCCCGCGCGCCCGTCCATCTGCTCCCGCAGGGCCAGCACCGTCGACACCCGCCCGGCGGCGGTGTCCACGTTGTCCACGGTGGACAGCTGCGCCGTCACCTCCGGGTCGGCGCGCGCCACCCCGACGGGCCCGGTGGGTTCCGCCGACCCGGTCCGGCCGGCGAGCACGGCGCCGCTGCCCCCGCGGTCGAGCTGCGCGGCCATCCGCGCGGTGACCGCGGCGGCGTCGGCGGCGTCGAGACCGGTGAACGCGCCCCCGGTGAGCACGAGCACGAGGTCGGCACGTCCCGGCGTCTCCCCGGGGGCGACGAACCCCGCGGTGGCGAGCCCGGAGAGCACCGCGTCCGCCTGGGCGGGCGTGACCTGGGCGCTCTGGGTGAGCAGCACGCCCCCGAGCAGGCCGCCGACCAGGCTGCCGGTGTCGGACGCCGCGGGCAGCTGGGCCCCGGTGGGCAGCAGCTGGGACGTCAGCTCCCGGAGCTGGTCGGCCCGGGCGGGGTCGCCGACGGCCGGGGTGAGGGCGACCTCGCCGGTCAGCAGTGCGCCCGCCTCCTCGAGCAGCGCGAGCACCGCGTCCCGGTCGGCGGGATCGGCCTCGGAGGTCACCAGCGCGACGCTCTCCCCCTGCAGCAGCCCGGTGACGGCGGCCGGTCCCACCCGCTGCGCGAACTCGTCGGAGGCCCGCTGCGCGGCGGCGAGGGCGTCGCGTTCCGCCGTGAGCGTCTGCACCTGCGCCGCGAGCTCGTCGGTGCGCGACGAGACGGCGCCGAGCAACCGGTCGGACACCCCACCCGCGCCGAGGACCACCCCGATCGCGAGCGCGAGGAACACCGCCGCGATGGAGACGGCGTGGTAGCGCAGGGAGATCACGCGAACCATCCTCTGATCTGCTCGAGAATCCCCAGCCAGCCCTGGGACAGCCACATCAGCACCGCGTCGCCCGCGTCGGACACCAGCAGCGCGGCCAGCACCGCCATGAGGGCGGCGGCCACCATCAGCAGGACGGCGCCGACGGAGATGCGGCTGCGGTAGAGCGAGGCGATCACCCGGCTGTCGACGAGCGCCCCGCCCAGCTGGAGACGGGTGAGGAACGTGGAGGCGTTGCGGCCCGACCGCCCCCGGTCGAGGAACTCGGCCATGCTCGCCGACAGCCCGACGGTGACCACGACCGACGCGCCGTGGTGCGCGGCGAGCAGCAGCGCGAGGTCCTCGGGGTTGGACGAGCTGGGGAACGTGACGGCGCCCGCCCCGAGGTCCTGCACCCGGTGCAGGCCGGGCGCGTGGCCGTCGGCGAAGGCGGGCACCACGACGTCCGCCCCGCACGTCAGCGCCTCGGTGGAGACCTCGCTCGGGTCACCGACGATGAGCTGTGGCTTGTGGCCGGCGGCGAGCAGGGCGTCGGCACCGGCGCCGACGCCCACGAGCACCGGCTGGTACTCGCGGATGTAGGGCTTGAGCCGGGCGAGCTCCGCTGCGTGGTTGAACCCTGCGGCGACGACCAGCACCTGCCGGTCGGCCAGCTCCACGTCCACCTCGGGCACCCCGACGCCGTCGAGCAGCAGGGCGCGCTCGCGGCGCATGAACTCGATGGTGTTGGCGGCGAACGCCTCGAGCTGGTGCGACAGCCCGGACTTGGCCTCCACCAAGGCGTCGGCCACCGTGTCGGCGTTCTGCTCGACGCCCTGGACGAGCCGGGCCTCGCCCGCATAGACGGCCCCCTCGTGCAGCCGGATCCGGCTGCCGTCCCGGATCGAGTGCAGCGCCTCCGTGCCGGCCGCGTCGACGAGCGCGATCCCGGCGTTCACGAGCACCTCGGGGCCCAGGTTGGGGTACCGGCCGGAGATCGACGGCGACGCGTTGACGACCGCGGCCACCTTGGCGGCGACGAGCGCGTCCGCGGTGGCCCGGTCGAGGTCGACCTGGTCGAGCACCGCGATCTCGCCGGGCTTGATCCGGCGCAGCAGCACATCGGTGCGCCGGTCGACCCGGGCGATACCGGTGAGACCGGGCAGCTCGGGCCGCGAGCGGTGCAGCAGGCCGGACAGCTTCATGGCACGCCCCCTTGTCGTCGCACGCCCCCTCTGGTGCACGCACTGTGACAGGTCGGGCGCCGTATGCCAGGAAGGCACGCCGAACGATCACGCAGGGTTCACCTCACCCGGCGACCCGTGCCCGCCCACGCACCCCGTGGGCGGGCGAGCCCGAGTCGGTCAGGTGCGGGCCGGCGTGCGCGGGCCCTTGCGGGTCGGCTTGCCGTTCGTGCCCGCCCGGTCGGCCTCGCGGTGCGCTCGCGCCGCGCCGAGCAGCTCCTCGGCGTGGGCCCGGCCGGTGTCGGTGTCGTCGAGCCCGGCGAGCATCCGCGCGAGCTCGACGATGCGGTCGTCCTCGCCGAGCCTGCGCACCCGGCTGCGAGTCGCCCCGTTCTGCCCGCGCACCGACTTGTCCACGACGAGGTGCCGGTCGGCGTACGCGGCGACCTGCGGCAGGTGCGTCACCACGATCACCTGGTGGCGGGCGGCGAGGCGGGCCAGCCGGCGGCCGATCTCCACCGCGGCCCGGCCGCCGACGCCGGCGTCGACCTCGTCGAACACCATCGTGGGCACGGGGTCGGCCCCGGCCAGCGCCACCTCCAGGGCCAGCATCACGCGCGACAGCTCGCCGCCGGACGCACCTTTGTGCAGCGGTTGCGGCGCCGCGCCGGCGTGGGCGACCAGCCGCAGCTCCACCTCGTCCACCCCGTCCGAGCCCGCCACGAGAGTGGCCCGGCCGACGCGCACCGCATCGGCGGCCCCCGGCGACGCCTCTCGCGGCGACACCGCCACTAGCAGCCGCGCGTCCGGCATCGCGAGCCCGCCCAGCTCGGCGGTGGTGTCGGCGGCCAGGCGCGCGGCGGCCTCGGTGCGGGCCGCGGTGACGGCGGCGGCGTGCCCGGCGAGCTCGCCCGCCAGCTCGTCGCGCCGGGCCGCCAACGCCGCGAGCGCCTCGTCGGAGGTGTCGAGCCCGGCGAGGCGCTCGCGGGCGGCCTCGGACCACGCGAGCACCCCGTCGATGTCGGCGGCGTACTTGCGGGTGAGCGCCTTCAGCTCGGCCTGCCGCGACAGCACCGACGCCAGCCGTTCCGGGTCGGCGTCGAGCCGGTCGAGGTAACCGGTGAGCTCGGTACCGACGTCGCCGAGCAGCGCGAGCGCCTCGGCCAACCGCGCGTCCAGCGCCGTGAGCTCGGTGTCGTCGGCGGCGGCGAGCCGGTGGCGGGCGTCGCCGATCAGCGCCAGCGCGCCCGGCGCCTCGGGATCGCCCCCCTCGTCGGCGCCGATCAGGGCGGCCTGCGCGGCCGTCGCCACCGCGCGCAGGTCGTCCGCGGCCGCGAGCCGCCTCGCCAGGTCGACGAGCTCGACGTCCTCCCCCGGCTGCGGGTCCACCGCGGAGATCTCGGTGAGCCCGTGCCGGAGCATGTCGGCCTCCTGGGCGAGCCGCCGGGCACCGTCGCGCCGCTCCACCAGCTCGGCGGCCACCCGCTGCCACTCGGCCCGCACGGCCCGGTAGCGCTCCAGCGGAACGGCCACGGCCTCGCCGGCGAACCGGTCGAGCAACGCCCGCTGCTCGGCCGGGCGCAGCAGCCGCAGCTGGTCGTTCTGCCCGTGGACGGCGAGCGTGGCCTCGGCCAGCCGGGACAGCACCCCGACCGGCACCGACCGCCCGCCCAGATGCGCCCGGGACCGCCCGTCGGCGCCCACGGTGCGCACCGCGATCAGGGTGCCGTCGTCGTCGGCGTCGGCCCCGACCTCGTCGGCCACCGCCAGCGCCGGCGCGTCGGCGTTGAACCGCCCCTCGACGACGGCACGGCGCGCGCCGTCGGCCACCCGGGAGGCCTCGGCCCGTCCCCCGCCCAGCAGCGAGAGCCCCGTGACGACCATCGTCTTGCCCGCGCCGGTCTCGCCGGTGAGCACGGTGAGACCGGGGTCGAGCTCCAGCGTCGCGTCGTCGATCACGCCGAGGCCCTGGATCCGCATCTCGGCCAGCATGGGGCGCAGCGTACGTCGACGGTCCGACACGGTCGCTCAGGGTCCGGTGTGCGGCGCGCCCCGCCAGCCCCGGACCGGCAGGTCGAACTTGCGCACCAAGCGGTCGGCGAACGGCTGCCCGTCCAGGCGCACCATCCGCACGGGCGTGGCGCCGCGGAACAGCTCGACCCGCGCGCCCGGCGGCAGCTCGACCGTGCGCCGCCCGTCGCACTCGAGCACCGCGGACGGACCCGCCGGGTCCACCTCGATCGCCACCTCGCTGTCGGGCGAGATCACCATCGGGCGGGCGAACAGCGCGTGGGCGTTGCTCGGCACCAGCAGCAGTGCCTCGACCTGCGGCCACACCAGCGGCCCACCCGCGGAGAACGCGTACGCGGTGGACCCGGTGGGGGTGGCGCACAGCACGCCGTCACAGCCGAACGCCGACACCGGGCGCCCGTCGACCTCGAGCACCACCTCGAGGATCCGCTCGCGGCTCGTCTTCTCCACGGTCGCCTCGTTGAGCGCCCAGGTACGGGCGAGCACGGTGTCGCAGCCGACCCGCGCGACGGCGTCGAGCGTCATCCGCTCCTCCACCGCGTAGCTGCCCTCGACGACCGCGTCGAGCGCCCCGTCGAGCGACTCCTGCTCGGCCTCGGCGAGGAACCCGACCCGCCCGAGGTTCACCCCGAGCAGCGGGACCCCGACCGGGCGGGCCATCTCCGCCGCACGCAGCAGCGTGCCGTCGCCGCCGAGCACGAGCACCACCTCGGCGCCCTCGGCGCACCCCGGCCTGCCGTCGACGATCCGCGGCTCGAGCCCGTTCGGGAGGGTGCCGTCCTCGACCTCGGCCCACTCGTCGCCCAGCACGCGCAGCCGGACGCCGGACGCGGCCAGCCGGTGCGCCACGGCCGCGGCCGTCCGCCGGTTGGTCGCCCGCCCGGAGTGCAGGACGAGCAGGACTTCACGAGTCATGAGGGCCCTTCCCGGACCGCGACGGCCAGCGCGTCGTCGCCGTCGTCGGCGCCGTGGCGGGCGAGCCGGAGAAAGAACTCGACGTTGCCGGACGGGCCCGGCAGCGGGCTCGCGACCGCGCCGCGCAGCACCAGGCCGAGCGCCCTGGCCGCCGCCGTGACCTCGGTGAGCGCGGCCAGCCGCAGCTGCGGGTCGCGCACGACGCCGCCCGCGCCCAGCCGCTCCTTGCCCACCTCGAACTGCGGCTTGACCATGGGCAACAGCTCACCGTCCTCGGCCGTGCACGCCGTGAGCGCCGGCAGCACGGTGCGCAGCGAGATGAACGACAGGTCCGCGACCGTGAGGGCGACGGTGCCGCCGATCGCGTCCGGCTCGAGCGAGCGGACGTTCGTGCGGTCGTGCACGCGCACGCGCTCGTCGCTCTGCAGCCGCCACACCAGCTGGCCGTACCCGACGTCGGCGGCCACGACCTCGGTCGCGCCGCGGTCCAGCAGCACGTCGGTGAAGCCCCCGGTGGATGCGCCTGCGTCGAGGCAGCGCAGCCCGGTGACGTCCACGGCGAACGCGTCCAGCGCGCCGATCAGCTTGTGGGCGCCGCGGGAGGCCCACTGCCGCTCGTCGGTCTCCTTCACGGTCACCGGCGCGTCGCGCTCCACGACGGTGGCGGGCTTGCCCGCGGTGACACCCCGGACCGCGACGCGCCCCTGTTCGATCAGCTCGGCCGCCTGCTGGCGGGACCGGGCGAGGCCGCGGCGCACCAGCTCGGCGTCGAGGCGGGCTCGGGTGACCACGCTGTCACGCGCCCCCGGCTGGGGCTGCTGCGGCGGACGGGCCGGCGGCGAGCGCGTCACCGAGTGCGGCGTGCACCCGCTCGAACGCCTCGACGTGCTCGGCGAGCGGGCGGTCGGCCAACCCGTCGAGCCCGGCCAGCGCGCGGGCGACGTCCTCGTGCGGGGACGGCGGGCGGGGCGGCGGGGCCGGCGTCGGCACGGTCATCGGCGCACTCCCAACTTGGTTCCACGGGGACGGGTCGGTGCGCGCTCAGCGGTCGCTGCGCGCTGCGGGATCGACATCCGCCACGGTAGCCGAGGCCCCCGTGGCGCCGTCGAGCGCGAGAGCCCGCAGCGCCTCCTGCGCCTCGGCCCCGTCCGCCGTCACGCCGGCCGGGCCGCCCTCGGCCGCCCAGTGCGCCGCGCAGAGCGCCCGGAGCGCGTCGAGCGGGTCGAGCGCGTCGGGGCCGCCGGTCGCCGACAGCGTCAGCGACCCCGGCGCGGTCACCTCCACGTCCCAGCCGGGGCGCGGGCCGGGGGCGAGGTCCTCGCTCGCCCGCGTCAGCGCGCCCAGGTCGGCGCCCACGTAGTCGGGGCGCAGCGCGGGCGGCGCGGCGAGCAGGTCCGCGGCGTCGGCGACGCCGGTGAGCACGAGCAGCGTCGCCACCCCCGCGGCACGCCCCCCTTCGATGTCGGTGTCCAGCCGGTCCCCCACCATCAGGGCCGACCGGGCGCCGATGCGCCGCACCGCGTCGGTCAGCAGCGCGGGCGCGGGCTTGCCCGCCACCTGGGGTTCGCGACCCGTCGCCGTGCGCAGCACCCCGACCATCGACCCGTTGCCCGGCAGCGGGCCCCGCTCGGTGGGCAGGGTCGGGTCCAGGTTGCAGGCCACCCAGAGCGCGCCGGCCCGCAGCGCGACGGTCGCCTCGGCCAGCTGCCGCCACCCGGTGTCCGGGCTGTGGCCCTGCACCACGGCCACCGCGTCGTCGGCCCGGTCGACGACCGTGAGCCCGACACCGGTCACCTCCTCGGCGAGCGCCGAGGTGCCCACCACCAGCACCGGGGCCCCCGCCGGCAACTGCTCGGCGAGCATCGCCGCGGCCGCCTGCGAGCTGGTGACCACGTCCTCCGCGGCGGCCGGGAAACCCAGCTCCGCGAGGTGCGCGGCGACGTCGGCGGGACGCCGGGACGCGTTGTTGGTGACGTACACCGTGCGCACGCCCCGGTCCGCCGCGCCGCGCACGGCGTCGGTGGCCCCCGGCACGACGGCCTTCCCCCGGTACAGCGTGCCGTCGAGGTCGGCGAGCAGGACGTCGTGCCGGTCGAGCAGGTCGGTCACCGCTCGCCCTCGGTGCGCTCCCCGTCCGTCCCCTCGCCCGGGGCCGCAGCAGGATCAGCGGGATCAGCGTCCGTTGCCGGCGCCGGATCATCCGCGGCGTCGGCATCCGCCGTCTCCCCGGACTCGCCTGCCGCGTCCGTCCTCAGCTCGGCGCTCTCGTCCGGCTCGGCGGTGTCCTGAGCCTGTTCCGGCTCGCGCGGCGCGTCGGCGCCCGCGGGCTCGTCGACGAGGGCGGCGGCGTCGGCGCGCTCCGTCTCCTCCGGCTCGGTGTCACCCACGGGATCCGACGCGGAACCCGGCCCCTCGTCCGCGACGGCGGCGAGCTCCTCCTCCCCGAAGACGATGTGCTCGTCGTCGTCCTCGGGGAGCGGCTCACCGGTCAGCTCGGCGATCCGCCGCTGGGCGTCGGTCCCGCCGTCGGTGTCGGCGTCGGCCGCGTGCACGAACCACTGCAGTGCGTCCGACTCACGGCCGGCGGCCAGGAGGTTGTCGGCGTAGGCGTAGAACAGCCGCGCGCTCCACGGGTCGCGCCTGCCGGCGTCCAGCTCGGGGATCTGCAGGCTCACGACGGCCGCGTCGAGCTCCCCGAGGTCGCGCCGGGCCCCGGCGGCGACGATGGTCAGCTCGATCGCATCGGCGCGGTCCAGCTCACCCGCCTCGGGCCCGCGGGCCAGCTCGAGCGCCCGCTCCGGGCGCCCCAGCGCGCGCTCGATGTCGGCCATCACGGCGAGGTGCCCCGGCCCGCCGCCCATGCGCCGGGCGGCGCGCAGCTCGCCGAGGGCCTCCGCCCACTCCCCCGCGTGGTACGCGGCGATGCCCGCGGCCTCGCGGGCCACCGCGATCCGCGACGCCCGCCGCCGGGCGAACCGCGCGTGCTCGAGCGCCAGCTCGGGGTCCTCGTCGACCAGACTGCCCGCGGCCACGAGGTGCCGGGCGACCCGCTCGGCCGTGTCCTTCTGCAGCCCGCGCAGGTCGCGGCGCACCTCGGCGTCGAGGCTCCCCGCGGTGATCTCCTCGCTCAGCGGCGGCTCGGGCACGGCCGGGACGGTCACGCGCTCGGTCGGAGCCCCGGCACCGGGCCGCTCCCGCCGCGGGCGCTCCGGCCGGTCGCCGCGGGATCCGGCAGCGCCGCCGGCGCGCTGATAGCCGCCCCGGCGGTCGTCGCGACCGCGGGCGCCGTCCTCCCGGTCGTAGCGCGGGCCGCGCCGCTCGTCGGCGTCGCGCCGCCTGCCGCCCTCCCGACCCTCGCGGCCGTCCGGGCGGCCGGCGGAACGCCGGTCCTCGGGACGCCCGCCGCCACGCCGCTCGTCACGACCGCCGTCGTCCCGGCGGGACCCGCGGTCCGGGCGCTCGCCGCCGCGCTCACGGTCGTACGGACGGCCACCGCTCCGCCGGTCGTCGGCGTCCCGACGCGGGCCGCGGTCGCCGCGGTCCTCCCCGTAGGGGGGGCCGCCACCCC
>NZ_JAHKRK010000377.1 GCF_019396355.1 Pseudonocardia nigra
GACCTGCTGTTCTTCGATTATCCGGCTAATCGCCGCTCGGATTTCGCCTTGGCCGCGTAGCCGGTGGTGTTTCGCGGCGTTTGAGCGCGCGGATTTCTTCTTCTTGCCGGCGGACTTTCGCGGCGACGGCGTCGAGGGCTTGGGTGAGGTTGTCGATCTGGTCGGCGAGCCCGGTGAGGGTGAGCAGTTCCCCGTGCCGGGAGCGGTAGCCGTCGATGATCGCGCGTAGGTCGCGGCGCCGGTAGCAGGTGGCGCGGCTGATGCCGCTGGCGGCGGCGACGGCGGTGAAGGTGATGTCGGCGCGGTCGGCGGCGAGGGCCTCGCAGGCGGCGCGGATGCGGTCGGTGTCGCTGTGGGGACGGGTGTCGGTCACGGTGTCTGGCTGGTGTGGGTGATCAGCTCGTCGAGCCGGTCGGCGAGGCGGCGGTGTCGGTGGGCTTCGTCGGCCCAGCCGCGGGCTTCGGCGTCCGCGGCGAGCGCGGCGGCGTCGGCGTGTTGGGCGCCGAGCACGGCCAGGAAGCCCGGGTCGGTGCGGAAGTTCGGGCAGTGCTCGCAGATGTTGGCATAGGGGCAGGATCCCTGGGCGGGTGCGCGTAGGCAGAACCCGCCGGCCAGCCGGGACTTGATCGTCGGGGTGTCGCGCCAGTCGCCGCCTCTGGTGATGTCGACCAGCGGCAGCGGCGCGCCGAGGCCGGTGGCCGCAGGCAGCGGTGTGCCAGTCGTGGCGGGGGCATGGGTGGGTTCGGTGGCGAGGGCGGCTTTGGCCTGGGTGAGGGCGCGTTCGTACTCGCTGCGCACGGTGGTGTCGAACAGCCGGCCGTAGCGCAGGCTCATGGTCGCGGAGACGTGCCCGAGCAGCTGCATCAGCGCCTGCAGCGACACCCCGGCGTTGACCAGGGCGGTGGCGTAGGTGTGCCGCAACGCATGCGGTGTCACCTTGTCCAGGCCGGTGGCCTGGGCGGTGCGGGCGAGCTCGTCGCGCACGGCCTGCGCGGACAGGCGTCGTCCTTGGTGGATGAGCAGGAACTCGGTCGGCCGGCCGCTGTGCGGGTGGGGCAGTGCCCGGCCGGGGGTGCGGCGGGCGACGATTCGGTCCAGCACCGCCACGGTTTCGGCGTCGAGGGGCACCATCCGTTCGGTGCCCAGCTTGCCCAGCGGCACCTTCAGCCAGGCGCCGTGCCCGTCGATCTCGTGCACGCAGTCCAGCTCGAGATCGCGCAGCTCACCGGGGCGTAGCCCGGTGGCGCGGGCCAGCAGCAGCGCGTCGGCGTGCAGCCGCGCGAGCGGGCTCGGCCCGGACGCCGAGAGCTGCTCGAGCGCGTCGTGCAGGCGGCGGTCGGCGTCCGGGGGAAGGTAGCGGGGCAGCGGGCGCGGGACCTCGGGGACGTCCCGGGCGAAGATCAGCGGGCGGGCCGGTGCGCTGGGCCAGCCCCACTCGGTGATGTCGGTGAGGAACTGGCGCACGGCCAGGATCTGCCCGCGCCGGTGCCCGATCGAGTGCGACCGCCCGTCGGGATGCCGGGCGGCGGCGAGGGCGGCCAGCCAGGGTTCGATGTGCGCCGTGCGGTCGAGGGCGGCCAGGTCGGTGACCGGCGGGTCGCAGGCCGACAGGAACCGGCCGAACCCGGCCAGGTGGCTGGCGATGGTCTTGACCGTGGCCGGGGCGCGGGTGGCGGCGGCCTGGGCGCAGTAGGCCAGCAGCAGCTCGCGCAGCGGCTCGGCGACGCCGCTGTAGTGCCCGTCCAGCCCGGGACGACGTCGCGGATCGGCGGGCGGTTCGGGCAGCACGCCGAGGTGGAACAGCACGCGGTGCGCTGCGGCGATCAGGCCGCGGTCGTTGGCCCAGCTGCTGGCGTTGCCTCGCTGGTGGGCGCGGCCGCGGAACGCGGCGGCCAGGTTCTCGACGTCGGTGGTGGTGAGCGCGGACAGCGGGCGCCCGGTCTGGATCAGCAGCCGCACCACGACCCGCTCCGCCGCGCGTTTGACCACGTGCCCGCCGTAGTCCAGCTCGGTCGCGGCCGCGGTGAACTGTGCGACGTCGGGTGCGAGCGGGCTGCGCGCGGCCGCGGCGAACAGCCCGGGGATCTTGCGGTGGGCCAGGTAGTCGTGGCTGGGCCGGCAGCGGCGGTGCAGCATCAGGTAGGTCAGAAACGGCCGCTGCGCGTGGGCCAGCCCGAGCTGGGTGGGCAGCGGTTCGGCGGCGAACCCGGCGGGGTCTGGCCAGCGGCCCAGGAACGCCCACGCTGCGTCGCGGTAACAGCGTGAGCCGCGCCCATCAACGGCCAACCAGTCCATGTAGTCGCCGACCAACTCGGCGGCGCCGTCGACGGCGGCGGCGCAGCGCTCAGCCCTGGGCACGTTGGCGCTCGCGGGCGGCGTCGTAGGCGGCGCGGACCCGCACCGGCGCGAGATGGATGTAGCCGGCCGAGGAGTCGACGTGGGCGTGCCCGAGCAGCGCCTGGATCACCGCCAGATCGACCCCGGCCTCGGCCAGCGCGGTGCCGAACGAGTGCCGCAACGCGTGCGGATGCGCCGCCGCCACCCCGGTCTGCTCGCGATGATACCGGAAGATCGTGCGCAGCCCGGCCGGGGTCAACGGCTGCCCCCGGTTGCGGCCCTTGGCTACCACGAACAACGCCGTCTCTGTGGTGTCCGGGCGCTCGGCGAGCAGGTAGGTCTGGACCAGGCCGGCGACCTGGGCATCGACCGGGACCGGGCGTTCCCGCCGGCCCTTGCCCGCCACGCGGGCCCAGCCGCGGGCGATGTCCACATCGGCGACGCGCAGGGCGAGGACCTCGGCCGAGCGCAGCCCGCAGAACAGCATCAACCCGGCGATCGCCCGGTCCCGCCACGAGCGCAGGCTACCCAGCAACGCGCTCGACTCCTCCGGCGCCAGCGCGCGGGGCAGCCGACGAGGCTCGCGCACCCGCAGCCCGGAGCGGGGCTGCGGACGAGCCAGATGCCCCAGCAGCCCGTCCCGCTGACCGGGTGCGGCCCGGCGGGCCGCGGCGCCGGTCGGCACCGGATTCGGCATGCTCGGGTCGCGCATCGCCCGGAACGCGAACAGCCCGCCCACGGCGGCCAACCGGCGGTTCACCGTCGCCGCCGCCAACCCCGCCCGCTCGCCCGAGGCCGCGCCGTCCGCGCCGCCACGCGAGCCGGCCGACCCTGTGCCGCTGCGGCAGAACGCCAGGAATCCCAGCAGCACCTGGGTATCGACCTGATCAAGCCGCCGGTCCTGGTCGGCCAGCCAGCGCAGCAACGCCAGCAGGTCGAATGCGTAACCGCGTCGGGTGCCCGCCGCGTAGTGCCGGTCACCCAGATACCCGAGGTAGTCGTTGACCAGCCGCACGTCCTCGCTCGCCGGCCCGGCCAGCACCCAGCCATCGTCGCGCCGCTCGACCCGCAGATCGATCCCAGCCCTCATAAGACACGTATCAACCAGCACTCCCGGCAGCAAGGCAAGCACCCCGACCACCACGGCGTGTCGCACCGGGGCCGGGCCTCGCCTCGGCTGGATTAGCCGGTAAAAGGAGACACCACCTCCACCTACTTCGAGA
>NZ_JAHKRK010000378.1 GCF_019396355.1 Pseudonocardia nigra
TCGCCGCCATCCGCCGCTTCATCGACGCATGGAACGAGCGCTGTGAACCGTTCATCTGGACCAAGGACGCCGAGGCCATCCTGGCCAAAGCGCAGCGTCAAAAGACTTCGGACACGAGACACTAGGGAGGGATTGTGATGACGGAGCACGCGACCGCGAGACGCGGTCGCCCCGACCAGGTGCCGCCGTGGCGGGATCGGCGGTGGGTGGCGACCGGTGTGGGCTGGGGTGTAGCCGCCACGGTGGTGATGACTGCGGTGATGTTCGCGGGCGTGACAACCGGTGTGGCGCCGATGCCCAAGCCGATCCCGATCGCGCTGGTCGCCCACACCTTGGGCAAGCTGCCGATGCCGGCGCTGCTGGGGCTGGGGCTGGCCGCGCATTTCGGCTACGGCGGCGCGGGCGGACTGGTCTTCGCCACACTGACCCGACGGGCGAACCTGGTGTCCGGCGCGGCCTACGGGGTGGTGTTGTGGCTGTTGATAGATCTGGTGTGGCTGCCCTACCTCGGGTGGGGCGTGTTCGGTACCGCGATCACCCCGGCCATCGGCGGGGCCACCCTGCTGCTGCACCTGATCTACGGCACCACGCTGGGTGGGCTGCTCGGACGCTTTCACCCCGGCCGCGGGCGCACGACAGCGGGGATGAAGGAGGCCACGCGATGACCCCGAGCAAGCACCGTGCGCGGGCCCTGAGGCGTGTTCTCCTCGGGGTCCACCCGACCGGGGGTGGCTGTGCGTGCTGCGCGGGTCCCGCCGCGCCCGACATGATGGATCACCAGGTTGTCGATGACACTCCTGCGGGGGCGGCCTGTGGGCCGGAGTGTGCCCAGGCCGGCGGTTGCACCTGCGAGCCCGCGGATCGAGGGAAAGCCTCCGGCGAGGAAGGGACGAGCACATGGCGACGGTGACCCTCGCACGCGATACCGAGATCGGCGGGGCGGTGGAGGTGTTTTTCGACTACACCTGCCCGTTCACGTATCGGGCCCAGGGCTGGCTGGACGGGCTGGCCGATGTGGAGGTGATGTGGCGCCCGTTCTCGCTGCTGGAGGCCAACTACCGCGGTGACGGGCCCTCGGTGTGGCGACGCCCGGACCGCGCCGACGATATTTCGCTGTTGCTGTTTGCCGGCCACGAGCTTGTCCGCGCCCGCGGCGGCGACGAGGCCCGCTACCGGCGGGCGGTGTTCCACGCTTGGCACGGGACCCACGCCCGCCTCGACCTCGACGCGGTCGCCCGCTTCGCGGCCGAGGCAGGGGTGGCCGCCGACGAGCAGGCGGTGCGGGCGCATTTCCTCGACGCGGAGGCCGAGCACGCCGCCGGCGCCAAGCTGGGGGTGTTCGGCACCCCCACGCTGGTTTATCCCGACCGGGCGGTGGCGTTCGTCAAACTCGACACCATCCCGGCCCCCGAGCGGGCTCGGCCGTTGTGGCAGGCCACCCGCGAGCTCGCCCTGCACACCGGTGAGCTGCGGGAATGGCAGCGGATCAGCCCAGAAGAAGGGGCACGGTAATGCGGCGGCTGGTGGTGGTCGGCGGGGACGCGGCCGGGATGAGTGCGGCCTCGGCGGCCCGCCGGCTCGCTTCACCCGATGAGTGGGAGATCGTGGCGTTCGAACGGGGGGAGACACCTCCTACTCCGCCTGCGGCATCCCCTACTACATCGGCACCCACGTCGATCGCGTGGACACGCTGATCGCGCGCAGCCCGGCCGAGTTCGCCGACAAGCAGGCGATCAACGCCCGGATCGGCCAGGAGGTCACCGAGCTGGACCTTCACCGGCGGGCGGTGCGCGTGCGCGATATGGACGGCGGCACCGAGGCGTGGGAGGGCTTCGATGCGCTGATGCTGGCCACCGGTGCCACGCCGCGCCGACCGGAGCTGCCCGGCACCGAGGCGGCCGGGGTCTTCGGAGTGCAGACCCTGGGCGACGGATTGGCGGTGCGCGCGTTCCTCGACCACCACGCCCCGCGGCGGGCGGTCGTGGTCGGCGCCGGCTACATCGGGCTGGAGCTGGCCGAGGCGCTGTGCGGCTGGGGGGTGCACGTCACGCTCGTCGACTCCGGGCCCGCTCCGATGCACACGCTGGATCCCGACATGGGCGGGATGCTCACCGACGCCATGGGCTCGTTCGGGATGACACTGCGGCTCGGTGAGACCGTCACCGGGTTCGACACCGCGAGCGGGCACGTCACCGGGGTGGTCACCGACCAGGCCAGCGTGCCCGCCGAGATGGTCATCCTCGGCCTCGGGGTGCGCCCCAACACCCGGCTGGCCCAGGCCGCCGGTGTTCCGCTCGGGCCGAGCGGGGCCATCGCGGTCGACCAGCGGATGCGCACCTCGATCGAGGGCGTATGGGCCGGTGGGGACTGTGCGGAGAAGTTCCACCGTGTCTCTCGCCATGGCGTGGCGATCGCGTTGGGTACCCATGCCAACAAGGAGGGCCGCACCGCCGGGATCAACATCGCCGGCGGCTACGCCACCTTCCCCGGCGTGGTGGGTACTGCTGTCACCAAGGTCTGCGATATCGAAATCGGCCGCACCGGCCTCGGCGAGCACGAAGCCCGCGCGGCCGGCTACCAGCCGCTGACGGTGGCGGTGGATTCCACCACCCGGGCCGGCTACTACCCCGGTGCCAAACCGATCCGCACGAAAATCATCGCCGAACAAGGCTCCGGGCGGCTGCTGGGCGCGCAGATCGTGGGCGAGGAGGGCGCCGCCAAACGCATCGACGTGCTCGCCATGGCGCTGTGGCACCAGGCCAGCGTCGACGATGTGATGACCACCGACCTCTCCTACGCCCCACCGTTCTCCCCGTTGTGGGATCCGGTGCTCATCGCTGCCCGCAAGGCCTGGCAGCACGTCGAAGCCGACCGCCTGGGAGCCGACGTTGCTGGCGGTCGTGGTGATCGTGAGCCCGTCGGGTCCGATCCGGTAGGACAGGCGCACCGCGAGGGTGAAGGGGTAGCCGGGGCGGGGGTGCAGCACGTGGCCGAGGTCGACTCGGCTCGTGGTCTGCGCTAGGCACGTCCAGTTGGCGAACCGGACGAAGCCGTGGATGGCGTTGCCCGTCGCGGGCTCGCTCAGGGGCGCCTGGTGCGCCTGGTCGTGTACTGGCCGTCGCGCAGCCGGTTCGGCCACGGGATGAGGGGTTGACCGCGGGCGCTGGTGGCCATCTCGTCCTCGGCGTACCCGTCGAGCAGCTCACGGCCGTCGGCGACGTAGGACCGCAGCCCGCCGCCGACCTCGACGATCACGGCGCGGTCGTCGCGGTGCACGATCGTGTGCTGTCGCCCCGAGGGCAGTTCGCTCACGTGGCCCTACCGTCCACAGTCGTCCCCCGTCCTCGCTCGCGCTGTCCGCTCGAATGCCCTGGGCCGCCGCTGACCCGGCGCCCCTGCAGTCACAGTCAGGCAGTCACAGCTAGACCGGGGTTCCGCAGCTGACCATTCGTCTAGACACGGAAAGTGGTACTTGACCTGCGGATACAGCTGATGGCCGCCCGGTGCCCGTGTGTCCAGGCGGAACTATCTCTGCAGGTCACAGCCACGGC
>NZ_JAHKRK010000379.1 GCF_019396355.1 Pseudonocardia nigra
TGGCTCTACGTCATCTGGCACTGCTGGCACGACCACACCACCTACGACCCCGCCCGCCACGGAGCCCTCCAACGACTCCTCAACCAAGATCAACCGGCGGCGGCTTGACACAGGGCTACTCATGCCGTCACCCCCAGCTCGTGCCAGTTCGACAGGGCCCCGGCGGCGTCGGAGGTCGGGCGGCGCTCGGTGCGGGCCTGCCAGTCCGCGGCGGCGTCGCGCCAGAACCGGGCCCGGTCCTTCTCGGTGTGCTCCGCGATCACGGCCGACCGCCCGTGCAGGACGTGCATGTCGTGGTCGCGGTAGGTCTTCCGGGCAAGCACGCCCCACCACGCGGACGTGCGTGCGCAGATCAGGGCCAGGCGGGCGGCGCGGGCGGCGTGCTCGGCGTCGGTGCGGTGCGGCATCGCCCGCGCCTCGGCGTTCTGGCGGTCCAGCTCGTCGATCTCGGCGGCGATGCGGCGGAGGTACTCGTGACGGACGGGCGTGGTGTCGTGCTCCTGGGCGTGCATCTACTCTCGGTGTCCTTCCAGTGCTCGTGTCCCTGCCAGGGGTTGAGTTCTTGGGAGATCAGGAGGGGAGCCCGGTTGCAGCCGCGGCTCCCCTCCGCATGAGTTGGGTTCAGGCGGCCTCCCCCGGGGTCGCCCGCGGCGCCGGCTTCGCCGAGCCGATGTGGGGTGCGCGCATACCGGTCGCGCGAAGGCTGTAGGCGATCCGCGCCCGGCCGCCGTTCTCGTTCACGTATGGAGTGACGGTCAGCCCGTCGAACTCCACCGGCCGGAACGGCACACCCGCCATCGCCTCCGGCGGCACCGGCTGATGCGAAGCCGAGATCTTCACCGTCACCGTCTTGGCGTCCTTGCGCGCGTCCGGGTCTGCATCCAGCACCGACACCGACCACACGAGCAGGCCCGACTCCTTGTCGGTCGCCTGCACCGGCCGCTCCCGCGTCGACTTGTCGAAGTCGCGTACTGGCTCGACCTCCGAGACGACGTAGACGCCGTGCGGGAAAACGTCGCCCATCGAGACCCTGAACCGACCGTTGATCGCCATGTGATCACCTCTCGTGTAGGCCCCTAAACCATCGCTTCCGGCGGAAGCGGGTCGTATAGGAGGGGTAAACAGAGGTTAGGGGACTGCCGGAGGGCTGTCAAGACCCCCTAAACTTGCCGCGATGAGCAAGCTTGACGACTTCGACGCGGTCCGGCGCGACCCGGACCCGATCCGACGCGGTCGTCGGGCTACCGCACTCATGGCGGCGTATCAGCAGCGCGCGACAGAGCTGGCAAGGCTGCGCCGCGAGGCGATCGAGGAGGCCCACCGGGACCAGGGCCTCACCTACACCGAGATCGCCACCGCGCTCGGGATCACGAAGGGCCGCGTCACGCAGATCCGCACCGGCGCGCCCAGTCGCGAGCGCGCGTTCTTCGGCGTCGGCCCCATCCATGTGGGCGTGCCGCTGCGCGAGGGCACCGACGACCGCATGCGCCGCTACGTCGACGCCGCCGACCTCGCCACTCAGGAGGACGTGGAGACGCTGCTCGCCACCCTCGTGCTGACCGCCGAGCCGTTCACGATCCCGCCTGACACGACGGGCGTGCCCAATGGCGACGGCGTGATCATCTGCGGCCCAAAGTCGGCCCCAATCGGAGCCGCGCTGATGGACAGTGACCCGCGGCTCGGCATGGTCCGCGACGACCAGCGGTGGTGGATCCTCGACAAGACGACGGGGGAGCGGTTTGGATCGCCCCTTGGCGACCAACCCCCCGGGCGTGGAGACATCGGCTATCTCTCTCGTCGCCGTGACGGAAACCGGGTGATCGTGCACATCGCCGGCATCCACAGCCCCGGCTCACGAGGCGTCGTGCACTACCTCGCCCACCACCTAGCCGAGCTGTACCAGCAGACCCGCGACGAGTCCTTCAGCCTCGCCATCCGCTGCCGCCTCGATGGCCTGACCGTGACCGGCAGCGAGATCCTGACCGGCCCGCACCCGTGGTGACCCATGAAGGTCCACACCGCACAGCTCACCGGCGGCTCCCGCAACGCCGACCGCGTCTTCGTCGCCGAGCATGCCGTGGTGGTCCTCGACGGCGCGAGTGCGTTCGTGCCCGTCGAAGTCGACCCCGCGACCTACGCGCAGACCCTCGGCGCACACATCGCCGCCAGGCTCGACGACGACCCCGCCGCCAGGCTGCCCGGCATCGTCGCCGCGTCCATCCGCCACACCGCCGCCGAGCTGGACCTCACGCCTGGCCGCTCTCCGTCGAGCACCGTCAGCATCCTGCGCGCCCGGACGAGCACTGCGGATCTCTACGTCCTCGGTGACAGCCCCATCCACTACGGCACCGCCAGCACGGCCCACGTTCTCACCGACGAGCGCTTGGCCGGCATCGCACCCACCGAGAGCCAGCACTACACAGCTCGGCTCCGCGCTGGCCATGGCTACGACGACGGCCACCGGGCCGCGCTGGCCACCCTGCAGCGCGCCCAAGGCACTGCCCGCAACCAGCCCGGCGGCTACTGGACCGCCGAGGCCGAGCCCAAAGCCGCTTTCCAAGGCATCACCTGCACTCTCGGACCTGACGCGATCACCTGGGCCGTCCTGGCCACGGACGGCGCAGCCGACGCGGTCGACCACAACGGACAGAACTGGTCGACGATCGCGCACTACGACTCCGACCAACTCGCCCAACTCCTCCACCGTCTCCACAACTGGGAAGCCGATAGCGACCCCGACGGCCGAAAGCTGCCCCGAGCGAAGCGGCACGACGACAAGACCCTGGCAGCAGTCCCATCCGTCTGGTAGCCGCGCCGTCACCACACGCGCTGCCGAATCTGCCTCTATGGGATCAAGGCGCCGCCTCCGGCGGCGCGCGGGGCCGGCCACGCCGGCCCCGCCGACCACTCCCTCTACCTCCGGCCCGGTCGGGCCGGCGCGTCCGGCTATCCGGCCCCTCAGCCGCCGAGGAGCGCGAGTGCAGAGGAGCGAACGGGCGGCTTTCGGTGCGAGCGGGCGCGGGTAGCGTGCTGATGCCCTGACCCCTCGGCCGGAGATGATCCACGTCTCCACGGTGGCCGCAAGGGCGCCTACGGCGTCGCTCCGCGATGGCGCAAGCGCCACCCTTGCCCCCGCCGCTCCGACGAGCAATGCTGCCAGGACCAGGGGATAGCGGAAGTGTGGGGCCCGAGCGCGAGACTGCCGATGCCACGTCACGCCCGGGCCGGTTCCACAGGAGCAGAAGCCGCTCATGGCCCCCCGCGCAAACCTGCACGCCCCCACACCCGCGCCTGCGCCGCCGGGGGTAAGCGTGAACCCCTGAAGGTCACCGATGTACCGCGGCAGCGCGCGTGAATCAGATCGCCATTCGCAAGCTAGCGGACCAGGCCAGCTAGTGTCTCGTGTCCGAAGTCTTTTGACGCTGCGCTTTGGCCAGGATGGCCTCGGCGTCCTTGGTCCAGATGAACGGTTCACAGCGCTCGTTCCATGCGTCGATGAAGCGGCGGATGGCGGCGAT
>NZ_JAHKRK010000380.1 GCF_019396355.1 Pseudonocardia nigra
CACTCCGCCGGGCCGGGGTGTCTTCCGACTGCACGGACCGGGCGTGGGTCACACTGAGCATCGCGGCCATCGCTTTCGTCTTCGAGCTCTGTGGAAGGAACCCGAAGATGATCAAGCGGTGGCCGCGTCATGTCCCGCCGACGCGCCGGAGAACCTGCATAACCCAGGCCCGACTCAGCACAGCCAGGTTAAAGATCAAGCTGAGGGACCGCACGGCGTCCTCGACCCACATGGGCGACACGGCCGGTCGGGACGAACTCGCGCCCCTGGGCTGTGCCACACCGCAGGCGAGGACCATGCTGCGTGACAGGCGATGGGGCTCGCCGTCAACCGCCCGCCGGGATGGTGCGCTGGTGAGGGGAACTCTCCCGGTCGTGACGCTGCTGCTCGCCGCGGCGCTGCACGGGTCGTTATGACTGACGGTCGGGCGGACGCGGGCGCACCGGTGAGCGTCGTCGTGGGCTGCCGGCCTGACCGGCTCTGTACCGATCGGGGTACTGATCACGGAGGTGGTCCGCCCGCACCGGCTGGTCCGGCCCTTCCTCGGGGTGGGCGTGTTCGGTGGCTACACCACGTTCTCCACCTACGCGGTCGAGGCGCTTGTCTCCTCGCGTCCGGCCGGCCGCTGCTCGCGGTGGGCTACGTCGTGGCGACGCCGCTCGTCGCGCTCGCCGGGTGCGCGGCCGGGATCGGCGTGGCGAGGACGGTGGCGCGGCCGTTCGGGCCGGGGGCGGGACGCGGGCCGATGACCGCGCTGGACGTGCTGTGGGTCGGCCTGGGCGCCGGGGTCGGTGCGCCGCTGCGCTACCTGCTCGACCGCGCGGTGCAGTCCCGTCACCGACGGCGCTTCCCGTGGGGCACCTTCGGCGTGAACGTGCGGGGGTGACGGCATTCACCGCCATCATCCAGATCGGCGTCATCGCCGCGGTGGTCGTGTACTTCGCCCGCGACATCGCCGTGCTGGCCCGGGCCTGGGTGAACGGCCTCCTCGACCCCGATCGGTGGACCGACCGCGACCACCGGCTCGCCTGGTACGTCATCCTCGGGTCGCTTCCCATCGGGGTCGTCGGTCTGCTCACCCGAGATGCCGTGACCGGTCCGCTGCGCAGCCCGTGGGTCGTCGCGGCCTCGCTGATCCTGTGGAGCGTCGTCCTGTACGTGGCGGAACGGGCCGGTACCCGCGAGCGTGGCCAGGACGACCTGCGGCTCACCGACGCCGTCCTTGTCGGCGTGGCCCAGTGCGTCGCGCTCGTCCCCGGGGTGCCCGATCGGGTGCCACGATCAGTGCCGGGCTGCTACGCGGCATCGACCGCGTGACGGCGACGCGCCTATCGTTCTTCCTATCCATCCCCGCGCTGCTGGCCGCCGGCGGCTACGAGTCGTTGACCGCGGCCGACGCCGTCTCCGCCTCCGACGGATGGGTCCCGACCCTGGCCGCCACCGCGGTGAGCCTCGTCGTCACCTATCTCTCCATCCGGCTGGCTGCTGCGCCTGGTCGCCCGGCGCCCGATCACGGTCTTCGTCGGCTACCGGGTCGCGCTGGGAGCCGCGCTGATGCTGGCGCTGAGCACCGGGCTGATCACGGCAACCTGATTGCCCACTAGCCCGAACGGGTGAAGCTCGCGCCGGTGTTCAACAGGGACGGCCCGTCACGGTAGTCCCAGGTGGAGGTGCGAGGTGGGTGCGGAGCTGGGCGACGATCGGGCGGTGTCGGATGCCTACGCCGCGCACGGGCCTGAGTTGTACCGCCTCGCGTACCGGCTGCTGCAGGACCGGGCGGGCGCCGAGGACGCGGTGCAGGAGACGTTCGTGCGGGCCTGGCGCTCGACGGCCCGGTTCGACCCTGCGCGGGGATCGTTGCGCACCTGGCTGTTCGCGATCGCCCGCAACGTGTGCACCGACGCCGCGCTCGCCCGCACCAGGCGCCCCGCCCCGCAGGACCGCGAGGTGGTGACTGCGCTGTTCGTGGCGCAGCCGCAGGACCCGGTGGAGACCGTGCTGGCCGACTGGATGGCCGAGGAGGCGCTTCGCCGGCTGAGCCCCGAGCACCGCGAGGCGCTACTGCACGTGCACCTGCTCGGCCGGGACTACGCGGGCGTCGCCGCCGAGCTCGGGGTGCCCGAGTCGACGCTGCGCAGCCGGGTCTACTACGCGCTGCGCGCGGTCCGGCTGGGCATGGAGGAGATGGGGTGGTCGGGATGACGGGGTGCGCGCAGTGGCGGGCCGAGCTGGTCGAGCACGCCCGCGGCACGGCACCCGCCTCGGCGGGACTGTCCGCCCACCTCGACGGCTGCCCGGCGTGTCGGCGGGAGCGCGACCAGCTCGCCGCCGTGGCGGCGCTGCTGCACCGCGTGGACCCGGCAGCGCTGCTCGAACGCCTCGACGAGCCGCCGGTCGCGCTGCGCGGGCGGGTGGTGGGCGCGGTCGGCGCGCGCCGTCTGCTGGCCCTCGTCGCCGCGGCGGTCGTCGCGGTGGGGCTCGCCGGCGCCGTCGGGGTGTCGGCGTTGACACCGACACCGGCATCGACGACGGCCGCGCCGGTGCCCGCGACCGTCGCGCTGGGCGTCGAGGAGACCGTGGTGCCGTGGGGCACACGGCTACAGGTGCGGGTCGAGGGCCTGCCCGCGGACGGGCCGTTCCGGCTGTGGGTCGAGGACGCCGACGGCGCACGCACCCCGATCGGGTCGTTCGGCCCGACCACCGACGGGTCGGCACTGGTGCCGGCCGCCACCGAACTGGCCCCGAGCGGCATCCGCCGCGTGGGGATCTCGTCGGCGGACGGCGACGTGCTCGCCGCCGTCGACACCTGATGAACGGAGAACTCGTGCGACTGACGAAGACCCTGGGCGCCGTCGCCGGCGCCCTACTGCTGGTCGGCCTGTCCACCGGGGTCGCGGTGGCCCAGGACGAGGAGACCATGACGTTCACCGCGTCCGGCAGCGGCGAGGAGGAGATCCCGGCCGGCAGCGGGCAGGCCGGCGCGACCGTCGCCGGCACGTTCACCCTCTCCGCCGACGACACCCTCACCTACACGGTGTCCATCGAGGGCAACGACGAGCCGGTCACCGCCGGGCACATCCACCAGGGCGCCGCCGGCGTCAACGGGGACGTGGTCGTCATGCTCGACGCGGCCGCGATCACCGCGGGTTCCGAGGCCACCGCCGAGGTGCCCGCCGAGGTGGCCGACGCGCTGCGCGCCGACCCGTCGGGCTTCTACCTCAACACGCACTCGGCGTCCTTCGCCCCGCCCACCGGGGTGGCCCGCGCGCAGCTGTCCGCCGACGGCGCCACCGCGCCGAGCAGCGTGCCGACCGGCACCGGTGGCCAGGCCGCCGACGGTGTGGACACGACCGCGCTGGCCGGTCTCGGCGTCGCCGCGGCCGTGGCCGCGGGTGCCGTCGTGCTCGTCCGGCGCCGCCGCGCGTCGTGAGTGTGGCGTCGGCCCCGGTCCGCCGGGGCCGGCGT
>NZ_JAHKRK010000381.1 GCF_019396355.1 Pseudonocardia nigra
CGAAGTTCAAGGCAGCACCTGGAGAACGAGCGAGCCACCGCGAAGACCAACGACGACCAGGAAGGACCGCTACGGCCAGGTCGCAGGCAAAATCCGGTCGGGTGAACAAGTGCCAGCTCCAGATGGGTTCGACGAGATCATGCCCAAGACCCTGGCCACCGCCACGGTCGACCGACTCCTGCACCACGCTCACATCGTCGTCACCGACGGTGACAGCTACTGGCTCGCCCAAGCCACCTCTGGCAAGGGGGTGAGCCCGTTGAGCTGAGCACGCTCGACCCGAGGCGGGGAGATATCTGGCCGCCGTCGGGGAGAACTATCTGGCCACCAGCGGGGAGAACTCCTGCCCGCCAGCGGGGAGAACTCCTGGCCGCCAGCGGGGAGATCGAAGGCTCTGGCACAGATTGCGTGATCGTTAGGTGCTGAGGAGGACGCGGCGGCGGAGGTGGTCGAAGGTGGCGCGTCCGTACATCTGTCGTTTGAGTGCCTTGATGCGGGTGACGTTGCCTTCGACGGCTCCGGAGCTCCAGGCCAGGGTGAGTCCGGCGCGCACGGCGTCGTAGTCCTTGATCAGACCGTCGGCGAAGCCCCGCAGAGGGGGGATGCCGCTGGTCTGCGCTTGGGTGATCCATGCGTCGATGTGGTGGCCGCGGCGTTCACGGGCGAGGCCGGCGAACTCGCCCACGAGCTGGTGGACGGTGCGCAGGGTGGCGCAGCGGTCGAGCACGCGGGCGAGGCTGGCGCGGTCGTCGTCGGCGAGTTTGTGCTCGGGTCGCGTGATCCAGCCGGTGATCTGGCGGGGCGTGGCCGGCGTGGTCGCGGCCCCGCCGCTGGGTGGGGTCGGGTCGGTGCGCCAGGTCTGTAGCAGTCGGCGCACGGATCGCTCGTATCCGCGGCAACCGCGGTAGCGGAGTTCCTCGGTGAGCCGGGCGGCGTTGTCGCAGCCTTCGTGCCAGCGCTGGGCGAGGAATGAGCTTGACCCCTGGCGCCGGACACGTCACCTGAGGTGGACCCCGTCCGCCAGAGGATGTCGTTCGTGCCCGCACCTCACCCGCCGGAGTTCCGGCGCCGCGCCGTGGACCTTGCCCGTCTGGGCGACAAGCCGATCTCAGCGATCGCGAAAGAGCTCTCGATCTCCGAATCGTGTCTGCGGAATTGGATAGCGCAAGCGGACGCTGACAGCGGCGCCACGGACTCGCGGCTGACCAGCGCCGACAAGCGTGAGCTCGCCGAGCTCCGCAAGGAGAAACGGCGCCTCGAGATCGAGAACGAGATCCTCAAACGCGCCGCCGCCTACTTCGCCCGGGAGAATGTCCTCCCAAAGTAGTTTTCCCGCTGGTCCGTGAACTCGCCGACGACGGATTCGATGTCGCGGTGACCTGTCGGGTGTTGAAGGTGCGACGTCAGGGCTACTACGAATGGCGGTCCGGGGTGAAGTCTGCTCGCGCCGAGGAGAACGAATTGCTGCTAAAGCACATCGAGACGATCCACGAAGAGTCCCGCGGCACCTACGGTTGGCCGCGAGTCCACGCCGAACTCACCCTGGGACTGGGTCTGGCGGTGAACCACAAGCGGGTGGCGCGACTGATGCGCGAGGCCGGTATCCAGGGACTCTACCGGCGGCGCCGTCGCGGCTGCACCGTGCGAGACCCGCAGGCCCAGTCCCACATCGACCTGGTCGACCGTGATTTCGTCGTCGACGGCCCGGACGAACTGTGGTGCACCGACATCACCGAACACCCCACCCTGGAGGGAAAAGTGTACTGCGCTGCGGTTCTCGACACCTATTCACGCCGAATCGTCGGGTGGTCGATCGACGACAACATGCGCACCGAACTCGTCACCGACGCACTGGGCATGGCGATCGCCCGCCGCGGTCCCGAACCCTACTCGGCGATCCTGCACTCCGATCACGGATCGCCCAGTTCCAATGCCACTAAGTTAAGCAACCTGAGGCCTCTGGACGGGCAGGACGGGCTGATAGGTCTTGCCGCGATGTTCGGGCTTCTTGATCGGCATGTTATGACGATTTCCTCTCTTGTGGACGCGGGGGTATGTGCGTTTGCGTCGACCCTTCGTGGTGCGCTCGAGTATCTCCGTGATGCATTCGGAGTGTGCGCGATCAAGTCTGTCGGGGGGAAAACGCCGCCTGGTTGATCACCTGGCGGCGTACGATGTTGAGCGTTCTCGTGAACGATAGCCGATCGGAATCAACGTACGCCGTGTCGGCAGCCTCGGCCATGAGCGCCCGGACTGCGTAGTGAGCGAGCAGGAGCCCCCACCATTCCTGTCGGATCATCTCGGGGCTTTTCGAGCGTAGTCCTCGCCCGCTGACGAGCAGTTGTGTCTCGATCTCTTTGAGAGAGATCTCGTACTCCCATCGCTGCTGGTAGGCCGCAGCTAGTTCAAGTGCGTTGGCATCCTGTGGGTCAAGGATTGTCGTGACGATTCGGAATGTTTCGGAGTTCTCGCTATCTTCACCGCTGACGGTGTACTCGATGACACGTACGGGGATGTGCGTGGCATCCCGCGGGTCGGTGACCGCCGAGAGCGGGATTCGATATGTGCCGCTGCGTGTCTTCTTGTTGTTGACCTCCGAGATGTAGGAACCGTCTGGGAGAATTTTGAGAACGGGGAACTTGATGCCCGCTGCCACTCGCCAGAGCAGGCTCGCCCCGGTCGTCATGAACTGTTGCCACAGGTCGAAGGCGTAGTAGCCGCGGTCGGCGATGACCAGCATGTCTTGCTCGATAGATCCCAGTAGGGCCCGAGCAGGCTTGCGCTCTCCGTCGTAGATCGTTCCCAGCTCGGCAGCCACGACGGCGTGGGTTCCGAATTCTCCGAGCCCGACTGCGTGGATCTGCGGGAAGGGGCGTCGTGTTCCTCCTTGGTACTTGCCGAACTCTTCGAAGTTCGCCGGGGTGTCCGGGACATCGATCTGGACGGGGTCGATTGCCATGAGCCGCCGTCCTCGTAACCACGATCCGGGTGTGCCTGGAGTTGCCAGCGGCGCCGCGGTTCGCTCGTACAACAACTTCATTGGTTGTTCGCCGAGCCGGCTGCGCGCCTGCGCGGTCACGCTCGTCGACGGAACGGCCCAGGATCGTGACCAGTTGCCCAAAAACTGCAGCCCGTTGACCAGGGGGCTTATTCACAAGTCTGAATGGTGACTGCTCTTCGTGACATGAGGGGTACGTCGAGCACTTGATCACGAGTCGGTCTCGATTCGTGCTTGACCGCGTGTCGCGCGAGATGCGCAACAGCTCTTGCCGTCTTGTTCGGTGTTCTCACGCATCGAAGGAAGATCGGCGAAGAGCTGTTGCGGTACGAGGCTATGACAGGACTGAACGG
>NZ_JAHKRK010000382.1 GCF_019396355.1 Pseudonocardia nigra
AAGAGCTGTTGCGCATCTCGCGCGACACGCGGTCAAGCACGAATTGAGACCGACTCGTGATCAAGTGCTCGACGTACCCCTCATGTCACGAAGAGCAGTCACCATTCAGACTTGTGAATAAGCCCCCCGGTTGGGGAATGCTCGTCTGGCTCGCCATGACCACCGGCGCCCGTCGAGGCGAGCTTTGCGCCCTGCGATGGAACGACGTCGACTTCGCCACGGCCGTCATCGACATCGAGTCCAGCATTGCCCAGATCGGCACCCGCGTGTGGGAGAAAGACACCAAGACCCACCAGCGCCGGCGGATTGTCCTCGACCCACAGACGCTCGCACTCCTGACCGCGTACCTCCATCACCGTGCAGCGCAAGCCCACTGCGCTCGGGATCGAGCTCGCAGCGGACGGGTTCGTCTTCTCCTCAAATCCTGATCACGGCTCGGCCGTGAAACCGAACACCGTCACGCAGCGATACCGGAGGATGTGCGCACGGCTCGGCTGGGACATGCACATCCACCAGCTGCGGCACTTCTCGGCTACAGAACTCATAGCGGCGGGCGTGGACATCCGGACAGTCGCAGGCCGGCTCGGGCACGGCGGTGGCGGAACAACGACCCTGCGCGTCTACAGCGCGTGGGTCGCGGAGGCCGACCAGCGAGCGGCCGCATCCCTCGCAGGTCGCCTACTGCCATGATCGAAGGCGCCCTGACGTCAGCCCACTCGAAACCAGCCCTCCCTGTCGCCGACGCTTCCAGCGATGCCCCGTACCAGCAGATCGCCAACGACATTCGCGGAGCGATTAGGTGCGGCGCTCTTCGGCCCGGCGACACTGGCGCCATACAAGAGTCCAGGTGCCGACCAACTACTTACAAGGTAGCCGTTCCGCGTCTATCAGGGCCTTTACCTGCGACAACAGCCCGAGGGCGGGCCCCACGGGTAGCCGCTGGAAGCACCGTTGAACGCGAGTTCGTGTCACGAGCCGTGTCACGGACGGCAGACGGCACCCCCGGGCCCGGTCCGTGTCCGCAGGTTCTTCCGTACCGGGAGCCTCCTCCACGCCGTCGGTCACGTCGAGCCGCACGGCGTCGGCCTGCACCGGTGGGACAGCGCGGCCAGGGCGGCCGCGAGCCAGCGGCGCTCCTGCGGTTCGGTCAGCCTGCCGGCTATGCGCTCCACCGCCTCGACGAGCTCGGGAAGAGCGGCGGCGACGGCGGTCGGCGTGGGCTCGAAGTCCAGGCGCCGCTCGGCGGAGATGCGGGCGAGCAGTTCACGCACTGTTCCCACCGCATCGGCTCCATGGCTTCGGGCTGGCGATCGGTCCGCATCCGCGCATCGTGCCCGACCTCGCGCCAGGTCCGCCGCGGCTCATCCACAGGTCCGCACTTGTCCACACGAGCACTTACAGGATCCGCATAGAACGCAGCGCAGCCCGACCTCGCCGGTCTCGAACCGGCCGCCATCGCGCGAATCCGCTGCTCGATCCGCACGACGGCCGTGACCTCCGCGGCGTGCTGGGTCGGACGGCACACCCGCAGGGACAGCATCCGCGACGCCCGCATCGGTCGCTTAGCCGTCAAGCTCGCACGCGCGTAGCGCAGCGCGGACGGCGCCAAAACCGCGCGCAGCTGCTCGAGCGGGCGCGTTCCGTCGATGGCCTCGAGGACGCTCTGCAGTACCCGCGCCACCGGAATCCGCACCTCGTCGGCGTCCGGCAGATCCTCGACGACCGGGAGCTCCGCGGACTCCCGCGGCTCGGGCACCGGCGTCATGGGCCCGCTGATCGGCCCTCCGCAGTGCGGGCACGCAACCGGCATCGGCGGATCCGTCACGGCAGGCGCGTAGACGATCGTTCGGATCCGGGGAATGTACTCGCCGCTGGCGCTCATGCTGGCCTCCGCACTCCGAGGGCCTGTCGGCCCGTCCTCGGGGTGGCGGGTGCTTTCCCCGCCACCGCGAATGAGCGCGGGCATGGCCGCGGAGGCTCGACGTCAAGGGCGGCCGCTTGCGGCCGTCGCCGCAGGCGATCGCGTAGGGACCCTTGACGTTGAGGGCGGCCGTGCGAAGCTCCGGGCCGATAGGGCCGCCGCCGCAGGCGGTCCATTCGATATCTCGGCCCGCGCGGCCTTGAGCGCAAGGCAACAGGTCCCTCCGGGGAGTCCGGGTGGCGATGTATTGCGTCCGAAGCGATCAGGGCGCGTTTCTCGCGTTCCGCGCCGACGCGCGAGCGAAAGACAGCGCCGATTCCGAATGCGTCTCTACTCCGAGGCGTGCGGATTGAAAGATCGCGGCCTCACAAACGGAGGCTGGTCTCTCTGTGTCTGACCTGGGTAGCGCCCTGGCACCGCTGGCCCCTCTGCCCACAAGTTCTCAACCTCCTTGACAGACCCATTGACACGTGCAGCGCATCGTGCCGGCGACTGATCGGTTTTCGCGTGCCGTTGTCACATCGCACGGGGCTTGGAAACAGCTGTCGACGCCGAGCACAGATCGGCGCCGTGGGGAGCTGCATCACTCGAGGCGATCACTTCCCCGCAGCAGAGCTCGTCCGCGCTTATCCAGCGGTCCGACGGTGCGAGCGGAGCGTTCCCGTACAACCAGGTGGATGATGGACCAGGTGAGCGATGACACCCGCTGCGATGGGACCTATCGTCGAAGGGCGAGCGGGCAACGGGCTTCGTGCCCGACCAGACCGCGCTCCTCGTGATCGACCCGGTCAACGACTTCCTGTCCGAGGGCGGTGCCGACTGGGACATGACGAGAACCACCGTGGAGAAGCACGATGTGGTGGGGCACCTCAAGCAGGCTGTCGAGGGCGCGCGGCAGCGACGCCTCCCGGTGCTCTTCGGTCCCATGGCGTACACCGCTGAGGACTACGACAACGAGGAACTGCAGCGGCGGAGCGGCATCAACCGCGTGATGTTCGAGAGGAAGATGTTCCTCGCCGGCAGCTGGGGGGCGGACTTCCACCCCGAGCTCAGGCCCGCCCAGGATGAGATCATCCTCCTCCCGCACAAGGGAGTGGACGTGTTCGAGACCGACCTCCCGGAGCACCTCGATCGGTTGGGAACCACGCACCTGGTGATCGCGGGGATGACGGCGAACCTCTGCTGCGAGTCGACGGGTCGGCACGCGATGGAGCACGGCTACGACGTCACCGTCCTGCGCGACGCGATCGGGGCTGACACGCTCGCCGCCTACGAAGCCTCCATCCGACTGGACTAGAGCGTGTCCCGTGGATCATGCGGGTCGGCTGCGGTAGATCTCTTCTGTGCTTGATCGCCACGACTTGACCGACGCGGAGTGGGCACGGCTGGAGCCGTTGCTGCCCGACCGGACACCGC
>NZ_JAHKRK010000383.1 GCF_019396355.1 Pseudonocardia nigra
CAGGAAAGCCACGTTCCTGACGTTCAACGACAGGAACGTGGCTTTCCTGCCACTTCTCGGGGCCTCCTGGCGGCGCGCCCGCTCGCTCAGGCTGCGAAGGAGAAGGAGACCTCGCCGAGCTCGCCGAAGTCGGCGCGCACCTCGTCGCCGGGGCCGATCGGCACGGGCGTGGTCGTGGTGCCGGTGGTGATCACCTCGCCGGCGCGCAGCGTCCTGCCGTACGCCGGCAGCTCGGCGGCGAGCCGCAGAAGCGCGGCGTAGGGGTCGCCGAGCACGTTCCCGCCGCTGCCGCGAGCCGCCTCGGCCCCGTTGATCCACAGGGCCGTCCCCCATGTGGACAGGTCCAGCCCGCGCCAGTCCGGAACCGCCGGGCCGAGGACGAACCGGCTCGCGCAGGCGCAGTCGGCGGCCAGCTGGGCCGCGCCGACCGTCTCGAACCGGGTGAACCGCGAGTCCGGGACCTCGACGGCCAGGTGCAGCCCGCCGACCGCGGCCAGGACGTCGGCGGCCGGCGCGCCGGCCGGGACGTCGGCTGCCATCCGGAACGCGAACTCGGCCTCGGCCACGCGCATGTGCAGGTCGGCCGAGGGAAGTCGGTCGCCGGGCTGGTGCCGGAAGCGGTCGAACAGCAGGCCGGGCAGCGGGCCGTCGACGCCGATGTGCGCCTGGCCCGCCGCCGACGTCGCCGCCAGCTTCCAGCCGTAGCTCGCGCCCGCGTGCTCGGCCAGGCGCAACTGGGCCGCCATGCCCTCGGCGAGGTCGCGGGGCCGCGCGTGCTCCGGAAGCGTCTCCATGCGGTCGCCGCTGGTCCAGGCCTTCCAGACGAGATCGGCGGCGGCGTCGATGTCGGTCATGCCCTCATCCTGCCGAACCCCGCCGCAGCCGCAGCTGGTCGACGACGACGCGCACGCGCGGGTCGTCGCGCAGCTCCTCCAGCGAGACCGGCAGCGGCAGCCGCCAGTTCGGGTACTCGTCGACCGTCCCGGGCAGGTTCGGCTGGCGGACCTCGCCGACGATGTCGT
Source organism: Pseudonocardia nigra (assembly GCF_019396355.1). GTDB lineage: Bacteria > Actinomycetota > Actinomycetes > Mycobacteriales > Pseudonocardiaceae > Pseudonocardia > Pseudonocardia nigra. The sequence goes on from NZ_JAHKRK010000383.1 coordinate 1,023, forward strand.
ACGGCGACACCAGCACGAGGCGGGACCGGCTCCGGGCGAGCAGCGCGTGCAGGGCGACGATGAGCTGGTCCTCGCCGGGGTGCTCGCCGGCGACCAGCCCTTCCGCGCGCAGCAGCTCCACCAGCTCCAACCGGTCGATCTCCGCCTTGGACTCCTCGGCGGCCACGTCGTCGAGCAGCCCGAGCTCGGCGCGGGCCCGCACGTGCTCGCCGCGCAGGAACCCCGCCGCCGTCGGGAGGTCGTGGGTGGAGATCGTGGCCACCGAATCCTCGGGCCAGCTGTCCGGCGGCAGCAGCGGCTCACCGGGCGCGTCCTCGTCGCGGGTGAACCACAGCACCGACGAGCCGAGCATGCGCCGCTCGGCGAGCGCCTCGGTCACCTCCGGCTCGACCGTCCCGAGGTCCTCGCCGATCACCAGCGCGCCCGCGCGGTGCGCCTCCAGCGTGAGGACGGCGAGCATGACCTCCGCGTCGTAGTGCACGTACGTGCCGCGGTCCGCGGACTCGCCCGGCGGCACCCACCACAGCCGCCAGAGCCCCGCGACGTGGTCGATGCGCAGCCCGTCGGCCTGCCGGAGCAGGGCGCGCAGCAGGTCCCGGTAGGCGGCGTACCCGGTGGCGGCCAACCGGTCCGGGCGCCACGGCGGCAGCCCCCAGTCCTGGCCCTGCTGGCTGAACGCGTCCGGGGGCGCGCCCACCCGCACGCCGAGGGCCAGCACATCCTGCAGCGCCCAGCCGTCCGCACCCTCCGGGTCACAGCCGACCGCGAGGTCGTGCACCACGCGCACGCCCGCGGCGCGGGCCGTCTCGCGGACGCCGGCGAGCTGCTGCTGCACCTGCTGCTGCACCCACGCGTGGAACGCCACCCGCGGCGCGAGCTCTTTCCGGGCCGCGGCGACGCCGGGCGCGCCGGGGTGCCACAGGTCCTCCGGCCAGCGGCTCCAGCGGCCGCCGTGGCGCTCGGCCAGCGCGCAGAACGTGGCGAACTCCCACAGGTCGTCGTCGGCGTCCCGCGGCTCCGGGCGGCCCTCGGCGCGCCACAGCAGCTCCAGCGCGGCACGCTTCGCCGCCCAGACCCGGTCGTGCTCGATCCGCCCGCCCGCCGTCTCCGGGCGCAGCGCGTCGACCTCGGCCCGGGTGGGCCCGTCGGCGCGCGCGTACGCCTCGAGGTCGGTGATCCGCAGCGCAAGCGGGGTGCCGAAGCGCCTGCTCGACGGCGTGTACGGAGACGGCTGGACGGGCGGCACCGGCGTGATCGCGTGCAGCGGGTTCAGCAGCACCGCGTCCGCGCCGTGCTCGGCGCCCGTCCACTCCGTGAAGCCGCGCAGGTCGCCCAGGTCGCCGATGCCCCACGAGCCCGCCGAGTGCAGCGCGTAGAGCTGCAGCATCCAGCCCCACGACCGCGGCGTCTCGGCCAGCGCGGGCGGCGCGACGACGACCGTGACCTCCTGCGCGTCCGTCTCCAGCCGGTACCAGCCCGGTTCCAGGCCCGCCGGGATCTCGGCGACGTCCCGGCGGGTCCCCCGGTCGTCCACCAGCACGCCCGGCACGGGCAGCGGACGGGTCCGGTCGGTCCGCGCCGCGATCGTGCCGGGCAGCCGGCCCGCTGCCGCCTCCGCGCGCGCCGCCGCCAGGGCGGCGTGCCGGGACTCGGTCGTGGTGGCGTCCACCTCGAGCAGGCCGAGCACCCGGACCACCACGTCCGGGTCCACCTCCACCCGCCTCCGCTGCCCGTCGCGGTACTCCGTCGCCACGCCGTGCGCCGCTGCCAGCTCGCTCAGCTCCGTGTCCACACCGCTCCGTTCCCCCGGTCGAGCCCCGTCTACTCCCCGCACAGCTTCCCGCTGCACCGCGGCGGATGGTGACCAGGGGTAACACGCTCGCTACCGCTACCCGATCCGGCGACGACGAGGTGCTAGGTTCCTGCCCGGTACTCCCGCAGCGCAGGTGAGTTCACGCCGACTCCGGCAGCCTGATCGTCACGCCGCGGGATGCGTACGTGGCGGTGACGGAGCGGAGAGTGCCGATATGAGCACGCTGGGTCTGGTCGGGCTGGTTCTCGTCGTGCTCGCCGCCGTCGTGCTCGTCGCCATCGCCGCGCGCAGTCGCAGGAGGCCCGCCGTGGTGGAAGGGCCGAGGACCGTCGCCGACCTCGTCCGGCTCCGCGCCGAGGCCGCGGCGGGCGCCGTCGGCGCCGCGCCGCCCGC
>NZ_JAHKRK010000384.1 GCF_019396355.1 Pseudonocardia nigra
CCGGCGGCCGCCGTCCCCGCGACGGCGAGCAGGGCGATCGCGGCGAGCACCACGAGCAGCGGCATCGTCCAGCCGCCGGTGGCGCCGTGCACCGCGCCCACGACCGTCGGGCCGGTGGCGGCGACGGTGTATCCGCCTCCCTGGACCAGCGCGGACATCTGCCGGTTCTCCGCCAGGTCGCGGGCGACGCGCACGATCAGCGAGAAGATCACGGTCATGCCACCGCCCTGGGCGGCGCCGCCCAGCACGCACCACACCGCCCACAGCTGCGGTGCGAGGAGCAGGCCGAGCGGGAGCGCGGTCCACGCGGCGCACACGACGAGCACCACGGCGCGCGGTCCGGGGCTGTAGCGCAGCAGCACGGGAACGCCGAACGCGCCGGCGAGGGCCGCGATCTGGAAGATCGACGAGCCTGCGCCGGCCGCGGCCGCGTCCATCGCGAGCTCGTCGCGCAGCAGCTGCGGAAGCCACGCCGTGACCCCGTAGTAGGCGAACGCCTGCCCGGCGAACGCCGCGGTCAACCCCCAGGCCACGGGCCGCCGCCACCACGCCGGTCCCACGGGCCCGCCGACGACGAACACGGGTTCCTCGGCCCCGTGCGCCGGCGCCGTCCGCCGCATCGCCCACCACCACACGACGGCGGCCACGAGGATCAGCACGCCCCACCCCGCGAGGGCCGTCCGCCACCCCGTCGCCGCCGCGATCGGCACGGTCAGCGACAGCGTGAGCATCGAGCCGACGTTGAGCGCTGCGGTGTACATCCCGAGGACGGCGCCGGAGCGTTCGCGCAGGTCGCGGCCGATCACGACGGGCACGGCGACGTTGCCGATGGTGATCGCGACCCCGAGCAGCAGGGTCCCGGCGATCGCCATGGGCAGCCCGTCGAGCGAGCGGACCACGATCCCCACCAGCAGGACCGCCAGCGAGATCAGCACACCCCGGCCGAGGCCCGTCCTCGCCAGCAGCGCGGACGCCAACGGGGTGGCCAGTCCGAAGCACAGGACGGGCAGGCTGGTGAACAGGCCCGCGGTCGCGGCGTCGATGCCGAGGTCGGCGCGGATCGGGTCGAGCACCGCCGAGACCGCCACGAGCGGGCCGCGCAGGTTCAGCGCGAGCAGCAGGATCGCGGCGACGAGCAGTGCGGCCGACACCCCCGAGGAACCCGTTGCAGACGAGGGGCGGGGGCGTGCGGCGGTCACGTGGCTCCATCCTCGTACCTCCCGGCCGCGCCGTCACGGGGAGGTGAGGAGACAGACACCAGCGCAGTGGGAGTCCGGCGGCCGCGTTCCGTGGACCGCGCGTGCGCTGCTGCGCGCCTGCGCCGTGGTCCTGCTGCGTCTCGCGGCGAGTGGAGGACGCCCTGCGGCGTTCGGCCGGGGGTCGCCGTCCAGACCAGGGCGGCGGGCTGCGTTCCGCGGAACGCACCGCGGCGCTCACGTCGTGGTCACGTTGGCACCTTGGTGCGGTAGGGCAGCAGGGCGTCGATGATGGGTTCGGGGTCGAGGCGTTCCCCTCCCCAGGTGGGGGTGAGGGAGTCGCGGGTGATGGCCAGCCCGCCTTGGATGGCGCTTTCGATGAGGCGTTCGACGTTGCCGGTCAAAGGCGCGCCGGTGGCGGCGACGGGGGTGCCGTCGGGGCGCAGGATCTCCCATCGGCCGCGGAGGCGGCGGATGCGGTAGTGGTGGTCGTGGATGACGCGGTGGTGGAAGCCGCAGATGAGGATGAGGTTGTCGATGTCGGTGGGTCCGCCGCGCCACCAGGGCCGGACGTGGTGGGCGTGCAGGTGCCGGGTGTGGGTGCAGCCGGGGAACTGGCAGCGGGCGCCATCGCGGGCGACCAGCGCGGCGATCTGGGCGGGGGTGGCGAGGCGGCGGCTACGGCCGAGGTAGAGCCGGTTGTTCTCGCGGTCGTCGAGCAGGAGTTGGACGCGGGCGTCGCAGGCGAGTCGTTCGGCGGTGGTGGGTGGGAGTTCGGGGCCGTCGTTGATGCGGGCGGTACCGGTGGTGACGTCGAGGTGCACGACGACCTGCGCGCGCCCGCGGGCCACGACCGGCGCATTGGTCCCTCCGTCGGGAGCGCCGGCCCCGCCGATGACCAGCGCCAGCAGCGCGTTGGCGCGGCGGGCGGCAACCCGGTCTTCGGCCGGGCCCGGCTCCTCCTCGACCGCGCGTTCCCGCCAGCCCTCGGGGGCGGCCGGGACCGGGTGGCGGACCGGGCCACGGGGCGGGACCAGTGCTTCCACGGCGGCGATGAGCGCGGTGCCTTCGTCGGGAGTGAACCGGCCGCGCAGCACCAGGGAGCCGTCGTCGGCCCAGCGCCAGGACAGCGAGCGGCGGGCGGCGGTGTCGGTGGGCGCGGCCTGGCGGCGGCGGACGGCGCGCACCACGGTTTCGACGTGGCTGGCGGTGCCGGACAGCGCCAGGTTCAGCAGGACCCGATCGGCCACCGCCGGGTCGGGCACCACAGTGTCGGGCACCACAGTGTCGAGCACCGCCGGGTCGAGCACCACGGGCTCGGCAACGGCGGGGTCGGGTGCCGGCGTGGCGGCCGCGGCAGGTGTGTCCGCGTCGGTCGGGTCGGCCGGGTCGGCCGGGTCGGGCCGGTCGAGCGGGTTGAGCGATCGCGGCCGGCGCCAGCGGGACCGCTCGCGGCGAGTCCGGCCCCGCCGGGCGGGATGCAGGCGGCGATCGTGGCGCTGTCGGCGCCGGTGATGCGGGTGATGGCGCGGACCTTGGAGTAGGAGATCCGGCCCGCCGCGAACGCCTCGGTGATCTTCGGTAGCCGCGTCAGGGCGTGTGCGACCCGCAGGTGCTCTGTGGCGGTGCGCAGGCACATTCCCACCCGCCACGTCAACCAATGCGCACAGGATCGCAACCCCGGGCCTGCCCAGCCGCCGCGGCGGTCGAACTCGGCGAGCAATTGCAGGAAGCGGCACTGCGCCGCGGCGATGTGCCCGGCCAACCCGAGCAACTCGGTCTCCACCTCGCGGGTGCTCATGCCGTCGCACGGGACATGAGCGGCGGGCAGCGCGGCAGCGGCGGTGGCGGGCACGGCAACTTCCAGAAGTTCGAACTGATGTTCGACTCCGAGGATGACAGCGGGGTCCGACAGTTCCCCGCGCGTTCCGCGGAACGCGACCTGGTGCTGCGGGCCCGGCGCTCGCGGCATCGCGGGCCAGGGCCGCGGTGTGCGCGGTCGGCGGCACGCGGCCGCGTGCCGCCGACGCG
>NZ_JAHKRK010000039.1 GCF_019396355.1 Pseudonocardia nigra
CCCCCCCCCCCCGGGGCGCCGCCCCCCGCCACCAGGTCGACCGGCTCGGCAGCGGGCCGCTTCCCGGCGTCGGCCCTGGCGAGCGCGAGCAGGTCCGACAGCAGCGTGGTGAGCCGGGCGGCCTCATCGGCCACCGCGCGCAACGTCTCCTCGGTCAGCTCGGGGTCGGGGTGCGCGACGGCGACCTCGGCCTGCGCCCGGATCGCGGCCACCGGCGAGCGGAGCTCGTGGGCGGCGTCGCCGGTGAAGCGCTCGAGCCGGGCGACGGCGTCGTCCCGTCGGGCCAGGAGCAGGTTGAACTCCTCGGCGAGCGCGCGCAGCTCGTCGCGCGGGACGGGCACCGGGAGCCGTTCGCCGGGCGGGAGCGCGGCCGCCGCGGTGCGCATCCGGTCGACGGGACGCAAGGCCGCCCGCGTGCCCACCCACGCCGCGGCGACGACGACGGCCGCCACCAGCAGCGCGCCCACGACGAACCCGACGGCGGCGCGGGCCAGCAGCGTCGCGCCGCCCACCACGTCGTCGCTGACGACGACCAGGCGCGTCGAACCGTCCGGCGCGACGACGGGCACGGCGAGCCAGCGCTGCGGCTCCTCGTGGCTGCCCGTGATGATCCCGTGCCCGGCCGCGAGCCGCTTGACCTCCCGCGGCCGCAGCGGCAGGTCGGCGCCGCCGTCGACGGGCTCGCCCGCGGTGTCGACGACGCGGATCCCGGGCCCGCGCACATCCGCGGGCGCCGTCCCACCCGCGATCCGGCCGGCCGCCGCGGTGGCCTCGTCGCGCAGTTCGGCGTCGACGGCGCCGACCATCGCCCCGTACAGCAGCTGGACCCCGAGCCTGCTCAGGGCGAGCAGCGCGGCAACGGCGACGACCCCCACGACGAGGGTGATCCGCAGCCGCAGCGGACGGCTGCCCCACCACCGGCGCAGGCGCGCGATCACGGCGATTCGACGATGTAGCCGTAGCCGCGCACGGTCTTCAGCACGTGCCCGGCACCGACGACGTCGAGCTTGCGCCGCACGTAGCCGACGTAGACCTCCACGACGTTGCGGCTCGCCGCCTGCTCGTCGCCCCACACCAGCCGCAGCAGCTCGTCCTTCGCGACGGCGGTGTCCGGCCGGCTCGCCAGCGCGTGCAGCAGCGCGAACTCCCGCGGCGAGAGCTCCACGGCGGCGCCCTCCCAGCTGACCGACCGCGCCACGGGGTCCACGACCAGCGAGCCGAGCCGGACGCGCTGCCCGGTGCGGCCCAGCGCGGCGTCCCGGCGGCGAAGCATCGCGCGCAGCTGCGCGACGAGCACGACGAACGCGAACGGTTTGACGAGGTAGCCGTCGGCCCCGAGGTCGAGCCCGTCGGCCTGGTCGAACTCGCCGTCCTTCGCCGACAGCAGCAGCACCGGCGTGTCCACCCCCGCCGCGCGGAGCTGCTCGAGCACCCGGTAGCCGGACAGGCCGGGCAGGATGATGTCGAGGACGACCGCGTCGAAGCTGCCGGTGAGCGCGGCGTCGAGCGCGGACGGGCCGTCGCCGAGGGCCACCACCTCCATGCCCTCGGCCGTGAGCCCGCGGGCCACCGCCGTGCGGATCCCGGGCTCGTCGTCGACCACCAGCACTCGTGCCATCGGGTGGGGACGCTACCGCTCGTTCCCCGCGCTGACCTCAGAACTCTCTCAGTACGGGTGGGTCATGCTGTGCTCATGGCTTCGGGGCGCAGGACGACGACAGGACGCACAGTGGCCGCGGGTGTCGCGGTGGCCGGTGCCGTGGGGCTGGGGCTGCTCGCGGTCCCGGCCGGGGCGGGCGCGCAGCCCACGCTGCCGCCGGTGACACCGGAGGAGCTGGTGGCCTCCGTCATCACCGCCGATCCCGGCGCGTTCGGGGGTGAGTTCGAGCTGGACAACGCACTCGGTCTGCCCGCGGTGCCAGGGATGCCGCAGGCGGCCGACGGCACGAGCACCGCACGGGTGTGGTCCGACGGCGAGGGGCGCGGCCGCGTCCAGCTGCCCACCGACTCCGGCGAGCGCACGATCGTCGCCGACGGCGACACCCTCTGGCTGTGGAACTCCGACGACAGCACGGTCACGCGGGCGCCCGAGCACCACGGCGATCACCCGGGCGGCCCGCCCGACGCCTCCACCGCCGACCCCGTTGCGGCGGCCACCGCAGCACTCGCCGCGCTGCAGCCCACGAGCGAGATCAGCGTGGACGGCACCGGTGAGGTCGCGGGCCGGCCGGCCTACGAGCTCGTGCTCGCCCCGGCGTCGTCCGAGCGCACGCTCCTGCGTGAGGTGCGCGTGGCGGTCGACGCCGAGCGCCGGGTCCCGCTCCAGCTGACCGTGCTCGCGAACGGCTCGTCGGAACCCGTGCTGGAGCTCGGGTTCACCGACATCGAGTTCGCCGAGCAGGACCCCTCGCTGTTCACGTTCACCCCGCCGCCCGGCGCCGAGGTCCAGGAGCCGGAGGAGTCGACGAGACCGGGCCACGACATGCGGCACGAGGGCGACGGCGCGGCGCCGACGATCGTGGGCGAGGGCTGGGACACCGTCGTGGTCGCGGACATGGGCGACCGGCCCGCGGAGGAGCCCGCCGACGCCGACGCGGAGCACGGCCGGTTCGGTGGCGAGGAGATGGACCTCTCCGCGCTCGGCACCCCGGTGAGCGGCCCGTGGGGCAGCGGCACGCTGATCACCACCGCGGTCGCCAGTGCGATCATCACCGACGACGGCCGGATCGCGGCCGGTGCCGTGCCCGAGCAGGTGCTCACCGAGGCCCTGTCCTCGTGACGAGCGGCATCAGCGTCGACGCGGCGCCGGCCCCGGCCGGCGCCGCGTCCGGCGTTCCGCTCGCGGCCCGCGCGATCGGGCTGCACAAGGTGTTCGGCCGCACGGTCGCCGTCGACGGGATCGACCTCGACGTCCCGGCCGGGTCGGTGCTCGGCATGCTCGGTCCGAACGGCTCGGGCAAGACCACCCTGATCCGCATGCTGCTCGGGCTCACCCGGCCCACCGCGGGCACGGCCGAGCTGCTCGGGCAGCCCGTGCCGGAGCGGGCCGCGGCGGCCCTCCCGCACGTCGGCGCGCTCGTCGAAGGCCCGGGGTTCCACCCGTTCCTGTCCGGCCGGGAGAACCTGCGGCGGGTCGCGGCCACGGAGCCGCTGCTCGCCACGCGGGAGATCCCGGGCGCCGTCGGCACCGCCCTGGAGCGGGTGGGCCTGGCGGGCGCCGCCGACCGCCGGTTCCGCGGCTACTCCCTGGGGATGAAGCAGCGCCTCGGCCTGGCCGCCGCGCTGCTGCTGCCGCGCAGGCTCGTGGTGCTCGACGAACCCACCAACGGCCTCGACCCCGCAGGCACCCGCGACGTCCGCCAGATCATCGCGGAGCTGCACGCCGGCGGCGCCACCGTGATCGTCTCCTCGCACCTGCTGGCCGAGGTGGAGGCCACCTGCACGCACGTGGCCGTCCTGCAGTCCGGCTCGCTCGTCGCGACGGGCGAGCTCGCCACGCTCCTGGAGGCGGGCGCGGGCGGCCTCGTCGTCGCGACGCCGGACGTCGACCTCGCCCTGCGGACGCTCCGGGACACCGGCGCCACCGCATACCGGGCCGAGCGGCGCGCCGGCGAGGAGCCTGCCGTGGTCGTCGGCGACGACGGCCCGCCCGCACCCGAGGTGATCGCGCTGCTGGTGCGCGCCGGGGTCGCGGTGCACGAGGCGCGCCGCAGTCGCACCAACCTCGAGGACCTGTTCGCCCGCCTGACCGAGGAGGCGTCGTGACGACCACGGTCGAGCCCGCCGACGCGCCCGTCGCCGCGCCCCGGCACGCCCCAATCCCCCGGTTGCTGGGCGCGGAGCTGCGGTGGGTGCTGCGGCGCCCCCGCACGCTCGTGATGCTCGGGGTGTTCGCGCTGGTGCCGGTGCTGATCTCGATCGGGGTCACGGTCGCCGACGACTCCGACGGCCCCGGCCTGATCGGCGCGGTCGCGGGCAACGGGCTCGTGCTGCCGGTCGCGGCGATCACCGTCGCGCTCGCCCTGCTGCTGCCGCTCGCGGTCGCGATGGCGGCCGCCGACGCCATCGCGGGCGAGACGGCCACCGGAACGCTGCGCGGGCTGATGCTCGCTCCGGTCGGGCGGCTGCGCCTGGTCGGGATGAAGGCCTTCGGCGTACTCGTGGTCGCCACGGCGGCCACGCTGGTGCTCGCGGTCGTCGGAGTGGTCGCCGGGCTGGTGGTCGTCGGCGGGGCCGACGGTCAGCTGGTCACGCTGTCGGGCACCACCGTCGGGCTCGGCGAGGCGATCGCCAGGGTCGCGCTCGTGGTCGTCTGGACGGTCGGGCAGCTCGCCGCGGTCGGCGCGGTCGCGCTGGCGATCTCGTCGGTCACCGAGCACCCGCTCGTCGTGCTGGCGTCGGTGCTCGGCGGGCTGATCGTGTTCGGCGTGCTCACCGCGATCCCGGCGTTGGACTGGCTGCAGCCCTACCTGCTCACCACGGGCTGGACCGCGGGCGCCGACGTCCTCCGCGACCCGCTGGCGTTCGACGGCATGATCGAGAGCTCCCTGCGGGCGCTCAGCTACGTGGCGATCGGGGGCGGCCTGACCGTGTACCGGATGCTGGTGCGCGACGCCTGACCCGCCCCACCCACACCCCGACTCGCACACACTCACACCCCGACTCGCGGGATGGCGTCTCGGACTCCCGCGAGTCGAGGCCTCCGTGCGCGCGAGTCGGGGCCTCCGTGCGCGCGAGTCGGGGCCTCCGTGCGCGCGAGTCGGGCGATTCGTGCGCGCGAGTCGGGCCTCCCTGCGCGCGAGTCGGGCGATTCGTGCCGTGCGGCTGCGGTGAATCCCGGCGCCGGCTCCGTGAACGCGGCAGGATGCGCGGCATGGCCCCACTGCTCGACGACGCCGCCATCGACACGGCTCTCGACGATCTGCCCGGCTGGGAACGTGACGGCGACACGCTGGTGCGCACCGCGAAGCTGTCGTCGTTCCCGGCGGCGATCGCTGTGGTGGACCGGGTGGCCGAGATCGCGGAGGACCGCGACCACCACCCGGACATCGACATCCGCTGGCGCACGCTGACGTTCCGCTGCTCCACGCACTCGGCGGGCGGCATCACGGAGAAGGACGTGGCGCTCGCGAGGTCGATCTCGGAGCAGATCGACGCGGGCTGACCGCCTCAGAACCGCCGGTTCGCCAGCACCGGCACGCTCTTGCGCGCGGACGTCACGTCGTCGAGGTCCAGGTCGACGACCAGCAGTCCGGGTTCGGCCCCGAGCTGGTCCACCACGGCGCCGAGCGGGCCGGCGACCAGGCTCGCCCCGATCCCGGTGGGCGCCTTGCCCGCCTCCCGGCCGACGGCGGTCGGGTCGGCCTGGTCGCAGGCGGCAACGAACGCGGTGCTGTCCAGCGCCCGCGCCCGGACCAGCAGGTCCCACTGCTCGCGTTTGCCCGGCCCGGCGCCCCACGACGCCGGCACCACCACGAGCTCGGCACCCTGCACGGCGAGCTCCTGGAACAGTCCGGGGAACCGCAGGTCGTAGCAGGTGGCGAGGCCGACGGACACGCCGTCGACCGCGATCCGCACCGGCGCCGTGCCCGGCGCGACCGTGCGCGACTCGGCGAACCCGAACGCGTCGAACAGGTGGATCTTGTCGTAGGACGCCTCGACGCCGCCGCCGGTGGCGATCAGCGTGTTGTGCACCCGGCCGTCGTCGGCGGGGGTGAACATGCCGGCCACGACTGTGACGCCCGCGGCGGCGGCGATCCCGCGCACCCGCTCTGCCCACGGCCCGTCGAGCGGCTCGGCCACGGGTCCGAGTGGGCGCCCGAAGCAGCACATGGTCGCTTCGGGGAAGACGACCAGGCGCGCGCCCTCCTCGGCAGCCCGGCGCACGGCGTCCTCGACGAGCCCGAGGTTCTCGCTCGCGTCGGGCGTCGACACGATCTGGGCGAGGGCGATCCGCACGAGGTACCTCCACAAGACGTCGGCCGTGACGCGGAGCGTACGTCGCGGCGCCCGGGCGGGCCCATGGGCTAGAGTCGTGGGCGTGCAGCGTCTGTACTGGTTTACGCGACCGGCCCGGGAGGGGTCGGCCGGCGGACCGTTGCGCTGACCACACCCCCGAGAGCCGGACGACGAGCCGGCTCGGCGGGAATCGACGGGCGGCTCGCCGGAGAGGAAGAGCCGCAGTCATGTCAGTCATCGCCGTCCCCGCGCTGGACGAGCATCGCACCACCCGGATCAGCCCGCTGCTGTCGCCCGCGCTGTTGCGGCACGAGCTCCCGATCGACGGTGCGGTCGCCGAGACCGTCACGCGGGCACGCGCCGAGGTCGTCGACATCCTCGACGGCCGCGACGACCGCCTGGTGGTCGTCGTCGGACCGTGCTCGATCCACGACCCGGAGGCCGCGCTCGACTACGCGCACCGGCTCGCCGCACACGCCGAGCAGGTCTCCGGCGAGCTGCGGATCGTCATGCGGACCTACTTCGAGAAGCCGCGTTCCACGGTCGGCTGGAAGGGCCTGATCAACGACCCCGGCCTCGACGGCACGTTCGACGTCAACACGGGCCTGCGTACGGCGCGCAAGCTGCTGCTGGACGTCTCCGTGCTGGGGCTCCCGGTCGGCTGCGAGTTCCTCGACCCGATCACCCCGCAGTTCCTCGCCGACGTCGTCACCTGGGGCGCGATCGGCGCCCGGACGGCGGCGAGCCAGGTGCACCGACAGCTGTGCAGCGCGCTGTCCATGCCGGTGGGCATCAAGAACCCGACCGACGGCGACGTCCAGGTCGCGGTCGACGGGGTCCGGGCGGCCGGGACGAGCCACGTCTTCATGGGCATCAACCCCGACGGACTCGCCGCGCTCATCACCACCTCGGGCAACCCCGACTGCCACGTGATCCTCCGCGGCGGCTCGACCGGCCCCAACCACGACGCCGGGTCCGTCGCGGCCACCCTGGACCGCCTGCACGCAACCGGGCTGCCCCAGCGCGTGATCATCGACGCGAGCCACGGCAACAGCGGCAAGGACCACGTGCGTCAGGCCGAGGTCACGCGGGAGATCGCGAAGCGGATCGCGGCGGGTGAGCGCGGCATCAGCGGCGTGATGCTGGAGAGCTTCCTCGTGGCGGGTCGGCAGGACCTCGGCCCGGACATGACCCGCGGGCAGAGCGTCACCGACGCCTGCATGGACTGGGACGCCACCGCTGACCTGCTGGACGAGCTCGCGGATGGGGTGGCGGCGCGGCGCTGACGGGCTGCGGGGGTGCGGACCGCGGCGTCACGGGGCGGGTGACGTCCGCGGTCAGCCCACGACCTCGGCCACGATCTCGGCCAGGTCGACCACTCCGGCCGTCCTGCCCACCGGCTGGGCCTGCGCGTTCACCAACGTGGTCCCGTCCCGCCGGGATGCGTACTGCTCCCCCGTGAACCGGACTCGGCGGTACGGGCCGCGCTCCCGGGAGAGCTCGGTGACGTTGCCCGTGCCGTGGGTGTCGACCAGCCGGTGGTACTCGCGGGCCGACGCGGCATCGGGCATCTCCACCCACGCCACGGCGACGAGCACGACGTTGCGCCGCGCGTCGCGCACCGTGAACAGCGCGCGGAACAGGGTGGCGCACGGTTGGGCCCGGAAGAACTCCTGCACCTGCCCGTAGGAGTGGGCGGCACAGTCGTCGTCCGCCTCGAACCGCGAGTCGACGCGCAACCCTCGGCGCTCCAGACGCCGCACCGTGCTGGTGACGTCCCGGGCCCGGGCCTGACTGCTGCCACCGCGCGCGCTTGCCGAGGTCGACGCGCTGGTCCCACCGGTTCCGGCCGCCGAGGAACCCACCACCCCCCGTACCACCGGTACCAATCACGACCGTCGCCGCGACGACCAGCGCCGCACCGCGGCCCTTCCCGCCCTTGATCGGATAGCGCGTACCGTCCGGCCTCGTCCTGATCGGGTCCCCCACCGCGCCGACCCTAGGAGTGCCGTCACCGATCGTGGGCAGAACCGGGCAGCAGTCACTCGGGCGGCCCACACCGGGCAGGGGCCGTCGACGGATAGTGCGCGCGAAACGAGATGTGGGGGCACCGCGGTCACGACAGCAGGGACGCGAAGAAGGCGCGGATGTCGGCGGTCAGCAGATCCGGTGCCTGGTGAGCAACGTAGTGGCCGCCGCGGTCGTACACGTTCCAGGACACGATGGTGGAGTGGGCGCACTCGGCGCACGCGCGGATCGCCGGCAGGTCGTTCGGGAACTGCGCGAGCCCCAGCGGCACGGTGGTGGGCCCGTCGGGTGCCGACTGCCGATCCTCCTCGGCGTAGATCCGCAGCGCCGAGCCGGCTGTGCCGGACAGCCAGTGGATCGAGACGTGCGTGAGCAGGACCTCGACGTCCAGCCCATCCATGACCTGGCTGTTCCACCCCAGCAGCCCGGCCGGTGAGTCGGACAGCGCGTGCGCGAGCGTCTGCGGCTGCTGGGCCTGCACGTGAGAGTAGGAGGACATGTTGTCCTCGACCCACCGCCACCCGTCCAGCGCGGCCCGGTCGGCGGGCGACAGCTGAGCGGGCTCGAGGCCCGCGTCCGGTGCCGAGAAGATCTGGGTCACGTGGACGCCCACCACTGCGTCCGGCGCCACCCGCCCCAGCTCCGGGGAGATGAAGGAGCCCCAGTCGTTGCCGACGGCGCCGTAGCGGGCGTAGCCGAGGCGGTGCATCAGCGTCGCCCACGCCCGCGCGATCCGGCGCGGCCCCCACCTGGTGTCGGGGGTCGGACCGGAGAAGCCGAAGTTGGGAAGCGAGGGGATCACCACGTCGAACGCGAGATCATCGCTGAGGCCGTGCCGACGGGGATCGGTCAGCGGGCCGATCACGTCGAGGAACTCCACCACGGAGCCCGGCCAGCCGTGGCTCAGTACCAGCGGGAACGCGTCGGGCTCGGGGGACCGGACGTGCAGGAAATGTACGTTCGTCCCGTCGATCGTGGTGGTGAACTGTGGGTGGCTGTTGATGCGCGCCTCCCAGGTCCGCCAGTCGTAGCGATCCCGCCAGTGCTCGACGAGCTCGCGGACGCGAGCGGTGGGCACGCCGTAGCCGGCGCCGTCCGGTTCAGGCGCCCAGCGCACCCGGGCCAGCCGGTCCCGCAGGGCCACCAGCTCGTCGTCCGGGACGTCGATCCGGAACGGCCGGACCTCGTCGTCTCTGCTCATCCGCGTCCTCCGTCTGATCGGTGCCCCGCGCTGACCGCGGCCAGCCTGTCGGCGAGGAAGCGCCGCTCGGCCTCCGTGCCCGCGAGCCGCAACGCCTCCCGGTACGCCGCCGCGGCGGCCGCATCCTGCCCGAGCCTGCGGAACAGATCGGCCCGGGTCGCCGCGAGCGGGGCGTAGCCCGGCAGCTGCCCGTCGAGCTGCTCGACCAGCTCCAGGCCGGCCGCTGGTCCGTCCGCCATCGCGACGGCCACGGCCCGGTTGAGCCGCACCACGGGCGAGGGCAGCAGCTCGACGAGCCGTCCGTACAGCGCCGCGATCTGTGTCCAGTCGGTCTCGGCGGCACATGCGGCCCGCGCATGGCAGGCCGCGATGGCCGCCTGCACCTGGTAGGGCCCGGCCGCACCCCGCCGCAGGGCCCGGTCCACCATGGCGAGCCCGTCGTCGATCCCGAAGCGGTCCCACTTCGCACGGTCCTGCTCGTCCAGCGGCACGACTCGACCGGCCGGGTCGAGCCGAGCGTCCCGCCGGGAGTGCTGCAGCAGCAGGAGCGCGAGCAGGCCGAGCACCTCGGGCTCGTCGGGCATCAGCTCGGCGAGAACGCGGGCCAGGCGGATCGCCTCGGCGCACAGCTCGTGGCGGATGAGGTCCTGCCCGGCCGATGCCGCGTACCCCTCGTTGAACAGCAGGTAGAGCACGCCGAGGACGCCCGTGATCCGGTCCGGCAGCAGGTGGTCCGGAGGCACCCGGTACGGGATGCCGGCGTTGCGGATCTTGCGCTTCGCCCGCACCAGGCGCTGGGCCATCGTCGCCTCGGCCACCAGGAACGCCTTGGCGATCTCCGCCGTGGTGAGCCCAGCAAGCGTGCGCAGGGTGAGCGCCACCCTGCCCTCGAGTGGCAGGGCGGGGTGGCAGCAGGTGAAGACCAGCCGCAGCCGGTCGTCCTGGAGGACGCTCTCGTCGTCGGAATCGTCTGGGACGGGCATGGCCGCGATCTCCCGCAGCTTCCTGGTCTCGAGGGCGCCGCGCTTGAGACGGTTGAGGGCCCCGTTGCGTGCCGCGGTGGTGAGCCATGCCCCGGGGTTGCGCGGGACCCCGTCGCGCGCCCAGCGGGCCAGCGCCTGCGCGACGGCGTCCTGCGCACACTCCTCGGCGAGGTCCCAGTCACCGGTGGTCCGGATGAGCGAGGCGACGATCCGGCCCCACTCCTCCCGGAACACCCGGGTGACGGCGGCTTCGACGGTCGTCATTCCTGCCAGACCGGCCGCACCTCGATCAGCCCGTACCGGGCCATCGGGTGCTTGGACGCCACCTCGATCGCCTCGTCGAGGTCCTTGCAGTCGATCAGGTCGTAGCCGCCCATCTGTTCCTTGGTCTCGGCGAACGGTCCGTCGGAGATCAGCACCTCACCGTCGCGGACGCGAACGGTCGTCGCGGCGGACGTGGGCTGCAGCCGGTCGCCCTGCAGCCGGACGCCCCTGCCGTCCATCTCCTCCACCCACGCCTCGGTGTCCTGGCCGATGGTGCCGGGGACCGCGGGTCCACCGGACTCCCTGCCGCAGATCAACAGCATGTACTGCATCGCGTACCTCCTCGGTCGGTCGGTTCGTCGGTACGACAATCGGCGCCGCCCGGATTCGACACCCACCGGTCAGGCCGTGGTGCCGGCCGCCGTCAGGTCCGCTTGCTCGGCCTCCGCCGCGATCCGCAGGGCCTCGACGAGGTCACGGTAGAGCGCGTCGGAGGCGACGAGCTCCTCGTGCGTGCCGATGGCCCGGACCCGCCCGTGCTCCATGACGACGATCGTGTCCGCGTCGAGCACGGTGGAGAGCCGATGGGCCACCGTGACGACGCTGCCGGCACTCGCCCGGGCACGGATGCAGCCGTGGATCGCGGCCTCGGTGAGCGCGTCGACCTGGGCGGTGGCCTCGTCGAGCAGCAGCACGTCAGGCGTGCGCAGCAGGGCCCGCGCGAGCGCGATGCGCTGCCGCTGGCCGCCCGACACCGACGACGAGGACAGCGGCGTGTCCAGCCCGTCCGGCAGGGAGTCGATCTCCTCGGCCAACCGCCCGCCGGGCTCGGCCTGGCAGCAGATCCGCACGGAGCAGGCGTCCCGGCACGAGACGATGGCGCACTGCCTGCACACGCTGCACCACCACAAGGCGCCGGCGCCGACGCGCTGACCCGGAACTGTCGGTGGTGCGCCGTACCGTCCCGGGCATGTCGACGAGGACACGCCCCCACGTGGTCGCGCACGTCGCGGTCACGCTCGACGGGGCCACCACCGGTTTCACCCCGCACGTCGGCCGGTTCTACGAGCTGGCGGGCACCTGGCGCGAGGACGTCACGCTGGCCGGCGCCGACACGATCCTCGCGCAGGAGCCTGCGTTGCGGGCCGCGCCGCGTGCGGGGCCACGGCCCGACGGCCCACTGCTGGCCGTCGTCGACGGCAGGGGCCGGGTCCGGGAGTGGGCGGCCCTGCGCGAGGCGGGGCACTGGTCCGACGTGGTCGCGCTGCGCGCGGGCGGCACCCCGCCGCGGCCCCCGCCCGACGTCGCCGAGATCGTCGTGGGGCCCGAGCGCGTCGACCTGACGGCCGCGCTGGCCGCGCTCGGCGAGCGCCGCGGCGCCGAGGTCGTCCGCGTCGACAGCGGGGGCACACTCATCGGGGCGCTGCTCGACGCGCACCTGCTCGACGAGGTGAGCCTCCTCGTGCACCCCTGCACGGCCGAGGGCCCGCAGCGTCGGTGGCACGGGAAGGCGCGCGTCCGGGACGGCACGTTGCGTCTCACCGGGTGCGACGCGCTGGACGACGGGCTGGTGTGGCTGCGCTACGAGGTGTCCGATGGTCGGTAGCGACGCCGGGCAAGCCAAGTACTCCAGCCGAGCACGACCACGAGGTAGAGCCCGAACACCGCCAAGAAGGCCGGAGGCAGCCGCGCCTGCCCGCCCGTGGCACTCACGGTCGCCACGATCACAGCGCCCAGCAGCGCCATCGTGGCGCTGCCGAGCACCGCCAGGTCGGTGGTGGCGACCATCCGGCGCAGCTGCGGCCGGCGTTCCTCCGCCGTCCAGTAGTCCTTGTGGGGCACGTTCACGAACCCGAGCGAGCCGCGCCGGACGGCGACCAGCAGCCCGGTGAACAGGGCGAACATCCCCAGCCCGAGCAGTCCGAACCCCCACAGCGCCGCGGCCCGCGATCCGAACCGGTCGGCTTCTCCGTCGATTCCGAAGTGCAGCGGAACCCCGTCCGACGGCAGAGCCACGGCGGCCCAGCCCAGCACCGCGGCATACAGCAGCCCGGTGATCACCAGTGGGATCCACGCCCGCATCCGGCCCCCTCCGCACGCTCACGTCAGATTGTGTCGACCCCGCGGCGCTCGGACCAGCTCGAGACCCCTCAATGGCGAGCACCTGCCGGTCATCCACGTGGAGGGTCGGTCCCTGCCGACCCGTTGGTCACGGCGACGACCGCGGCGGCCAGCGGCAACACGGCGGCCACGGCGAGTGCCGGCCCGACCCCGAACGCCCCGGTGAACCCACCGGCGGTCGCCGAACCCACCGCGCCGCCCACCATGAACGTCAGCGTCAGCAGGCCCATCCCGGCTCCGCGCTGTGGCGGCGCGACGGCGGCGGCCGCCTGGGCGGTCAGCACCACCTGCGCCGTCGAGAACGCGACGAACGCCAGTGACGCCGCGCCGACAACCAGTCCGGGTGCCGCGGTCAGCCCGGCCGCGACGAGAGCCAATGCGGTGGCTGCGGCGGCCGTCGCGAGCAGCAGGCGGCCTCCGCTCGGGGTGAGGCGCCCGGCGAGCCGGGACGCCACGGCGCTCAGCGCCGCACCGGGCAGCAGCGCGGCCCCGACGGCCAGGACGGACCACCCGCGGCCCGTCACGAGGAGCGCAGGCGCGGCGTACATCGCCGCGAACAGGCCGCCGAACACCCCGGCGCCCGCGGCCGCGGCGCGCAGGTATGGGCCGCTCCCCAGCAGCGCGCGGGGTACGAAGCCCTCCGGCGTGCGGCGCACCCACCGGGCCAGCGCCGCGGCGGCGGCGACCACGAGCACCGCGAGCGCGGCCACGGCCGGCACCGCCAAGCGCAAGGCCGGGGCCTGCAGCAACACCAACCCCGCGGCGGCCGTCAGCGTGAGCAACACGGCGCCGACGACGTCCACCCGGCCCCCGCCCCGCTGGGTCGGCGCCACCCGGAGCGACAGCGCCACCCCGACCAGCGACAGCACCGGGAGCACCAGAGCCACGCGCCACGTCACCGCCGCGGTCACCATGCCCCCGACCAGCGTCGCGCTGCCGGCGAACACGGCGACGACGGCTCCGAACCAGGCGAGCACGGCGCCCCGGCGCTGCGGGTCACCCGCTGCCGTCATCGTCACCGCGCCCGACGTCATCGCCCCGGAGCCCGCCGCGAGCAGGAAGCGCCCGGCCAGCAGCGTCCCGAGGTCCGGGGCGAGCAGGCAGACCACCGCACCCGCGGTCAGGACGACCGAGCCGGTCAGCAGCGCGCGGCGGGCGCCCCAGGTGTCGACGAGCCTGCCGAACAGCGCGGTGCCCACGCCGAGGGCGAGCGCGTGGACGGTCAGGATCCAGGCGGCCGTCGACGGGGTGATCCCCAGTGTGGACGCGGCAGCCGGCAGAGCGACGCCCGCCGCGCTCACCCCGAAGATCGACGGCCCGAACAGCAGGCCCAGCCGCAGGCCGGCCGACCGCGGCGTCGGCGCCGGCCGCTCGATGGGAACGACCGTGCTCATGACGCCTCCGCCGGGGAGATGTTGTGGTTGATGCGGAACAGGTTCTGCGGGTCGTGGACGGCCTTGATCGCGCGCAGCCGCCCCCAGGCGTCGGCCGGATAGGCGCGTGCCACGTCGCCCGCGGTATCCGCGCCGCTGAGGAAGTTGAGGTAGACGCCACCGGTGCCCCACGGCGCCATGGCCGCGAACAGCCGCGCCCGGGCGGCGATCGCGGCGGGCCCGGACGCGAGGAACATCAGGCTGAAGGCTGCGTCCCGGTTGCCGACCGCGCTGCGCACCGCGGGCGGCCGGGCGAGCGCCCCACCGAGGTGCCGCACCTCCACGACGGCCCCGTGCTCGGCGACGGCCGGAACCGCCTGGTCGAGCAGTGCGCCGACCGCGGCCACGTCCAGCTCGCGCAACATCATCGAGTGCTCGTGGTAGGCGAGCGGGCCCGGCGGATCGCGGTGGATCGTGGCGACCGCCGAGTACGGCATCTCCGTGACGTCGTCGACGAGCGGGGTCGCGAGCGACCGCAGCGGCCGGAGCAGTCGTTCCCCCGACTCCGTCCCGCCGACGTGCGCGATCCGGACGTGCACCACGAACCGACCGCGCAGCGGATCCGGAAGGCCGGGCTCGTCCGGTAGCCGGAGCAGCGCCAGCGAGGACGTCGTCTCCTCCGGCACCGATGCGAGCCACTCGCGCCAGCCGCACACGACCCGCGCGGCCGTCTCGCCCGGGAAGAACAGCGCGCCGCCGTAGAGACGAGCGAGCGGCACGAGTCACCTGCTGCCAGCGCACGCCGCCGCCGACGGTGGCGGTGCCCGCGGCCGGGTCGGATCGCCACGGCGGAGAGCCGCCGGGTGCTGAGCACGAGGGCGTCGTCGGCCGGGAGCACGGGCCCGTGGCCGGTGGTGTGCACCGCGACCGGCACTCCCGTGCGCCGCCGCGAACCCGACTGCGGTGCGCACGACCTCGGTGCCCGCCGGGATGACGACCATCGCAGGGTGGTGCTCCACCACGCGGTTGAACCCGGCGGTCTCGGCGGCGAAGCCGCGCTGGCCGGGAAGCAGGAGCCGGGCGGTCGGCCCGGCCGGGCTGTACAGGAGATCGGTCACGTCCCGAGCAGACCGCGGGAAGAGGATCGGACCAACGGGCAGTTCGCTCTGTCAGTCATGCACGATCATGATGAATCGGGGACGTGTGGAGATCCGGCAGCTGCAGTACTTCGTCGCCGTGGCGGAGGCGGGCACGTTCGTGCGCGCGGCCGAGCGGCTCCACGTCGGGCAGCCCGCGGTGAGCCAGCAGATCGGCAGGCTCGAACGCGAGCTCGGGGTGCGGCTGTTCGAGCGGACCACCCGGACCGTGCGGCTCACGGCCGCCGGGGAGCGGCTGCTGCCGGAGGCGCGCGCGGTGCTCGCCGCGGTGGACCGCGTGCGGGAGGTGGCCGCCGACGCCGGGACCGGCACGGAGCTGCGGATCGGCAGCAGCCACGGTCTCGGCGACCGGCTCTACCGGGTGCTCGACGAGCTGGCGGGCGCCGCGCCGGGCCTGGCCGTGCGCCTCACCCGGGCCCGGCAGGAGGACCGGCTGGCCGCGGTGCGGGCCGGCCGGCTGGACGCGGCGTTCGTCCGGGTGCTGAAGTCGGCGCCCGGGCTGGAACTGGTGCCTGTCTGGCGGGATCCGCTGGTGGTCGCCCTGCCCGAGCGGCACCCGCTCGCCGAGCGCGACCCGTTGCGCCTCAACCATCTCGGTGAGCTGCCGGTGGGGCTGGCCCCCGCGCTGAACAACCCGCCGTTCCACGCGATGGTCACCGATGCGCTGCGGGCGGCAGGCGTCGCACCCCCACCCGGCCCACCGTTCACGACCTTGCAGGACACCCTCGCCGAGATCGGCACCGGACCGCCGTCCTGGACGCTCTTCTACTACCGCGACCAGCTGCCCGTCGTACCCCGGGTGGCCTTCCGGAAGCTGGCCGACCTCACGGTGCTGACCTCGCTCGCCGCGCCGCCCGGCGTCCCGTCACCGCAGCTGCGACTGCTGCTCGCCGCCTGCGCCCGGGTGGCGGAGGCCGGCCGAGCGGAGACGTCCGAGCGGACGGGGTAGTCGGTGCGGGTGTCAGGCGCCGGGATGGTCCCACCCCGACGAGCGGTCGCACGCCGAGTTCGGTCCCCCAGCACGGACCCCCTCGCCGACCCGGCGGTACCGCGGGCACGATGGGCGCCGTGGGCAGCGCGCTACGGGTGTTCCGGCTGATCCGGTTCGACGGTGCGGGCTGTGCGCACCACCTGTTGGTACAGGCGGGCCGTCCGTCCTACCCGAATGCCAGTCAGACCGCGGACGACGCGGCGGAGGACCTCGCGCGGTCCACAGCAGACAATCTCACCCGGTGGTGGACCCGCTGGTGGCTGGCCGTCCGTTGCCCACGGGAACACCGACCGACCGTGGTCGGCACGACCACCTCCCTCGACCTGCCCACTCGAACGTCGCCGATCTCGACTCCGACTCAGAACTGGGTATGCGGCTGATCGAGGTCTGGGTGGCCGTCGACGGGAGAGGTGGCATGGCGTTGGGCGCCGCCCGCGATGCCGACGAGTTCTGGGCGGGCGTCGACGACACGTCCGAGCTCCAACGCCCCGACGAGCCGCTCGAGGTCGTCCTCCTGACCGAGCGAAGCGGCGACGGTGACCTGCGGGACGTCTGAACGAAGAGTTCCCCCGACCGCGCTGGTCTCCTTCCTGCTGCAGGGGCGAGGGAGGCAGACGTGGGAACCGTGGCTGGAGCAGGACCAGTCGCAGGCGGAGCGCCGCTGACCGGGGCGAACGGTTCGGCCGCGGCTACTGGCAACCGTCGGTCGGGTAGAGCCGCCCGGGCCGGGCCTTGCGGTGCGGCTGCTCGGCGCCGTCCACGAACCAGGCGACCGGGTGCCGCGTGCCGAGCTCCCCGATCACGAACCGCGTGACCGACACGGCGAGCACGTGCCAGTCGGTCGACCGGTCCTTGGCGTACGCGCGCGCCTCACGTTCCGATCGGAAGATGACCTCCACGGCGCCGACGTCGTCCGGCCGGGTGGTGTGGATCGAGTAGACGGCATCCCTCACACGGCCAGTCTTTCGGATTTCCGAAAGGGAGGCAACCTAGCGTCGCTCCGTGTCCGACGATCTCGACGACCTGGCGCGAATGCTCGCCGTACCGGTCGACGGGCTGACCGACCACGAACTGATCGACGCCGTCCGGCAGGCCGAGCAGATCCGCACCGCCAGCAGGGAGCGCACCGGGCGGCTGCTCGCCGAGCTGCACTCCCGCGGCAAATCGTGGCCGCAGATCGCTCGGGACACCGGCATCCGCCAGACCACGGCGTACGACTGGGCGCGCCCGTACCTCACGGCGGAGGAACCGGAGGGCGCGTAGCCCGGGTCGGCTCCGACCATGCACATCGAGGCGCGGCCGTGCACAGGTCGGGAGGTGTGCACGGCCGGCGTCAGGTGTGCACCGTCGAGGCGGAACCCGTTAGACGTTGAAGCGGAACTCCACCACGTCCCCGTCGGCCATGACGTAGTCCTTGCCCTCCATCCGGACCTTGCCCGCCGCCTTCGCCGCCGCCATCGACCCGGCCTCCATCAGGTCGGCGTAGGACACCACCTCGGCCTTGATGAACCCGCGCTCGAAGTCGGTGTGGATCACGCCGGCGGCCTGGGGGGCGGTGGCGCCCTGCGGGATCGTCCAGGCACGGGCCTCCTTCGGCCCGGCCGTGAGGTAGGTCTGCAGCCCGAGGGTGTGGAAGCCGGCGCGGGCGAGGCTGTACAGGCCGGGCTCGGGCTGGCCGATCGACTCCAGCAGCTCGCGGGCCGACTCCTCGTCGAGCTCCAGGAGCTCGGCCTCCACCTTCGCGTCGAGGAACACCGCGTCCGCCGGGGCCACCAGGTCGGTGAGCTCCTTGCGGCGGGCCTCGTCGGAGAGCACGCCCTCGTCGGCATTGAACACGTAGAGGAACGGCTTGGTGGTGAGCAGCGACAGCTCACGCAGCGGCGCGCGGTCGACTCCCGCGGCGAACAGCGTCTTGCCCGAGTTGAGGATCTCGGCGGCGGACTCGGCCGCTTCGAGGGCGGGGCGCCGGTCCTTCTGGGTCCGCGCCTCCTTCTGGAGGCGCGGGACGGCCTTCTCGAGGGTCTGCAGGTCGGCGAGGATCAGCTCGGTGGCGATCGTCTCGATGTCGGACGCCGGGTCGATGCGGCCCTCGACGTGCACCACGTCGGGGTCGTCGAACACGCGCACGACCTGGCAGATCGCGTCGGACTCGCGGATGTTGGCGAGGAACTTGTTGCCCAGCCCCGCCCCCTCGGAGGCGCCCTTGACGATGCCCGCGATGTCGACGAACGACACCGTGGCGGGCACGGTCCGCGCCGAGGCGAACAGCTTCGCCAGCTCGTCGAGACGCGGGTCGGGCAGCGGCACCACCCCGACGTTCGGCTCGATCGTGGCGAACGGGTAGTTCGCGGCGAGCACGTCGTTGCGGGTCAGTGCGTTGAACAGGGTCGACTTGCCGACGTTGGGCAGCCCGACGATCCCGAGGGTGAGCGACACGGGGAACCAGGGTAGTCGCGATACCCGGGGCCCTCCGCGCCCGCCGGGGTTCGCGGCAGCCGTGGCCGGGCCGAGCCGCAGCAAAGCCACTTTCCTGCAACGTCGTTGCGTGAAAGTGGCTTTGCTGCAATGCCCGTCGCTACCGCGCCATCGCGCGATCCGGCCGAGCACGGGTCCAGTGCGGCCGATCGACGACCCCACGGCGGTAGGCCTGGGCCCACCCCGTCAGGGGTCCGGCCCCCGGGAAAACCGGGGGATCATCCCGATCGTGCCCGCACCCGCGAGCGGGCAACGTCGACACCGTGACGATCACCGGCCTCCTCCGCAGGCGCCTCGCGTGCTGAACACCCTCTTGCAGGTGGCCGCGGGCTGGCCGGTTCCGGTCGTGCTCGCCGTCGCGGCCGCGATGCTGGTGGTCGAGAGTGGCACGCTCGTCGGCATGGCCGTGCCCGGCACGACGCTGCTCGTCGCGCTCGGGCTGTGGTCGCACACCGCGCCCCACGCCCTGCTGCCCGTGCTGGTGGTGACCGCGGCCGCCACGGTCGCCGGGGCCCACCTGGGGTGGTGGCGCGGGCGGTCCGGCAGGGCCTTCCCCCGGGCCCCGGGGACGGCGGCTGCACCTCGTCCACGCCCGCGCCCGGCAGGCCGCGGGCTGGCTGGCCGACCGCGGACCGGCCGCCACGGCCGCCCTGCTCGTCGGCGGGCACTGGGCGGCGGCCGCCCGGCCGCTGATGCCCAGGGTCGCCGGTGGGGCGGGCGTGCCGTACCGGATCGCCGGGCCGGCGGTGGCGGTCTCGGGCAGCGCGTGGACGGTCACGCTCGTACTGCTCGGCAACCGCGTCGGCCCGCACGTGCTGACCCATGCCGGGTGGGCCCCCGTCGTCCTCGTGGTGCTGCTGATCGGCGGTCTGGTGCTGCGGGCGCGCCGGCGCGGTCAGGAGGATGAGAGGCCTCTCATCCCACTCTCATCGACGGGCCACGCCGGGCCCGGACCGTGGGACGGTGACCCGCGCCCCGACCGGCACCGGCCGGCCTGCGTCCCTCGCCCTGCTGGCACTGGCCGAGCAGTGGCTCGCCCATCGATGAGAACGGCCTCATCCAGCTCTCCCGAACGCCTCACGGCGGCCCGGCACCGTAGTGGATGACAGCGAGAACGCCCTCCCCCGAAGGAGAACCGACATGGCCCGCACCACCTGGAAGGTCCTCACCCTCGGCGCAGCCCTCACCGGGCTCGGCGTCGCCGGTGCCGGATACGCCCTCGCCGACGACGACACCGCGCACCGCGACGACCTGCGGCCGGTCACCGTGAGCTCCGCCGCCGGCTCCGTCGACCCCGCCCCGCTGGCCCCGGCTCCGGTTGACGCCTCCCCCGAGTCCGCCGACTCCCCCTTCGAGAGCCCGGTCGACTCCGCCGAGTCGCCGTTCGACAGCCCTGACGACCAGGACCTCACCCCGGACGGGGACACCCCGGACGACGACGGCGACGACGACTGAGGCACTCGTCGCTCAGGCGACGACGGCGCCGATCGCCCGCGGACTCCCCCGCCGCCACCAGCGGTCACCGGATCCCGGCGGTGGTCGGCGCCGCCCGCCACGAGCACCGGTACGCGACGGGAGCGGTCCTCGCTCAGCCGTCGGCGAGCACGAGGCCGGCGGAGCCGTCTCCGTCGATGAGGGAGGAGGAGCAGGAGCGGCGGGAGGAGGTCTCGTCAGCGGCGTCAGGCGCCCGGCTCCGTCCCCACCGCCGCGCGCTCCTGCACGAGCGCCGACACCCGCTGTCGCGTGACGCCGAACAGCCTGCTGATCCGGCTGATGCTCATGTCCTCGCGCTGCAGCGCCAGCGCCTCTTCGCGGCGGAAGCGACCGCCGACGGTGCCGAGGTCGTCAAGGGCCCGGGACACCGTCTCCACCACGAGCGGCCGCTCCTCGCACTCGACGATCTCGCACCAGCTCAGCCCGGACACGCGCAGGCGCGCCAGCTGTGTGACGCGCACCCGCGCCATCGCGAGCTCGGCGATGGTGCGGTCGAGCTGCTCGCCGAGCTCGTCGAGTGCCGCGACCGCCGGATCGTCATCGTGCTCGGCCACCGGCCCTCCTTCGGCGTCCCTGACGGACGGGCACAGCAAAGCACGATCATCGCGCGGTCGGCGGGGCGGAAGCACCCCCACACCCCTCGCCATGCATCCGAGGCGCCCCGTAATGAGCGGCTCGTGATGCCGTGTCGGCGCCTGTCGATCACCCGATCGCATGAGCTGGGCTAACGCGACCGGACCTGCGTCGATGGTCGAGATGGACCATGTTGTTCTCGGGGGGAAGTGGTGGTTCTCGTGCGGGTGCCGTCCAGGTTGCTCGTCGCAGGGTCCGTGCTCGCGGCGCTGGCGGCCAGCAGCAGCACGGCGCTGACGATGCCGGACCGACGTCCCGGACGTCGCTGCGGGGGTCGGTCGGGACGCGAGCGCGCCGATCGACACGCCGATCACGACGGGTCCGCCGGTCACCGGCGCCCAGATCGCGCAGCTCGCGCTGGCTCCGGCCAGGGACCGGGCGGCCGGCCTGATCGCCGAGCAGCGGGCGGAAGCGGAGGCCGCGGCAGCGGCGGCCGAGGCGGCGGCGCGCGCCGAGGCGGAGCGGGAGGCGGCCCGGGGGCGGGCCTCGCGCCCGACCGTCTCCCCCGACTACCGGCGCATGCGCGCCGAGCTCCGCCAGGCCTGCGAGCGCGGCTGGATCCAGGGCGTGATCTGCCGGGGCGCGTGAGCGGTCACGGGTGGTCGTCGAGCCGGTACCCCATCCCGCGCACCGTGACGATCCGCTCGGCGCCGAGCTTGCGCCGCAGGTAGCGCACGTAGACGTCGACGACGTTGGAGCCGGGGTCGAAGTCGTAGCCCCACACGTGGCTCAACAGCTGCTCGCGTGAGAGCACCTGCCCCGGGTGCCGCAGGAACGTCTCGGCGAGCGCGAACTCGCGCGCCGACAGGTCCACGGTCCGGCCCCCGACCTGGGCCCGGCGGGTGCGCAGGTCCAGCTGCAGGCCGCCGTGGGACAGCACGGTCAGCTCCGGCGACCGGTCGGTCGCGAGCCGCAGCCGCACCCGCGCCAGCAGCTCCTCGAAGCGGAACGGCTTGGGCATGTAGTCGTCGGCGCCGCCCTCGAGCCCGGCGACCGTGTCCTGCACGCTGTCGCGGGCGGTCAGCACGATCACCGGGATCGGGCAGCGCTCGGCGCGCAGCTTGCGGAGGACCGCGAACCCGTCGATGCCGGGCAGCCCGATGTCGAGCACCATCAGGTCGAAGCCGCCGGTCGTCGCGTAGTCGTAGGCCGACGGCCCGTCGCCGACGACGGTGACCGCGAACCCGTTGGCGGACAGGCCCTTCTCGACGAAGGCGGCGATCCGCGGCTCGTCCTCTGCGATCAGGATCCGACTCATCGCATCCCCTCGCTGTGCTTACCCACCCCGCCGGCTGCCGTCCCCCGGTACTCGGGCGGCGCTTCGCGCAGACGCTGTTCCGACGATTCGCTCGCAAGCTGACTCATGCGCAAGACCCCCCGGTCACGACGGCGGGAACGACGACGGTGAACGTGGCGCCGCGGCCGGGCACGCTGTCGAGCAGCACCTGGCCGCCGTGGGCCACGGCGATCGCGCGCACGATGGACAGCCCGAGGCCGGCGCCGTCGGAGCGGGGGCGTGCGCCCGTCCCCCTGGCGAAGCGCTCGAAGATCCGGGCCCGGTCGGCCTCGCTGACGCCCGGCCCGGTGTCGGACACCCAGAACCGCAGGCTGCCGCCCGCGAGCTGCGAGCCGAGCGCGATCCGCGCGCCGGGGCCGGTGTAGCGGCACGCGTTGTCGGCGAGCGCCACGATCGCCTGGGTGATCCGCTGCGGGTCGAGCACGGCGTCGACGCGGGCCGAGGTCTCGAGCACCCACTCCCGGTCCCCGAGCCGCTCGATCTTGTCGAACGCCTCTTCCGTGAGCGCGGCGACGTCGACCGGCCCGGGCTGCAGGAACGTCGGCTGCTCGGAGCGGGCGAGCAGCAGCAGGTCCGACACCATCCGGTTCATCCGGCCCAGCTCGTCGTCGACCAGCGCGACGGTGGAGCGGACGTCGTCGGCGTCGGCCGGGTCGAGCACCTCCAGGTGCCCGCGGACGATCGTGATCGGCGTGCGCAGCTCGTGCCCGGCGTCGTCGACGAACCGGCGCTGCGCCGCCACCCCAGTCTCGACGCGGTCGAGCATCGCGTTCACGGTGCGGACGAGGTCACCCAGCTCGTCGCGCTCGCCGCCGTCGGAGATCCGGTCGGAGAGGTCGGTGTCGGTGATCGTGCGTGCGGTGGCCGCCACGTCGCGAAGCGGCGCCAGGATGCGGCCGGCCACGAGCCACGCCGCGGCCGCCGCACCCAGCACGGTGACGCCGCCGACGAGCAGCATGAGCTGGGCGGCCTCGTTCGCCGGTGCCCGCTCGGCGTCGGCCAGGAAGGCCGCGACGATCACGCCTCGGGACGGGTCGCCCGCGAGCGTCACCGGGAGGGCGAGGTAGCGCACCTCGCCCAGCTGCTCGTTCTCGTAGATCCCCCGCTGCGGCTCGGTGATGCCGCTGACGAGCGCGGTGAACGCGGGATCGTTGGCGAGCACGATCGGCGTGCCGGGCTGCTGCCTGCTCTGGCTCACGAACACGCCGTCGACGTAGCCCAGGAACTTCTCGTTCGGCCGCGCCACGTTGTAGGCGATGGCCTCCTCTATGACGTTCTCGATGCCGGCGAAGGGCTGCCCGGTGCGCGGGTCGATGCCCGATTCCGTGAGCGAGACGAACTCGTCGACCTCGAGCCGCAGTCCGGCCTCGATCCGCTCGTCGGTGGCCTGGATGAGCAGCCGCCACGTCACGAACGTGACCACGGCCATTGCAGCGAGGACGAGCAGCAGGACCCACGCGATGATGCGGGTGCGCGCCGTCGACGGCAGCAGGCGCCGCCGCGGGGACGGCGCCTGCGCGTCGGGCGGCGGAGGCATGGGCGACCTCCCGGTGGCCGTCGTGGCGTCCGCCGGACCGGCGGGCGCCGGTCGCCATCCTCGCCGAGGGCGGGCGCCCGGCCCAACCCGGCGAACCGGTCAGTCGTCGTCATCGGGGCCGTCATCCAGGTCGTCGTCCGGGCCGTCGTCGTCCGGGCCGTCGTCGTCATCGTCGTCCGTCACCGGCGGCGGTGGTTGCACGAAGCCGTTCGGGTCGGGCGCGGGCTGCTCGGGAACGGGAGCAGGAGCGGGCGCGGGTGCCGCCGGGTCGGCGGGCGGCTGCTCGGCGGGCGCGCCGGGGGCCGCGGGGTCGGCGGGCTGCTGTTCGACGGCGGGCGGCGCGGGGACCGCGGGCACCTCGACGGTGATGGGCTCGAGCGGCGGCGCGCCGGCGTCCGCAGCGGACCCGAGCGACGCGACGGCGACCACGACACCGACGACGAGCACCACGGCGGTCGCGATCACCAACGGCATGCGCATGGGATCATCGTCGGGCGCGCCGGTGACCATCGGATGAGAGCCGGATGAGAGGACTCTCATCGAGCGCTCGCGTCCGATTTCCGCCAGCCGCCCCTCCCGTCCGGTGGCAGAGTCTGCACCGTGCTCCTCGACCACGAACGCTGCTACCGCGCCGTCGCCTCGCGGGACGCCCGCTTCGACGGGCACTTCATCACGGCCGTCCGCACGACGGGGATCTACTGCAGGCCGTCGTGCCCGGCCATGACGCCCAAGCGCACGAACGTCGAGTTCCTGCCGACGGCCGGCGCCGCCCAGCAGCGCGGGTACCGCGCCTGCCGTCGCTGCCTCCCCGACGCCGTTCCCGGATCGCCCGACTGGAACCTCCGGGCCGACCTGGCGGCCCGCGCGATGCGCCTGATCTCCGACGGCATCGTGGAACGGGAGGGCGTGCCCGGGCTCGCTACGCGGCTGGGCTACTCCGAGCGCCACCTCAACCGGGTGCTCACCGCCGAGCTCGGCGCCGGGCCGCTCGCGCTCGCGAGGGCACACCGCGCCCACACGGCGCGGCTGCTCATCGAGACCACGCCCCTGGGCATGGCGGACGTCGCGTTCGCGGCGGGCTTCGCCAGCGTCCGGCAGTTCAACGACACGATCCGCGAGGTGTACGGGGTGCCGCCCACGACGCTGCGCGGCGAGGCCGGCCGCCGCCGCCGCGGCGACGTACCGGCGCTGGCCGGCACGCTGGTGCTGCGCATGCCCTACCGGTCGCCGTTCGACGCCGACGGGCTGCTCGCGTTCTTCGCCGCCCGCGCGCTGGACGGCGTCGAGTCGGTCGGGGACGGTACGTACTCGCGCACCCTGCGGCTGCCGCACTGCGCCGCCACCGTGACGCTCCAGCCCGCAGCAGGCCACGTCCTGGCGACGCTGCGCCTGGGCAACCCGCGCGACCTCGGCCCCGCCGTGGCCCGGCTGCGCCGGCTGCTCGACCTCGACGCCGACCCGGTGGCCGTCGACGCGGTGCTGGGTGCGGACCCCGCGCTGGCGCCGTCGGTGGCGGCGGCGCCCGGGCTGCGACTGCCGGGCACGGTCGACGGTGTGGAGACCGCGCTGCGCGCCGTGCTGGGACAGCAGGTGTCCGTGGCCGCCGCCCGCACGGCGGCGGCCCGGCTCGCGGCGGCGCTGGGCGACCGGCTGCCCCCGGAGCTGACCGGACCCACCGAGGGCGGCCCCGACCTGCTGTTCCCCACGGCGGAGGTCATCGCCGAACGCGGAGCCGAAGTGCTCACCGGGCCGGCCCGGCGCATCGCGACCGTGCTCGCGGTCGCCGGGGCCGTGGCCGCCGGCGGGCTCGTACTCGACGCCGGACGCGATCCCGCCGACCTGCGCGCAGAACTCACCGCGCTGCCCGGCGTGGGCCCGTGGACGGCCGGCTACCTCGCGATGCGCCTCCTTAGCGAACCCGACGAGCTGCTCGCCACCGACCTCGCGGTGCGCCGCGGCGCCGAGGCGCTGGGGCTGCCCTCCGACATGGCCGGGCTCGCCGCCCGCGCCGAGAACTGGAAGCCATGGCGGTCCTACGCCGCCACCCACCTGTGGCGGGCCGCCGCGCTCGCCGGAAGGACGTCATGATGACCGCGACCTGGTCCACCCTCGACACCCCGATCGGCCCGTTCACCGCGGTCGTCGACGCCGACGGTGCCGTCCTCGCCTCCGGCTGGACGGCCGACCTCGACGAACTGCTTCCGCAGGTGCACCCGTCCCTGCGCCCCACCGAGCTGACGAACGGCGACCTCGGCCCCGTCGCCGACGCGATCGAGCGCTACCACGCAGGTGACCTGTCCGCCATCGACGGGGTGCCGGTCCGGCAGCGGTCGGGAGAGTTCCTCGAGCACGCGTGGGACGTCCTGCGCGCGGTGCCCGCAGGCGCCCCCGTCACCTACACCGAGTACGCGGCCAAGGCCGGACGGCCGGCGGCCGTGCGTGCTGCCGCGTCGGCGTGCGCGCGGAACGCGGCCGCGCTGTTCGTGCCGTGCCACCGGGTGCTCCGCACCGACGGCACGCTCGGCGGCTTCCGCTGGGGCGTGCCGGCCAAGCGGTGGCTGCTGGACCACGAGGCGGCGCGGGGCTGAGACCCGGGCCGCGACCCGATGATCGCCGTGAGATGACCGTTCCGGCATCTTGGACGACGGGGACGCGCATCTCGCGGCGACCATGGGCGGGCTGATCAGCGCGAGAGGACCGTTTCCGCAGCTCCGACCACACAGACGCACATCTCGCGGCGACCATGAGGCAGTGATCGCCGCGAGATGGCGGTTTCCGCACTTCCGACCACGCAGGCGCACCTCTCGCGACGATCACCGGGCACAGTGATCGCCGCGAGATCACAGTTCCTGCACGTCGGACCGCACAGATCCGCAGTTCGCGGCGATCTTGCCGCTATCGCTCAGGCCCTCGACGCGCAGTACCCCGACCGGCGCCCCACTGATCACCACGAGATGACCGTTCCCGCAGTTCCGCCCGCGCAGACGCGCATCTCAGCGCGATCAGAGGCGAGCTGATCACCACGAGATGGCGGTTCCTGCACTTTCGACCGCGCGGATGCGTATCTCGGGGCGATCATCGGACGGAACCCGACCACCAGCGAGCGTCCGCGTTCCTCCCGGGCCGGCAGTCCTCGACCATCCGTTCGACCGCTCGCCGATTCGCGCCGCCCGCTGGCCGTCAGGTCCCGCATGCCCCGGCGCGCCTGGCCCGATTTCGTCGGCCCCCCGTTGCACCCTGATCGTCATGGACACCGCGACCGTCTCCGTCCTGCTCATCGGCGTGATCGTGGGCGCGGCGCTCGGCGCGGGCGCCGTGTGGTTCCTGCTCGCGTCCCGGTCGCGGGTGGCGGCGGCGGAGGCCGCCCGCGCCGCGGCCGACGCCTCCGCGATGCTCCGGGCCGACGCCGCCGGGCTGCGCGCCGAGCGGGCGGGCCTGCTCGAACGCATCGACGAGCTCGGCGAGCAGCACGACCGGGCGGTCGAGCGGCTGCGGCGGGCGGAGTCCGAGGCGGCGGCCGCGACGGCCGCGCTGCAGAGCGAGCGGGAGGCGGGCGCGCACCGCGAGCAGCTGCTCGTCCGGCGCGACGCCGAGCTGAAGCAGGCGTTCCAGGCGCTGTCGGCCGACGCGCTGGCCCGCAACAACGAGCAGTTCGTAGCGCTCGCCGAGGGCCGCATCAAGGAGGCCACGGCCGCGCTCGCGGCGCGGGCCGACGGCGACGCGGTCGCCCGAGCCGAGGCGGTCGGCAAGCTGCTCGACCCGATGGCGTCGGCGCTGCAGCGGGTCGAGGGCCAGCTGCGCACGGTCGAGAAGGAGCGGGAGTCGGCCTACGCGGGGCTGCGCGAGCAGGTCAGCGCGATGCGGTTCAGCTCCGAACAGCTGCAGCACGAGACGAAGCAGCTGGTCAATGCGCTGCGGGCGCCGCAGGTCCGGGGCCGCTGGGGCGAGCTGCAGCTCGAGCGCATCGTGCAGCTGGCCGGCATGGTGGAGCACTGCGACTTCTCCACCCAGGTCACGGCGCAAGGCGACGACGGCGGCATCCGCCCCGACATGGTGGTGCGCCTGGCGGGCGGCAAGCAGATCGTCGTCGACGCGAAGGTGCCGTTCGCAGCCTACCTGGAGGCCGTGGAGAGCCGCGACCCCGACGTGCACCGCGAGCGGCTGTCCGCCCACGCCCGGCAGCTGCGCCAGCACGTCGACGCGCTGTCGGCCAAGAACTACTGGGCCGCGTTCGAGCCGTCGCCGGAGTTCGTGGTGCTGTTCGTGCCGGGCGACCCGTTCCTCGAGGCCGCCCTGCAGTCCGACCCCGCGCTGCTCGAGCACGCGTTCTCGAGCAACGTCGTGATCGCCACCCCCACCACGCTCATCGCCCTGCTGCGCACCGTCGCCTACAGCTGGCGGCAGGAGGCGCTGGCCCGCAACGCCGCGCAGGTCCACCAGCTCGGCAAGGAGCTGCACAGCAGGCTCGCCACGATGGGCACGCACGTCGCCAAGCTCGGCCGCAGCCTCGACACGGCCGTGGCGAGCTACAACCAGACGGTGTCGTCGCTGGAGTCGCGCGTGCTCGTCACCGCGCGCAAGCTCACCGACCTGGAAGTCACCGACGACGAGCTCGCCGCGCTCGGGCAGGTCGAGCGCGCGCCGCGCACGGTGGCCGCGCCGGAGCTGGTCGCCTCGGCGGCCGATTCACTGGTCGCCCTCCACGAGCTGCAGCGCGCCGACCGCGCGGGCGGTGGGGAGGGCGAGCCGGGACCGAGAGCTACCGTGAACGGATGACCGAGCGGGACGGAGCATGAGCACGCGCGGCGCGGGCGGCCGCTGGCCGATGGCGGAGCGGTCGGTACTGACCACCGTGCTCGGAGTGCCGCCGCTGGCGGCGATCGGGCTCGCGGCCGCCCTCACCGCGCTGGGCGTCTTCGTCGACCTGGCACGTGTCGGCACCCTCGGCGCGGTGTTCACGATCTGCCACATCACCGGGTGCGTCCTGGCGGTCGCCTGGGTGCGCCGCGACGGCCTGTTCGGGCCGATGGTGCAGCCGCCGCTGCTGGTGGCCGTGGCGGTGCCCGTCGTGGTGCTGCTCATGGGCACGCCGAAGCCGGGCGCGGGCGTGGCCGAGAGGCTGCTCGTGATCGGCGCGCCGCTCGTCAACGCCTTCCCGATCATGGCGTGGACCACGGGCCTCGCCCTCGCCCTCGGGGTGTTCCGGCTGGTCGTCCAGCGTCCCGTGGATGCCCCCGCCGAGCCGAAACGGCCGGCGGTCAGCTCCCGGCGCGGCTCTCCTGCCGGTTCCGGGCGGGGCGCAGCTCGCGGGGCAGCGAGAAGGTCAGTGTCTCCTCGGCGGTCGTGACCTCCTCGACGTCGGCCCAGCCGCGCTCGGAGAGGAATTCCAGCACCCCGCGCACCAGCACCTCGGGCACCGACGCGCCGCTCGTCAGGCCGATCGTCTCGACGCCGTCGAGCCAGCTCTCGTCGATGTCGCGCGCGTAGTCGATGAGGTGGGCGGCGCCGGCACCGGCCGACAGCGCCACCTCCACCAGCCGTACCGAGTTGGACGAGTTCTTCGACCCGACCACGAGCACGAGGTCGCAGTGCCCGGCCATCGCCTTCACCGCGACCTGCCGGTTCTGGGTGGCGTAGCAGATGTCGTCGCTCGGCGGGTTCTGCAGCGACGGGAAGCGCTCGCGCAGCGCCCGCACCGTCTCCATCGTCTCGTCGACGCTCAGCGTGGTCTGCGACAGCCACACGACCTTCTCCGGGTCGCGGACCTCCACAGCCGCGACGTCGGCGGCGGTCTCGACGAGCTGGATGTGCTCCGGGGCCTCGCCAGCGGTGCCCTCCACCTCCTCGTGGCCGTGGTGGCCGACGAGCAGGATGTCGTAGTCCTCGCGGGCGAACCGTTTGGCCTCGTGGTGCACCTTCGTGACGAGCGGGCAGGTCGCGTCGATCGTGCGCAGCTCGCGCTGCTTGGCCTGGTCGCGGACCGTCGGGGACACCCCGTGCGCCGAGAACACCACCAGCGCGCCCTCGGGCACCTCGTCGGCGTCGTCCACGAAGACCGCGCCGCGCTCGGTGAGCGTCTCCACCACGTGGACGTTGTGCACGATCTGCTTGCGGACGTAGACCGGCGGACCGTGCTGCTCGAGCGCCTGCTCGACGGCCTCGACCGCCCGGTCGACACCGGCGCAGTAGCCACGTGGCTTGGCCAGCAGGACACGCTTGCTGCTCGCTGCGGTCATACGACCAGCCTACGTGCGGCGGCGGGAGGAACTCGGCGAGACGTGCCCCACGCGCGGAACGGCGCCCGATGTGCCAGCAAGGTGGCGATACTGCCACTGGACGGCAGCATTGCCACCTTGCTGCGACTCGGGCCCCGGAGGGACGCCGCCCGCCACCGCGCCGCCCCCGGGCTGCCTCCCGTTGCCGCACAGGGGAGACTGTGGGCATGAGCCCGCTGCCGCTGCCGGTCCGCGTCGCCGCCGGCCTCGTCGCCACCGCCGTCGAACAGGCCAGGGACCTCCCCCGGCACGTCGTCGAGTTCCCCGTCACCGCGGTGAGCCAGGCGCTGCAGGCGTCGATGCGCGTGCAGCAGAAGGTCACGGACCTCGCGATCAAGGGCGACCGGGCCCTGGGGGCGCTGCGCCCGGTCGAGGACGAGCCGAGCTGGGCCACGTTCGACGACGAGGTGGCGGAGCCGAGCGGCAACGGCTCCAACACGGTCACAAAGCTGCGGCCGCAGGCGGCGCGGCGGGCCGCCGAGGAGCCGCCCGCGGCCCCGGAGCCCGTCGTCGTCGACGAGGAGCCGCCCGCCGTCGAGCGGCCCGAAGCGGAGCCCCTCGAGGACCGGGCCGTGGAGGTGGCGGCCGAGGTCACGGCCGTCGCGGCCGAGGGCGTGGAGCCCGAGCGCACCGGCGCCGAGGACGCTGCCGCGACCGGCCCAAACGTGCTCCCGGGATACCGCGAATTGACGATCCCGCAGCTGCGCGGCCGGCTGCGCCACCTCGACGTGGAGGATCTGCGCGCGCTGCTGGAGTGGGAGACCACCCACGACAACCGCGCGCCGTTCGTCACGATGCTCTCCAACCGGATCACCACGGTCACGGAGGGGTGAGTCAGCCGAACTCGCCGGAGCAGCCCTGGCCGGTCCGCACGGTCGCGCGGAAGATCGCGGAGTGGGTCGACCGGCTCGGCCCGGTGTGGGTGGAGGGCCAGCTCGCGCAGGTGACGGCCCGTCCCGGCACGGGCACGGCGTTCCTCGTGCTGCGCGACCCCGCCGCCGACGTCTCGCTGCAGCTCACCGCGCCGGTCGGGCTCGTGCGCGAGGGCGGCCCGGCCGTCGTCGAGGGCAACCGGGTCGTGGTGCACGGCAAGCCCTCGTTCTTCCTGGGGCGCGGCACGCTGAGCCTGCGCGTCGACCAGATCCGGGCGGTCGGGATCGGCGAGCTGCTGGCCCGCATCGAGCGGCTGCGCAGGCTGCTGGCGGCCGAGGGCCTGTTCGACCACGCGCGCAAGCGGCGCCCGCCGTTCCTGCCCGGTTGCATCGGGCTGGTCACCGGGCGGGCCTCCGCGGCCGAGCACGACGTCGTGTCGAACGCGACGGCGCGGTGGCCGTCGGTCCGCTTCCGCATCGAGCACACCGCGACGCAGGGCGCACTGGCCGTCCCGCAGCTCGTGGAGGCGCTCGGGGTGCTCGACCGCGACCCGCAGGTCGACGTGATCGTGCTGGCCCGGGGCGGCGGCAGCGTCGAGGACCTGCTGCCGTTCTCCGACGAGACGCTGTGCCGCGCCGTCGCCGCCTGCCGCACGCCGGTCGTGTCGGCGATCGGCCACGAGCCCGACACCCCGCTCGTCGACCACGTGGCCGACGTGCGCTGCTCGACGCCCACCGAGGCGGGGCGCAGGCTCGTTCCCGACCTGGCCGAGGAGACCGCGCGGATCGCGGGCCTGCGCGACCGGGCCCGGCGGGCGCTCGGCGGCTGGGTGGACCGCGAGCAACGACTGCTGGCGGCCCTGCGCGCGCGGCCGGTGCTGGCGGATCCGCTGCGCGCGATCGACGCCCGCAGGGACGAGGTGGAGCGGCTGCGCGAGGCGACCCGCGCCTGCGTGCTGCGCGGCCTGGAGCGGCGCGACACCGATCTGGAGCACGTCACCGCCCGGCTGACGGCCCTCGGGCCGGCCGCGACGCTCGCCCGTGGCTACGCGGTGGTGCAGCGCGTGCCGGCCGAGCACGATCCGGGTACGCCGCTGCCGGTGCTGCGGTCGGTCACCGAGGTCGAGCCCGGGGCCAGGCTGCGGATCCGGGTGGCGGACGGGGCGGTGCACGCCGACGTGGCCCCGCAGCCCGGCGAGCCGCCGGCACCGAAGAAGAGGAAGACGAAAGTGAGCACGACATGACCGAGCGGCCCGCCGTCGACGGCCTCGGCTACGAGCAGGCCCGCGACGAGCTCGCCGAGGTGGTCCGCGCCCTGGAGGCCGGCGGGCTCGGCCTCGACGAGTCGGTGGCGCTGTGGGAGCGCGGCGAGGCGCTGGCCCGCCGCTGCGAGGAGCAGCTGGCCGGTGCACGCGAGCGTGTGGAGAAGGCGCTCGACGCCGCAGAGCACGCCGACTGACGGGTCACGCGACCGGTTCGGCCGCGTTGTCGTAGTCGGGCAAGGTGATCGACCCGGCCTTGCCGAACTGGGCGGCGAAGAGCGCCCGCAGCGGCCACCGGGTCATCCACCGGACCGAGAGGGTGCGCATCGCGATCGCGGCGCGGGTCTTCGGCAGGAAACCGCGTTCACACCGCCCGGACGCAGTTGCCGGGCCTGGCGGACGTAGGGCCGCAGCACCGTCTCGTAGGCCGCGAACGCCGCCACGCCGCGCAGCCCGAGCATCGTGCCGGGCTCGCTGTACATCTGGAACCAGCCGTCGAGGTCGTAGCGGTTGGGCACGGTGACGTACGTCGAGACGCAGCCCAACGGCCCACGTCGACACGATCACCTCGCCGGCCGCGGCCGGGAGCTTCCCGAACGTCACGCGGCTGACGGCGCTCGACGACTTCGACCTCGATCTGGACGCCCTGTTCGAGCTGGGCCTGCGGTGTCTGCTCGACGGGCTGCGCGGGGTCCTGGGTCCTGACGGCGCTAGCCGAGGACCTCACCCGTCACCGCGGCGACGGCCAGCGTGCGGAAGTCCGCCTCGCTGCCGCTGCCGGTGATCAGCAGCCGGACGTCGCCGAGGTCGGCGATCCAGGTGGGTTCCTGGCCGTCGCGGCCGTAGGCGCCCCACTGCTGCCCGTCGACGTCCACGACGCCTCGGCCGGGCACCGGATCGGTCCCGGCCTCTACGGCGAGGAGCGCCGCCTCGGGCGCGTCGCTCTGCAGCAGCCGCAGGTAGCGACCCTCGGGGGTGACGAAGCCGGTGCGGACCGCGGTGACCTCACCGACGGTGTCCCGGTCGAGGGAGTTGGCGCGCCACTGCGCCGGCACCGCCGGGATCCGCACCGGGAACTCGACGTGCGGCGCGAGCTCCCGCAGCTCGGCGGGCGCGTCGACGACCGGAAGACTCCCCGCGTCCACGGTTGGGCCGCCGGGCGAGAAGGTGCACCCGCGCGACACCCGGGCCACCACGAGGACGACCACGGCCAGCACGGCCAGCGCCCCCACCATGTCCCGCACGCTCAGGGCCGACCGCGGCGGCTTGGCGGGAGGACGTGGCTGCGCCGGCGGGCGGGGTTCGGGCTCGGAACTCACGTTTCCATCGTCGCAGGGCGTGCTTGTCGTCTCAGCCCAGCCTGCGGAGCGGGCCGGTCTGCCAGGATCATGGCCTTCCCGCGTGCCACGCCCCACGGGAGAAGGAGGCCGGAGATGACCGATCCTGGGACCCCGAACGCCCCGCGCGAGCGGCGGCGGGAGGCCCCCGACCGCAACCTCGCCATGGAGCTCGTCCGCGTCACCGAGGCCGGTGCGATGGCCGCGGGCCGCTGGGTGGGCCGCGGCGACAAGAACGGTGGCGACGGCGCGGCCGTCGACGCGATGCGGCACCTCATCGCCACCGTCTCGATGCGCGGCGTCGTCGTGATCGGCGAGGGCGAGAAGGACGAGGCGCCCATGCTCTACAACGGCGAGGAAGTGGGCAACGGCGAGGGCCCGTGGTGCGACGTCGCCGTGGACCCCGTCGACGGCACCACCCTGATGTCCAAGGGCATGCCGAACGCCGTGGCGGTGCTCGCCGTGGCCGAGCGGGGCGCGATGTTCGACCCGTCGGCGGTCTTCTACATGGAGAAGCTCGCCGTCGGGCCGGAGGCGGCCGACGTCATCGACGTCACCGCGCCCGTGCGCGACAACATCCGCCGCGTCGCCGCGGCGAAGCACATCGGCGTCGGCGACGTCACCGTCGCGGTGCTCGACCGGCCCCGGCACGAGCAGCTCGTGCGCGAGATCCGCCGCACCGGGGCGCGCATCAACTTCCTCGCCGACGGTGACGTGGCGGGCGCCATCTCCGCCGCCCGGCCCGGCACCGGCGTCGACCTGCTCTACGGCATCGGCGGCACCCCGGAGGGCATCATCACCGCGGCCGCCATGAAGTGCATGGGCGGCGCGATGCAGGGCAGGCTGTGGCCCCGCGACGACGAGGAGCGCGCCAAGGCACAGGCCGCGGGCCACGACCTCGACCGCGTCCTCACCACCGACGACCTCGTCCGCGGCGACAACGTGTTCTTC
This sequence comes from Pseudonocardia nigra, assembly GCF_019396355.1. Classification (GTDB taxonomy): domain Bacteria; phylum Actinomycetota; class Actinomycetes; order Mycobacteriales; family Pseudonocardiaceae; genus Pseudonocardia; species Pseudonocardia nigra. Next base: position 34,210 of record NZ_JAHKRK010000039.1, read on the forward strand.
TGCGCCACCGGTGTCACCGACGGCGACCTGCTCCGCGGCGTGCGCTACCACCCCGGTGGGTGCATGACGCAGTCGATCGTGATGCGGTCGAAGTCCGGCACCGTCCGGATGATCGACGGCTACCACCGGCTGACGAAGCTGCGCGAGTACTCGGCGGTGCCGTTCGACCTGACCGCCGACGACGTGGACGCCGACGAGCACCTGGCGCCGCCGCTCCCCTGACGCGGTGCCGTGCCGACGGCACACACCGCAGCACGTGCCGGCGGGCGGTCAGCCGCCCCGGGCGACGTACAACTGCGCTTCCTCCGGCCTCGGGAGGAGGCCGAGGTGCTGGGCGCGCAGCACCGCGGAGAGCCGGTCGGCGACACCGAGCTTGGCGTAGGTGTGCTCCAGGTGCTTGTGCACCGTGCGCTCCCGGATCGCGAGGCGGTGGCCGATCGCGGCCGCGGTGAGGCCGTCGGCGAGCAGCCCCAGCACGGCCAGCTCGCGCGGGGTGAGCCGGAGGTCCGCGGCGGCTTCCGGTTCCGGGGACGTCGTGTTGTTGGCCTCCACCTGCCGGTCCAGCCCGGTGAGCAGCCGCCACAGCAGCGAGGCGAGGCGCGCCTCGTCCGGGCGGAACGCCTCGCTCCGCCCCATCACGAAGGCCCGGTGCGTCCCCGGACCCAACCGCAGCGGCAGCGACAGCTGGTGGGTGCTCGCCGCCGGCTTCGCCAGTTCGGACCATTCGCCGTCCGGGTCCGCGATCCACCGCGGGACGTCGACGGTCTGCACGGGGACCCGGGATCCGGTGTGCAGATAGAACAGCAACAGCGGATGCGCGAGGTGTGCCCGCTGCTCCGTCCACTCGAGCAGCTCGCCGCGGTGGCCGCCGAACTTCTCGTCGAACGGCCAGAGCCGTAGCACGGCCGGGTCCGGGCTGCCGGCCGGGAGGTCGTTGTAGGAGCACCCGGTCAGGTCGAAGGTCTCGCACAGCTGCAGCGCGATCCGCTCGTCGGGCAGCCGCGTCAGCGGCGTCGCGAGCAGGTCCGCGACGAGCTCGAGCCAGTCGCGCTCCGCTTTCCCGACCTCCATGGACGTCCCGTCGCTCGCCTGGGCGTCGCGGTTATCCCCCCGTTGCCGACGTCACCCGGAAAGAGGAACGGGCACCAGCACCGCGGCGCGGCCCGGCCGCAGCAGAACGGCGCCGGGCCGGACGACCCCATCCCCTCCTCGCTCCCCTCCGGGGACAGGTCGTCCGGCCCGGCCGCGCCGCGGGTGACGCGTCCCCGGCCGCGAACGAGGGCCGTGCCCGTGAGCCCCGCGCCGTTCATCCACCGATCCTGGCGCGCCCGTGCGTCGGGGCGGGATACGCACAACTGCGTACCGGGTGGTCGCCGCCACTCTCCGCTGCGCGGCCGGTCCCGCGCGAGAACACTGGGCCCATGGCTACCGACGACGAGGCCGGATTCCGGATCGAGCACGACACCATGGGTGAGGTCAAGGTCCCCGCCGACGCGCTGTGGCGGGCCCAGACCCAGCGGGCCGTGGAGAACTTCCCCATCTCCGGCCGGGGCCTGGAGCGCGCGCAGATCCGCGCGCTGGGCCTGGTCAAGGGCGCGGCCGCCCGCGTCAACGGCCGGATCGGCGTGCTCGCCCCCGAGCTCGCCGACGCGATCGCCGCCGCCGCCGACGAGGTCGCCGCCGGCCGGCACGACGCGCATTTCCCCGTCGACGTGTTCCAGACCGGCTCGGGCACCAGCTCGAACATGAACGCCAACGAGGTGATCGCCTCGGTCGCCGCGCGCGCCGGCGTGGAGGTGCACCCCAACGACCACGTCAACGCGTCCCAGTCGTCCAACGACGTCTTCCCGACGACGATCCACCTCGCCGCCACCGAGGCGCTCGCCACCGACGTGGTCCCGGCGCTGGAACACCTCGCGGGCGTGCTGCGGCAGCGGGCCGCCGACTGGGCCGAGATCGTCAAGGCCGGGCGCACGCACCTGATGGACGCGGTGCCGATCACGCTGGGCCAGGAGGCGGGCGGCTGGGCCACGCAGGCCGAGTACGGCGCCGCCCGGCTGCGCGACGTGCTGCCCCGGCTCGGGCAGCTGCCGATCGGCGGCACGGCGGTCGGCACCGGCCTGAACGCGCCCGACGGCTTCGGCGGCGCCGTGGTCGAGGAGCTGCGGTCCGCGACCGGGCTGGACGCGCTGTCGGAGGCGGCCGACCACATCGAGGCGCAGGGCGCGCGGGACGGGCTCGTCGAGGCGTCCGGGGCACTTCGCACGGTCGCGGTGTCGCTGTTCAAGATCGCCAACGACATCCGCTGGCTCGGTTCCGGCCCGCGCACCGGCCTCGCCGAGCTGCACCTGCCCGACCTCCAGCCGGGCAGCTCGATCATGCCCGGCAAGGTCAACCCGGTGATCTGCGAGGCCACGATGATGGTGGCCGCCCAGGTCATCGGCAACGACGCCACGGTCGCGTTCTCCGGCAGCCAGGGCAACCTCGAGCTCAACGTGATGATGCCGGTCATGGCTCGCAACGTGCTCGAGTCGGCGCGCCTGCTCGCCGCGGCGTCGCGGCTGCTCGCCGACAAGGTGGTGGCGGGCACCGAGGCCGACGCGGAGCGCACGCGCGAGCTCGCGGAGTCGTCGCCGTCGATCGTCACGCCGCTCAACCGGTACCTCGGCTACGAGGAGGCGGCTTCGATCGCGAAGCAGTCGCTGAAGGAGCGCAAGACCATCCGCGAGGTGGTGGTCGAACGCGGTCACGTGGCGGATGGGAAGCTCACCGAGGAGCAGCTCGACAGTGCCCTCGACGTGCTCGCCATGGCCCGCGGGGGCAAGCGCGCCTGACGGGTGGCGCGTCGGGGGCCGACACCACTCGCACCCGGCCTCCGCACCGCGGGCCGACCACGCGCCGCACCGGCCCGACGCCGCTGTGCGACCTCCTGTTGACGCTGGTCACAGCCCTGATGACCCGATCGGCGCAACGCTCCGTTGCTGTCGGTCACGGTTCATCCGGTGTTCACCTTTTCCGCCGCCGCTCGTGGTTGCATGCCCGAGCGGGGCGGAAAGGAGCGCACGATGAGTGACCAGGGGCGTTTCGGCTTCGAGCCGCTGCTGAACCTCGTGAACGGTCGCCCGGTCGGCATGGAGGTGCTGCGGTGGCAGGCGCGCGACCAGGTGGCCGTGGTCGCGCGCAACGCCGTGTGGGGCACGCGGCAGCTGGCCGAGTTCGACTCCGGGATCGCGATCGCGTCGGTCGTGCACGGCACCGGGTACGACGTGAGCGTCCCCCTGCACATCGACGTCCTCGCCGACACCGTCGTGGCGGCCCGCAGGCGGATCGGCCAGCTGCGCACGTCGCTGCGCAGCCGGGAGCACGCGCTGCCCCCGCCGCCGATGCTGCTGGAGATCAACCCTGCGCTGTCGGCGGCACCCCCGGACGCGCTCGCCGACGGCGTGGCCGAGCTGCGGGCCGAGGGCTTCGGCATCGGCTTCGACGCCGTCGGCCGCGGCTTCGGCCTGGACCTCATCGCCGAGCTCGAGCCCGACCTGGTCAAGATCGACCCCGAGCTGGTGGCGCGGCTGCCGCACGTGCCGCGGGCCCACACCGTGGTGCAGGCCCTGCTCGACGTCTGCCGCGCCGTCGGGGTGCGCGTCGCGGCGGTCGGGGTGAGCACGCCCGACCAGCTCGCGGCCGTCCGCGACCACGGCATCCCGTGGGCGCAGGGCCCCCTGCTCGCCGCCCCACGCCGCCGGCCGTCGACGGCCGGGATCCTGCTCCCGGTCGAGCTCATGCCGCACCGGCCGCGGCCGGCGCAGCACCCCCAGGCTTCTCCGGTGGAGCTCCCGCGCGCCTCCGTCGCCGACCTCGCCCAGGCCGCGGTGAGCCTGCCCGAGGAAGCCACCGCCGAGAGCGTGCGCCAGGCTTTGGCCGACCACCCGCAGGCGGGCAGCGTCGTGCTCCTCGACCGCTCCGGCCGCCCGACCGGTTTCCTCGACCGGAACCGCTTCCTGCTCGCGATCTCGGGCCCGTTCGGCCGGGCGCTCTACGCGAACCGGCCGGCCAGGGCGCTCGCCGAGCCGCCACGCACGCTGCTCGCCACCGCCGACCCGCGCAGCGCGCTGGACCACTGCCTCTCCGGCGACCGCACCCGCAGCTACGACGATCTCGTCCTGCTCGACGCCGACCACACCTGCTGCGGGATCGTGCGGGTCACCGACCTGCTCCAGGACGTCAGCGGCAGCCCGTCGGCGGCCTGACCGCCGCGGGACACGGAAACCGTCGGTGGTCGCTGCCACCATGGGGCCGTGCTGCTCACCGACGTCGTCACCACCTCGGCCGCGGTTGGGGCCACCCGGTCCCGCACGGCGAAGACGGCTGCGCTCTCGGCGCTGCTGCGCGAGGCTTCGCCCGACGAGGTGGAGCCCGCCACGGCCTGGCTCGCTGGCGAGCCGCGGCAGGGCCGCATCGGCGCCGGGTGGCGCACGCTGGCCGCGCTCGACGTCCCGCCGGCGGCCGAGCCGTCCCTGGAGGTCGCGGACGTCGACGCCGCACTCGACGCGCTGGCGGCCACCTCCGGTGCCGGGTCCACCGCTCGACGGTCCGCCCTGCTCGGCGAGCTGTTCGGCGCCGCCACAGCCGAAGAGCAGGCGTTCCTGCGCAGGCTGCTCACCGGGGAGCTGCGCCAGGGCGCGCTGGAAGGGGTGATGCTCGAGGCCGTCGCGGCGGCGGCGGAGGTGCCCGCGGCCGCAGTGCGGCGCGCGTTCATGCTGTCCGGGCGGCTCCCCGGCACGGCGCGGCTCGCCCTCATCGCGGGAGTCGACGGGCTCGCGGCCGTGGCGTTGCAGGTGGGCACGCCGGTACGGCCGATGCTGGCCTCCCCCGCCGAGACGCTCGACGCCGCGCTCGCCGAGCTGGGCCCGGAGGTCAGCGTCGAGCACAAGCTCGACGGCGCCCGCATCCAGGTGCACCGGAACGACTCGGAGGTACGGGTCTGGACGCGCACCCTGCGCGAGATCACGGCGGGCGTCCCGGAGCTGGTCGAGCTGGTGCGGGCCCTGCCGTGCCGTTCGGTGGTGCTCGACGGCGAGACGCTCGCGCTCCGCGACGACGGAAGGCCCCGCCCCTTCCAGGAGACGATGAGCAGGTTCGGGGCCGTGCAGGGCTCGGAACTGCTGCAGCCGTTCTTCTTCGACTGCCTCCACCTCGACGGCACCGTCCTGCTCGACGAGCCGCTGGCCGTTCGGCTCGAGGCGCTCAGCAGGGTCGCCGGGCCGCACCGCATGCCGGGCGTCCTGCGGCCGTCCGCGGAGGAGGCGGCCGGTCTGCTGGAAAGCGCACTCGACGCGGGCCACGAGGGCGTGATGGTCAAGTCGCTCGCTGCTCCGTACGCCGCCGGGCGGCGCGGGCGGGCCTGGCAGAAGGTCAAGCCGGTACACACGCTCGATCTCGTGGTGATCGGTGCCGAATGGGGGTACGGGCGGCGCACCGGCACGCTGTCCAACATCCATCTGGGCGCCCGCGATCCCGACGGCGGTGAGCCGATCATGGTGGGTAAGACGTTCAAGGGCATGACCGACGAGCTGCTCGCCTGGCAGACCACCACGTTCCCGGCGCTCGTCCACACCCGCCGCGGCCACGAGGTCCTGCTGCGGCCCGAACTGGTCGTCGAGATCGAGCTCGACGGTGCGCAGCGCAGCACCCGCTATCCCGGCGGCGTGGCACTGCGGTTCGCCCGCGTGCTGCGCTACCGGCCCGACAAGACCCCCGAGGAGGCCGACACGATCCACGCCGTGCGCGCGCTGCTGCGCGACTGAGCGGGCCCGTGCGGCGCCGTCAGCCCGCCGGCCCCGAGAACCCCGGTGCGAATTCGTCCTCGTCGCGGCAGGCTTCCCCCATCGGCGGGGCCGGTGCGCGGCACCGTCGGAAGCCCGGGGGGAGAACGTGCTGACGGTGGTCGGGAGCGACCGGCGTGCCGAGGTCACCGCGGCCGCCCGAGCGGGCTTCGGTCCGTTCGCGCGGTTCGCCCGCGCCGAGGTCCGGCTGCTCGCCGCGCTGCTCGACGAGGACGAGACGATCGAGGCGTTCCTCGGCGCCACGCTCCACAGACGCGCTCGCCCCGGGCGGGGATGCGTCGTCGTCGCCACCTCGCGCCGGCTGCTCGTCGTCGGCGCCACGCCGTGGCGCCGGCGCGTGCTGGCCGACATAGCGTGGTCCGATGTGCGCGCTGCCGTGCCCGCGCCCCGAGGTGGGGCCGTGATCAGTACGTCGGGCGCGCAGCTGCGGTTCAGGCAGGTCGTTCCCGCAGTCGAGCTCGCCGTCGTCGCCGAGATCGCCGCCGGCGGCGCGACCAGGGCGCTCGGGCAGGCGCGGGCGGTGTGCCGGCGGGTGTTCGGCCGGAAGTCGTGGCTGTACGACGACGCGCTCCCCCGCCTCGCGCGGGAGCTCCGCGTCGGCGAGGAGCTCCTCGACCTCGCGTGGCACGTGGGGTGGGGCGGACAGCCGAGCGGGCTCGTCACGCTCACGTCGGACCGGGTGGGCCTGTTCCCGAGCTCGGCCCGCCGTGCTCTACCTGGATCGAGCGCAGCGCGGTCGTGCGGGTCGGGTGCGACGACGAGGATCTCGCGGTCACCGCCGCGGGTGGCATCCACGTCCGCTGGTCCGGACTCGGCCCGCACGGGCAGGCCGAGCGGATGGCCACCGCGCTCGCTGCGGCACGCGGTATCCGGGTCGACCGCACCGAGCGCGCGGTCCCCCTCCCCGACGCCCTGCCGAACACCGTTCCCTCGACGAGGACGCCCGGGCGGACAACCACTGGGAGGACTGGGAGGACTGGGAGGACTGGGAGGACTGGGAGGACTGGGAGGACTGGGAGGACTGGGAGGACGACGGGGACGCAGCGGGGCGGCTGGCCGCACCCACCGGACGACGCGATCACCGCCCGGCTCGCCGCCTTCGCCGAGGAGATCGCCGGATCGTGGGGGGCCGCGGTTGCGGTCGAGCGGGAGTTCCCGGGGTGGGTCACCCTGCGTCCGGCGCGCTCGGATGCCGTCGTGCTCTCGTGGGCCGACTCCGGCGACGAGCTGCGCCTGGAGATCCGGTGGGGCGCGGACGGCGTCCTGTTCCTGCCTCGCACCTCGCCGGGCGTCGACCGCCTGATGGGGTCGGTGCGCGCCGTGCTGGCCGGTGACGTCGACGTGGTGCACGCGCTGGGGCGCTCGCGCACGATCGTGGGGCGCGCCCCTGGTCGCGCCGTCCTGCCCACGGTGCGGAGCGGGGTGCTCGGCCGCGTCCCGCTGCCGTTCTGGCCGCGCTGGGGCAGGCGAGCCGGCTACGCGCCCTACCGCGCCGCCGAAACGCCTTGCCCACCGACGCCCGGCCGATGACGATCGTGCCGGTGGGTTCGGTGCTCCTGTGGTCGTTCCAACCGCTCGCCCGGGTCGCCGATCTGGAGTCGCACGGCGAGCTGGTCGGCTCGTGGGAGCGCCTGCCGCGCGACCTCGTCACCGCCGGCTACCGCGAGATGGTGGCCGCGATGGGCCGGGCCGGCATCGACACGCACGGCCGGCCGCCGGTGTGGGCGTGGGGCGGACGCTGCGACGTCACGCTCTCCGATGCCCACAGCCTGCTGCCCGACCAGCTGCGCGACGGGTACGCCACCGTCGAGTTCGACGCGCCCGCCGAGCTGGTCCTCGCCACGCGCTACGGGCCCTGGAACGACTACCTCTACGAGGTGTTCCAAGCGGGTTCGACCGCGGGCGTGCCCAGGGCGTGGGACGTGCCCACCCCCGTCGAGGGCGAGCTCGTGCAGGTATGTCTGCCGATCCTGCGTGCCGAGTGGGTGCGGGAGATCCGCCCACTGCCGCGATCGGAGGCCGACGACATCGACTGGTCCGCCCTGGCCTGATCCGCGCGAAAGTCGCGTAGACTCATCGTCTCGTGCGCTTCCTCGAGGGACAGCAGCCGTCCCACGACCTGACCTACGACGACGTCTTCCTCGTCCCCGGACGATCGACCGTCGCCTCCCGCTTCGACGTGGACCTCGGCACCGCCGACGGATCCGGTGCCACGGTCCCGGTCATCGCCGCGAACATGACCGCCGTCGCGGGCCGCCGGATGGCCGAGACGCTCGCCCGCCGCGGCGCGTTGACGGTGCTCCCGCAGGACGTCGCCCCGGAGGCGGTCACGGAGATCGTCGGGTGGATCAAGTCCCGGCATCCGGTATGGGACACCCCGCTCGTGCTCACGCCCGCCGACGCCGTGGCCGACGCGCTGAACCTGCTCGCGAAGCGGGCACACGGCGCGATCGTGGTCGTCGACGACGGGGGCAGGCCGGTCGGCACCGTCGACGAGGCCGCCTGCACGGGGGTGGACCGCTTCACGCGGCTCGGCGACGTGCTCGACCCGTCGCCGCTGACGCTGCCGATCGACACGCCGCCCCGCGAGGTGTTCGAGTCGCTCGGCACGCGCCGGGTCGCCCTCGGCCTCGACGCGGACGGACGCCTGGCCGGGCTGCTCACCGGGCTCGGGGCGCTGCGCGCCGAGATCTACTCCCCCACGCTCGACGCGGAGGGCAGGCTCCGCACCGCGGCGGCCGTCGGGATCAACGGCGACGTCGGCGTCAAGGCGAAGGCGCTGCTCGACGCGGGCGTGGACGTGCTCGTCGTCGACACCGCCCACGGCCACCAGGACAAGATGCTCGACGCGCTGCGCGCGGTCCGGGCCGCGGTCGACGAGGCCGGCGCCGCCGTCCCCGTGGCCGCGGGCAACGTCGTCACCGCCGAGGGCGTGCGCGACCTCGCCGGGGCGGGCGCCGACATCGTCAAGGTCGGCGTCGGGCCGGGCGCGATGTGCACCACCCGGATGATGACCGGCGTCGGACGGCCGCAGTTCTCGGCGGTCCTCGAGTGCGCGGCCGCCGGCCGGGACCTCGGCGTCCGGATCTGGGCCGACGGCGGCGTGCGCCACCCCCGTGACGTCGCGCTCGCGCTCGCGGCGGGCGCGTCGGCCGTCATGATCGGGTCGTGGCTCGCCGGCACCTACGAGTCGCCCGGTGACCTGCTGCGCGACGAGGCGGGCCGCCCGTACAAGGAGTCGTTCGGGATGGCGTCGAAGCGCGCCGTCAGCGCGCGCACCCGCGGTGACGGCAGCTTCGACCGGGCCAAGAAGGGCCTGTTCGAGGAGGGCATCTCCAGCTCTCGGCAGCTGCTGGACCCGCAGCGCCCCGGTGTCGAGGACGTGCTCGACCAGATCTGCTCGGGCGTCCGCTCGGCGTGCACCTATGCGGGTGCGCGGACGTTGGACGAGCTGCACGACCGCGCGCAGGTGGGCGTGCAGACGACGGCGGGCTTCACCGAGGGAACTCCGCACGGCCTGTGAGCGGAAACGGGTGCTATGGCACTGGTTTCCACTCACAACGAACTGCACCTGTGAGTGGAAACCAGTGCCACGCCTTCGGCGCCGCGGAGCGGTAGCACGCGTTTCCGCTCACAGGTGCCGTGCCGAAGGCGCGCTACGCCATCGGGCCCTCCAGCATCTCCGTCACCAGCGCCGCGATCGGGCTGCGCTCGCTGCGGGTGAGCGTGACGTGCGCGAAGAGCGGGTGGCCCTTCAGCTTCTCGATGACCGCCGCGACGCCGTCGTGCCGCCCGACCCGCAGGTTGTCGCGCTGCGCGACGTCGTGGGTCAGGACCACGCGGCTCGCCGTGCCGAGCCGCGACAGCACGGTGAGCAGCACGTTGCGCTCGAGCGACTGCGCCTCGTCGACGATCACGAAGGAGTCGTGCAGCGACCGGCCCCGGATGTGGGTGAGCGGCAGCACCTCCAGCATGCCTCCGGCCATGACCTCCTCGAGCACGTTCTGGCTGACCAGCGCCCCGAGCGTGTCGAAGACGGCCTGCGCCCACGGCGCCATCTTCTCGCTCTCGCTGCCCGGCAGGTAGCCCAGCTCCTGCCCGCCGACCGCGTACAGCGGGCGGAACACCACCACCTTGCGGTGCTGCTGGCGCTCCATCACCGCCTCCAGGCCTGCGCACAGCGCGAGCGCCGACTTCCCGGTGCCGGCCCGGCCGCCGAGGGAGACGATGCCGACCTCCGGGTCGAGGAGCAGGTCCAGCGCCACACGCTGCTCGGCGGAGCGCCCGTGCAGCCCGAACGCCTCCCGGTCGCCGCGGATCAGCCGCACCCGCTTGTCCGCGGTGACCCGCCCCAGCGCGGCCGATCCCCCGCCCAACAGCCGCAGCCCGGTGTTGCACGGGAGGTCCCGCGCGGCGTCGTGGTCGATGGCGCCGTCGGAGAACAGCGCGTCGACGTCGGCGGACGTCACCTCCAGGTCCGCCATGCCCGTCCAGCCCGACGGCACCACGTCGAGGGCGTGGTACTCGTCGGCGGCGAGGCCGACCGCGGCCGCCTTGACCCGCAGCGGCATGTCCTTCGTGACGAGCACGACGTCGCCGCGGCCGTCGGCCTTCCGTTCCGCCGCGAGGTTGAGCGCGCAGGCGAGGATCCGGCTGTCGTTGGAGTCCGTGCGGAAACCGGCGGGCAGCACCTCCGGGTCGGTGTGGTTGAGCTCGACGTGCAGCGTTCCGCCTGCGTCCCCGATCGGGACAGGTGCGTCCAGACGGCCGTGCTGGATGCGCAGCTCGTCGAGCGTGCGCAACGCCGTGCGCGCGAACCACCCCAGCTCCGGGTGGTGTCGCTTGCCCTCGAGCTCGGAGATGACCACGAGCGGCAGGACGACCTCGTGCTCGTCGAACCGGGTCAGCGACCACGGGTCGGACAGGAGGACGGAGGTGTCGAGCACGTAGCAGCGCGTGGATTCCGAAGCGGGGGCGGAACGACGGTCGGTCACGGATGCTCCTCGCTGGCGCGCGTCGCGCGGGCTCCGAGGTGGTGCACAGGCCTCGGAAGCCGGTCGACGAACGCTCCCTCGCGGGCGCGGCACCGCGCCACACTCTGGTGGGCCGGCCTGCCCTGGTCCGAACGCGTCCGACGACCTGGAGCTCGCCGCCGACCACGCCCGCGAGGGCCGGGTGCCGGCCCCCTCGGGTGCGAGAACCACCACGACCAGGGCCTCCCGGGCGGTCCGCATCGGGTACGGGCCGCCGACATGAACGCTACCGGCGGTCACCCCGGTGCGGTCAACAGCGACGCGTGGTCTCATCGGGGTAACGAACCGAGAATTAACAGAACGGCCTACCGTTCGTCGCTCAGCGCACACCGCCCGTCGTGCCTTTCCGGCCTGCCTCAGCCCGTTCGGCCGCCGCCCATCCGGGTCACCGGAGCGGCTTCGGCCCGCAGCACCGCAGGCGTGAGCGGCTCGTCCAGCAGCCGGCGGAACCGCGCAGCCCCCGGCGCCGCGTCGAACCACGCCCGCACGAGCGGGCGGCCCTCGGCGTACGCCGTGGTGTAGATCCGCCAGAGCGGATGCCGCAGGAAGCGGACCAGCTGCACCGCGCGCGACTCGTCGACCAGCAGCCACCGCCGCAGGTAGGCGATCACCTCGGCGACCGACGCCCGGTCCTGGTGCAGGAGAAGGGCGGCATCCTGGCGGACGCCGGCGAGCGGGGCCGTCGCGGCATCGAGCCGCTCGGCGACCTCACCGTCGAACGCCAGGCCCACCTCGCCCAGCACGTCTGCGGCGAACGGGCCCCAGCCCGGCCCGACGGCCGCGTGGAGCCCGAGCTCGGCGGCGCCTTCGGCGATGAGGGCCTGCGGACTGTTGGCGAGCACCATGCGGTGCTCGTGCCACCCCGCAGCGACGAGCCCGGCCTCCTTGCGGCAGCGCTCCACGTGATGGCCGGGATAGGCCTCGTGGGCGAGGAGCTGGACGAGCTGCGCGCCACGGTGCCGCGCGCCCGCGTTGACCGTGATCCGGGACCGGAACTGCCCGAGGTACTGGTGCAGCGCGCCCCACGGGGCGTCGTCGACGATGCGGTACTCGACCGACTCCTGGTCCGGGAGCGGGACGCGGAGCGCCGACCGCCCGCGCAGCGCGGCGGACACCGCGTCTAGGGCCGCCGGGAGCAGGTCGCGGGGGATCACGTCGCGAGCGCGGTGGGCGGCGAGCCGCTCGGCCGTGGTGCCCGGGCCCGCGAGCAGCGCGTCGATGTCCCGGTGGGCCTGCCGGTAGATGTCCTCGCACCCGTACCGGATCCGCATGCCGAACGCCGCCAGCACCTCGTCGACGTAGGGCACGTCCTGACCGGCCAGCCGCCGGGCCGCCCACTCGATCGCCGTCAGCTGGCCGCGGAGGAAGTCCCGGCGGTCCGACCCGAGCGCGTCGGGCAAGGAAGCGGCGAGGCGACCGGCGGCGCGCACGACCGCCGCCGGGGACCATGCCTCGACCCGGCGGCCCACGACGGGGAGCTCGACGGCCCCGGGCAGCAGTCGGTCGAGCCGCAGCGCGATGTCCACGTAGTCACACACCACGTCCTCGGGCGACATCCGGGCACCTTACTCAACGGTAACCACAAGCGAGTCCTGAGCGGCCGGAACGGGCCTCGTCACGCTCCGTCCTCAGGCAAAAAGGATACGCGCGCAACCGGGTGATTTGCGATCACAGTACGTGCTGTTACCTCGCCGTACCCGGCTTTGCACCCGGTGCAGGACGCCCCGAAAGGATGCGTAACTAAACGTAGAGTACTTGCCTCACACGATAGTGGTAGGTGATTTGTTCCCGCGGTCCGGAGGGCGCTAACTTTCTCCCAGTCAGCGCGGGCTCCCCGGTCATACGCTGACTTTGAATGGATCGGCTCCGGTCGACCCGGATCACTCAACAGGAGATGAACTGTGCTGAAGAAGGCTGGAATTGTCGTGGCCGCGGCCGCTGCCGGTCTGCTCGCGGTGAGCCCGCTCGCCTTCGCCGGTGACAAGGATGGGCACCACGAGTGGGACCGTGGCAACGGCCACGAGCAGAGCCAGAACCACGGCGACTTCGAAGACAACACCATCAACAACGCTGAGGGCGACGAGTCCAAGGGCATCATCAACGTTGCTGACAACAACGTGAACGTCCCGATCCAGGTCTGCAACACCGACGTCCCGATCCTCGCCGTCGACGTCGAGGACATCGCGGGCGCCCTGGGCCTCCTGGGCGACGCAGCCGCCAGCAGCGGCGACGAGGGCGGCCAGCGCACCTGCGAGGCCGACGCCGAGGTGGGCGACGAGGAGCCGGTCCTGCAGAGCATCGAGGACTGATCTTCGGATCCCTGTGGAGCGGCGCTGCACCTTCGGGTGCGGCGCCGTTTCCGCTTTTCCCCGCCCACATCACCACGCCGCTACGACGCGGGCCCGCACCCAGGGCCCCGGCGTTGTTCGTTTTCGTCCGGTTTGGTCGGATTCGGTTAGATGTTGAAGACGGCGAAGGCGTCGTCGTGGTTGCGGAGGTCGCGTCGGGCGTGGGCGATGTTGGCGCGCCCCGCGAG
>NZ_JAHKRK010000385.1 GCF_019396355.1 Pseudonocardia nigra
ACCGTGCGCTGCCGGCACACACCGCCGGCGCTGTGTGCGGACGCCTCACGGTGTGTGCGGCGCGAGGTCAGCCACCGAGGACGGCGAGGTCGAGGTCGCGGAGGCGGTCCGGCTCCGCGATCACCTCGATGGCGGTGATCGTGCCCTCGTCGCCGATCGTGAAGGCGAGCACCAGCGACAGCTGCCCGCGGGGGGCCATCGTGAGCCCGACGGCCCCGTCGACCAGCGCCGGCCCGGTGAACCGGGCCCGCACCGTGGCGGCCATCGCGCTCCTGGCGACGGTGTCGGCACCACGCAGGACGACGGGTTCGGGGGAGGGGACGACGGCCCGGTCCGCGCGGAGCACCACGTCCGGATGGAGCAGCGTGACGAGCGCGTCGAAGTCCCCGCTGCGGGTGGCGGCCAGGAAGGCGTCGACGACCCGGCGCCGGAGCGAGAGGTCGGCGTCCGGCGCCGGGGCAGGCCCCGTCACGCGTCTGCGGGCGCGGCTCGCGAGCTGCCGGACCGCGGCCGGGGACTTCTCGAGCATCGGGGCGATCTCGTCGAAGGGCACGGCGAACATGTCGTGCAGCACGAAGGCCAGCCGCTCGGCGGGGCCCAGCCGGTCGAGCACGACCAGCAGCGCCACCCCGACCGAGTCGGCCAGCACCGCCTCCTGCTCAGGGTCGGTCCCCTCCGCGCGGTCGGCGACCCGGTCGGGCGCCTGCACGTCGAGCGTGCCCTCGCGCCGCTGCTCCCCGGGAGCGCAGCACGTTCAGGCACACGCGCGCCACCACGGTGGTCAGCCACCCGCCGAGGTTGTCCACGGCGCTGGTGTCGGCCCGGGCGACGCGGAGCCAGGCGTCCTGCAGGGCGTCGTCGGCCTCAGCGAGCGAGCCGAGCATCCGGTAGGCCACGGCCCGCAGGTGGGGCCGATGCTCCTCGAACCGCCCGGTCAGCCACGCCTGCTCGTCCACCGTGTCCCGTTCCCTCCTCGCGCCGCCCCGGTCACCCCCCATCCTGGTGGTCCTCACCAGGCCTGGACCGCGAGGGATACGGCGAGGCCGAGGCCGGCGGCGCCGATCCCGGTGCGCAGCACGGCGGTGGGCAGGCGGCGGGCGAGCGCCGGGCCCGTCCAGCCGCCGACCAGCAGCCCGGCGGCGAGCGGCAGCACGGCCCACCACTCGACCGGCCCGAACACGGCGAACCCGACGGCGGCCACCGCGTTCGCGAGGCCGAGCAGCACCGTCTTCAGGGCGTTGCCCTGCAGGAGCGACACCGGCAGCCCGACCAGCAGCAGCGCCAGCATCAGCACCCCCGCCGCGGCGCCGAAGTAGCCGCCGTAGACCGACACCGCGAGCACCCCGGCGACCACGGCCGGGCCCCGGTGCCGGGACACGGCGCCCGCCGCGACCGCGCTGATCCGCGGTTGCAGCAGCAGCGCGACCGACGCGAGCGCGACGAGGAACGGCACGATCCGCTCGAACACCCCCGGCGGTGTCACCAGAAGCAGCCCGGCGCCCGTGGCCCCGCCGAGCAGCGTGGGCAGCGCGAAGTGGCGCAGCGTGGGTCCCTGGCCGCTGAGCTCGAGGCGGGAGTTGGCGGCGGCGCCGACGGTGCTGAACGCGAGCGCCACCGTGTTGGTGACGTTGGCGGCCGTGGCCGGCAGCCCGGCGGCGAGCAGCGCGGGATAGGAGAACAGGGAGGCGAGGCCCGCCATCGAACCGGACAGTCCGGCGGCGACACCTGCGCCGGCCAACAGGAGGAAGGCGCCGCTCACTCTGCTGTCTGCTCGCTCCGCATACTCCGCTCAGTGTGGAACGACCCTATCCGGCGCTGCTCCTACTTCCCCCGTCCGCGGCCTGCGATCTCCGGCACAACGCACCCGGCCGCCCGGGCAGGGCGACGGTGCGGACGACGTGCACGCCCATGCCCGCGAGCGTCAGCACCCACGCGGTGAACGCCACCCAGAGCTCCGCGGTGCCGATGGCGCCGACGAGCGGGAGGTCGTCGGCCTGCCGGAGGTACACCCCCGCGATGGCGTACATCCCGAGCGGGAAGACCCCGCTCCACCGCGTCGCGTCGTAGACCAGCGGCACCCGGTGCGTGCGGTGGCGCCACCAACCGGCCGCCACCAGAACCGGGATGAGCCAGGTGGCGAACGCCCAGAACACCACCGACAGGCCGGCGATGATCCCGCGCGTCGCGTCGACCATCGGGGCGTCGGCCATCTCGACGATCCGCGCCCCCGCGAGGACCGTGATCGAGCTCGCGCCCATCGCCACCCAGTACGGCGGGGTGAGGTCGGTCGGGCGCAGCCGGTACAGCAGCATCCGGGCGGAGACGAAGATCCCGGCCGCCGCGTACAGGAAGACCCCGACCGACCAGGAGCCCACGGCGACGACGGCGAGCAGGTCCCGCAGCGACGGGAACACCGGCTCGATGGAGGCGGCGGAGACCGCGACGGACTGGCTCGCGACGACCCAGATGAACCAGGTGCCGTTCGCGGTGGCGAGGACCGGGCGGTGCCGGGTGCCGAGCACCGCCGTCCACGGGATGACGTAGCCGAGCACCAGCCAGGTCAGGCCGGCGACCAGCAGCAGGACGGCGGTGAGCCGGTGGTGCCCGTCCATCGCGGCCCGGACGCCGAGCACGTTCGTGCCGGCCACGAAGGTGAGGAAGCCGAACGCGCGGCCGGGGTCGGCGAAGTCCTCGGCGACGGCGTGCCGGTGCGCGGCCAGCCGCCATCCGGTGAGCCCGACCAGCACCAGGTAGGCCACCGCGCCGACGGCCAGCAGCAGCACCGACAGCGCGACGTGGCCCTGTAGGAGCATCCCCACGGAGATGATCCCGCTGCTCATCACCAGCGCGAAGTACCCGGGGGTGAGGCCGCGGACGGCGTGGCGGACCCGACCGGAGAGACCGTCGTGCACGCCCGGCAGGCTAGCGACCGGCCCCGTGTGGCCCCGGTCGCGTTCCCGCGCCGAGGACGGACGCGTGGGACGAGCGGGCCGGGCCGAAATCGCACCCCGGGCCCGACTCGCGCACCCTCAGACCCCGACTCGCGCACCCTCAGGCCCCGACTCGCGGGAGGAACGTCCGGTGCGACGCCGGGCGGGTCGAGCGGGGCCAGGGAACCCGCGCGATGGGCCGGGTCGGGGAGTGGG
>NZ_JAHKRK010000386.1 GCF_019396355.1 Pseudonocardia nigra
GGGTTCCACCACACCACCACCCAGCGCCAGACCATCCACGCCGGCGGCATCTGGAACCGCTACGCCGCACCCGCCCCGGGAGCGAAGCCGAGAACACGCGGCAGATGAATACGCGATCCTCCCAGTTAACGACCCCGGTGGGTTCAGTCTGAATGAACGATTCTCAGAACGAACCCACCGGCTTTCGGCTGCTCGCGATCGTGATCGCGTCCGGTTCGGGCAGACTGCCAGGCCGCGGAGCAGTGCGGATGGCCGGGTCCTGTGCCGACGCGGGGGTTCAGACGTCGGACGGGGATGCCTGGGCCGACGCCGGAATGGACTCGACGGGACGTTCGAGGAGGCTGCAGGCGATGTCGGCGTAGGCGATCGCGGTCGCCGCGCTGAGGTTGAACACCGCCGCCAGGTGCAGCGGGTCCGCCCCGACGGCGAGTGCTTCGTGCAGGACACGGTCGCCGCGGATGTGCTCGAGTTGGACACCACGCAGCAGCAGGTGCCAGGTCAGGTAGTAGTCGCTGACCGGGCCGGTGCCGGTCGCGGTGACCGTGGAGACCAGCACGTGCCGATTGGGCGTGTGGGGCCAGGTGCGCCGTCGATGCTGCAGCCAGGCGAGCAGCGCGTGGTGCACGAGCTCCGAGAGCCGCTGGGAGTGACCGCCCAGGGTGATGCGGCGACCGGCCAGGTCGACGTCGTCGAGGGTCAGCTCGCGGATCGCCGCGGCGCGGGCGGCGTGGACGGCGACCAGGGCCATCACCAGCCGCTGGGCCGGTGTCACCGCGACGTGCTCGACAGCGGCGATCTGGGTGTCGGTCATCGGGAGCACCGCCCGGGTCGGTGCCCGCCCGACATGCAGCCGGCGGGTCGGATCGGCGAAGATCAGACGTCGGCGCTTGGCGAAGCGGAACAGCGACCGCAACGCGACGAACGTGCCCGCGAGGCGATGCCCGCGCAGCTGGTTGAGCACGGCGCGCACATCGTCCTCTGTGACCTCGCGCAGCTGCCCGCGAGTCGCCGACCACGCAAGGAGATGCGGGCGGACCCGTCCGAAGTAGCCATACAGCGTCGAGGACGACCGGGGCCTGGTGCGTTCGTCGCCGTCGAGCAACACCACCAGCCACGCCCGCACCTCGGTCCGGAACCCGGCCGGGAGCACGTCGCAGTGGCCATCGATCCAGGAGCGGAGCGTGGACGTGGTGTCGTCGATGAGCAGGCCGAGGTCGTCGAGGACCTGGGCCACCTTGGCCACCCGGGTGCCACTCGACACGCCGAGCGTCGAGTGCACTGCGCTGCGCCGCACTGGCTGCCCGTCGGGATGGCCGTCGAACACCAGGCGCAGGCCGGTCAGCGTCCGCTCCAGCGAGTGGGTGCTCCAGCCGGCCGCCTCCACAGTCTCGAACGCCCGCTCCACCGCGGCGCGCAACACCGACGACACGGCCAGGGCCTCGACCCGATCAGCCAGCCGAGGCCGGATGGCGGGCCGGCG
The DNA here is from genome assembly GCF_019396355.1 of Pseudonocardia nigra. Lineage (GTDB taxonomy): Bacteria > Actinomycetota > Actinomycetes > Mycobacteriales > Pseudonocardiaceae > Pseudonocardia > Pseudonocardia nigra. Next base: position 1,481 of record NZ_JAHKRK010000386.1, read on the forward strand.
GACGGCGGGCGGACGACACCCGTGGCAGCGCAACCGGCGCCGCCCACCGCGCCGACCCGCACTTCGATCGACCGGGCCACCGCAGGCCAAGCACGGCTGATCATCACGGCGGATCTCAGCCACAGCACGCCGGACCACGCGCCGGCACGCATGGCAGTGCAGTCGGGGCCGACCGCCGCGAGGTCCAGCGCGGCGATCGACCGGCCCGCCGCAGGTTCGACACGGCGGGTCGACCTGCCGGTCGCCTGTCACCGCGGCGGCAGCGAACGGCCCGGCCGCAGCCTCGGGGTGACCGACCGCACCGAACCCGCAGCGGCATCTCCCTGCCCGACCGCGGTGTCGGTCTGCTCCGCGCCCGACCGGGCAGCGGGCGCCTTCCCCGGTTCGGCGGTGATCAGGTCGCTGATCTGGCAGTCGAGGACCGCGCAGAACGCGTCCAGCTCCTCCGGACGCAGAACGCTGGGCTGGCCCGACCACAACCCCGACATCTTCCCGGTGCTCATCTCCACGCCGCGCTCGGCGAGCATCCGGCGCAGCTCGCTGGCCTTCCAGATGCCACGGTTGGCCGCGGCCAGGCGCAGGTTCCACTTCATCGGAGCAGCCCTTCCCACCGCTGCGCGCCGCGTTGCTGGCCGGCCATCACCGCGTCCTCGACCCGAGTGGCGTGCACATGGACATACCGCATCGTCGTCGAGATCCACGAATGCCCGAGCAGTTCCTGCACCGCGATGATGTCCACCCCGGCCCGGTAGAGCTGGCTGGCGCAGTAGTGCCGCAACACGTGCGGCGTCAGCCTGCCCGCCCAGCCCGGCAGGTGCCGGGCGACCGCTTCGGTCAGCCCGCGCCGCACCACATCGGTACTCACCCGGGCGCCCGGGCCGTCGAGGCGGCGCCGTTCGGAGGGGAACAACGGCGCACCCGGCAGGCTGTGATCGGCGTCGAACTGGCCCCACACATCCTGCACGAACCACGCCAGCGCCCGGTCCGCACCATTGATCAACGGCACCAGCCGCTGCCGCGGTCCCTTCCGCCGGGCGCCCTTGCCGTGGCGGACGTTGAGCTTGCCGAAGCGGCCCAGCTCCCACCGGACATCGTCGAGGTCGAGCATGCACGCCTCGTTGATCCGCAGCCCCACATCCGCCGACAACCGCGCCACCATGTAGTTCCGGTCCGACGGGGCGAACTTGCGACACGACACCAACTCCTGCCGCCACCCGGCGAACAGCTGCTCCAGCTCGGCCTCGGTCGGCGGGATCCGCAGTCGCGCCTCGACCGACATCCGCGGCCGATTCATCTCATCGATCGGGCACTCGACCACCCGCCCGGTCAGCTCGTGCAGCTCGACCTTGTGGCGAAGCTCGAGGAACTCGAAATAGGTCACCAGCACCTGCGCCCGCGCCGCCCGCGTCGACGCCGACACCCCGCGCAGGAGCGTGCCGAAATACCGCTCCGCGTCCCGCGGCTCCATCTCCCACAACGGCCGCTCGAACCACCTGCGCACCCAGGGCCCCGGCGTTGTTGATCTTTGTCCGGTTTGGTCGGATTCAGTTAGATGCCGTACGCGGTGAAGACGTCGTCGCGGTTGAGGAGGTCTCGTCGGGCGTGGGCGATGTTGGCGCGGTCGGC
>NZ_JAHKRK010000387.1 GCF_019396355.1 Pseudonocardia nigra
GCTCGGCGACCGACGCCGAGCGGTCGGCGGCGGCCACCAGCAGGCGCCTCGCCGTCGCGGAGCCGTGGGCGTCGAGGTTGCGGCAGTAGGCGTCGTACACCGCGCGGAAGGTCACCCAGCGCTGCAGCGCGCGGTCGAGGAGCAGGCTGCCCGGCTCGCCGAGTTCGACCGCCGCCTCGAGCACGGTCAACGGCCGGGCGGTGACGGCCAGCCCACGGTGCTCGGCGCGGTCCGCGGCGGCCAGCGCACACCGCCGCACCGCGATCCCGGGTCGGGGCCGGGGATGGCGGCGCCGCAGCACGGTCACCGCGACGGTCGCCGGAGCGCGCTCCGCCATCCCGTACCACCATGCGGCCGCCGTGCCCGAGAGCACGGCGCGTTCGCCCGCCCACAGCAGAGCGGCGCGCACCGTGACCTCGTCGTCGTGACGATGCCCGTTCACCAGATACGTGCGCGGGTGCACCGGCCGCCACTGCCGGTTGCGGAGCCGGTGATCGATGAGGTCTCGGGAGAGGCCTGCGGCGAGCGCCTGGTCGCGGGAGATGACACCCGCCTGGCGGGCGAGGAGGGAATCGATCGACATGCCCGCGTTGGACGGACGCCGGCCGGCCGCGGTTCCGCAGACGCCCGGAGCCGTTGCGATCGGGAACGACGGGCCCTACGACCCGGTCCGAGCCGGTGCCCGGCCCTCGAGCAGCGCCACCAGCTCGGGGACGACAGCGCGGTCCGCGTCCACCCAGTCGACGTCCGCCACCTCGTCCGGGCCGACCCAGCGCAGCGCCGCGTGGTCGATCGGCTGCGGGTCCGGGGCGGTGGGGTCGAGCTCGGCGGTGTGCACGCGCAGGACGCCGGCGTCGATCGGCAGGTCCGTGCCGATCCGGCCCGTCACCCGCACCGGCACGCCCAGCTCCTCGCGGCACTCCCGGACGACCGCGTCCGGCTCGGACTCCCCGGCCTCGACGCGCCCGCCGGGCAGCTCCCACCGCCCCGCGAGGGCCGGCGGCCGCGTGCGCTGCGCCACGAGCAGCCGACCTCCCCGCTGAAGGGCGGTGGCGACGACGACCGGGCCGGCCGCCAGCGCGGCGGCCCGCTCGGCGAGCGCCTCGGACCGGGCGGCGAGCACCCGCAGCACGAGCCCGCGGAGCACCGCGACGTCGGCGATCCGGCCGAGCGGCCCGTACGCGCTGTGCCAGCAGACCTCTTCCAGCACGAGGGTTCCCGCCGCGGTCGGGGTCAGCGTGACGGCGTGCGTCAGCTCCCGGAGCGGACCCCCGACGAGGTCGCACGTCATCCCGTTCGACGAGACCTCCCGCACCGACATCCGCACCGGGATCCGGACGCGCGGGGCGGCGTGGAAATCGACGTCGAGGGTGTCGCCCGCACCGAGGAGCCGGCTGCTCGCGGTGACGCCGTGGCCCCTGTCGCGCAGCGCGGCGCCGGCGAGGTCGGAGCTGCGCAGGAGTCCGGCGACGGTGGCCGGTGGGGCGTCGATCAGCACGGTGGACCGGAGCACGGGCACCCGACGATGGTGGCAGCGCCCACCGACACGCCGCCCGGCCGCCTCCCGCGAGTCGCCCGATTCCCGCTGTCGGGTCAGCAGGTTTGCCCGCATCTGTTGTCTGGTCGGCATCGGGCTCGCGGTTGTCGGAGGGGTGGGCGCGGGAGTGAGTACGCGCCCCGACCCGTTGATGGTCGGCTTCGCGGATCCCGACGAGGCGTGCAGCGACACACCCGAACTGACCCTGTCCGTGGTCACCGGCGAGCAGCTGGTGTGCGCGGACCCGCGCGCCGAAGCGGAGAACTTCAGCCGAGCCGAGCGAGACACCGTCGTGAACCTGGCGCGCCGGTTGGCCGCCGACGGACTCACTGCTGCGGATCGATCCGACATCGAGACGGCGGTCGACCAGTCGCACCGCCGGCCTCCGGACGTCGGCCTGCTCGTCGTGCTCATCGGGGGTCTGACGGTGCTCGCTGCCGGCATCGTCCTGGGTGTGCAGAGCGGCTGGATCCGCCTCGAGCGTCGCACCGGTCCCGCCGTCGCGGTCTCACGGCGGTGTGAGAGCTGCGGCCGCGGGACGAGTTCGGCACCACCGCCGTTGCGGTGCCCTTCGTGCGGATTCGAACATCGCGACTACAGAGAGGCCTTCCTCGTCGAACGCGTCGACGAGGCCGGATCGTGGTCACTGCCGTGCGACGGGTGCACGATGAGCACGATCGTCCTCGACTCCGACGTCGTGTGCTCGAACTGTCAGCGGCTCATCGCGGAACCGAACTCCCGGATACGTGAGCGCTTCGAGCAACGCGGGCTCGACGTCCCACGAGACGAGGAGGCGGATCCACCGATTGTGCACAACTCCGGGAACAGCGAGCTCGACCCGACGGACCCGCTTGTTCGTGAGCTCATCGAGCTCGCAGAGGCCGGCGGGTTCCTCCCCGCGGCAGCCGTCGATGTCAACGAGCCAGGGAGATCGGCGCCCTGCTCGACGCCCGGGGTGGGAAGCAGGAGATGAGGCGGGCGCACCAGCGGGTCGCGGAGCGGTTCCGTGTGCTCGGCCGCGAACTCGAGGCGGCCTGGGACGGGATCGGTGACTGGCAGGGATAGCAGAACCGCGCCAGCGTGCGGACCCACGGGGCGACTCAAGGGCGTGGAACCGGCGACTCGCGCGGGGTGGTGTCCGAGACGGCGGGCCAGCGGATCTCCAAGCGGGCACCGCCCGTGGGCGTCGCGCCCGCCGTCACCAACCCGCCCCGGCCGTGCACCAGCGCCGCCACCAGGGCGAGCCCGAGCCCGGCCCCGCCGCCCGCCTCGGGCGTGAGCCGGGTGAACCGGTCGAAGACGCGCTGCCGGTCCGCCTCCGGGATGCCGGGCCCGTCGTCCTCGACGAGCAGCCGCGCCGAGCGTCCCGCCGGCAGGACGCTCACCCGCACCAGCGATCGCGCGTAGCGACGGGCGTTGCCGATGAGGTTGTCCAGCACGAGGGCGACCTCCGACGGGGTGGCCGCCACCGCGACCGGCGCGGGCGCCACGATCTCGAGCACGGGGCCCTGCCCGCCCGCGGCGTCGGCCCGCGCCACCGCGGCGGCGGCCGCCG
>NZ_JAHKRK010000388.1 GCF_019396355.1 Pseudonocardia nigra
TGTTCCTGGTTCGGGAGTTCCCGACCGTGGAGTTCGAGCGCTATGCAGACGACGCGGTGGTGCACTGCGCGACAGAACGGCAGGCACGTGAGGTGTGGGCCGCGCTCACCGACAGGATGGAACAGGTTGGGCTGCGGTTGCATCCCGACAAGACCAAGATCGTGTGTGTGCCACGCGCGCAGAGGGAGAGGTTGGGATGTAGGTAGGAGACCTCGATCGATGTGCTGCTGCGTGGAAGATGAAGGATGGATGGCCCTTCGGCGTCGCCCTTCGGGGGGTGGCGTCAAACCACCTCATGCTGCGTTGGCTGAAGACCGTCGTGGTGAGCGATGAGGAAAAGGCGCACGTGATGCGTCAGGTGGGGATCGGGAAGGCGAGCGCAAGCGAATCGCTATCGAAGTGTCGAAATTGGTTTCAGATGGCATCAGAACTGGGGCGTGTACGAGGTTCCAGGATAAGTCTGGCGGATACCCGGTTACTGGCCAGGCGGTGCCCGGCATGTAGGCGACGCGAGCCCGGTCTGCGGCTTTCACGTGGAACGTGGGAAGGCCAGCCCCGACACTGCTGTCGAGATGGCGGCGAGAGGGAGTGTCTCAAGCGGCCGAAACCGTGAGAGATCGAGTACCGTTGCGGGGTTGGCATTCGGACCGATCCATAGTAGTGAGGAACTCTCTGTAATGGAGAGGGAGCGAAGGGATCGGACCATCCGTGGGAAGTTCGTTCGGGCAACCAGGCTGCTCTGCGGCAACGCGCACCCGCGCTCGCACGAGCGTGCTCGTGTTGTGGCGTGGGGAACTTCTGGGCTGGGTGATGTCGCCGGTCGGGAGGCCACGGTGAAAGCCTGCGGCGTAATCGTGGCGAGGTTGCAGGGGCATAGCTGGGCGCCGACCCCGTCGATCGGATCAGCAGTGAACGTGGGAACCAATCCGGCAGTCCCCTACCCGCATCGTCGCCAGCGGTGTGGAGGGAAGGCTCGTCGTCGGCCGACGCTACCGGAATGGGGCGGAGGACCCGTAGTAGTCCGAGGCCGGGAAAGCCGGTCACATGGCGAAGGGGTCCAGCGTGTTCGCAGCAGGGATGCAGGACGAGGAGCGCGCTGGTGAATATCGGCGATCCGTGGCCTGACCTCGATGAGGCCGAGGTCCGGGTACTCGCGATGCAGAGAAAGCTGCACCACTGGGCGAAGACCGATCCTGGTCGACGCTTCGATGATATTCACAACCTCGTCTATGACCCGTTCTTCCTCGTGGTTGCGTGGAGCCGGGTGCGGGGCAACAAGGGTGGACGAACCGCTGGGGTCGACGGGATCGCTCCGCGATCAGTCGGCTTCGGCGCTGGGGAGCTGCTGTCCGAGCTGCGGGCGCATCTCAAGGCCGGACGGTTCGCTCCGCAGCGGGTGCGGGAGAAGGCGATCCCGAAGGCGTCGGGGAAGGTCCGGCGTCTCGGGATCCCGACGACCGCTGATCGGGTTGTGCAGGCCGTGTTGAAGCTGGTGCTCGAGCCGATCTTCGAGGCGGACTTCAAGCCATCGTCGTATGGCTTCCGCCCGAGACGCCGGGCGCAGGACGCGATCGCCGAGATTCACTACCTCGCCTCACCCACCCGGAACTACGAGTGGGTGTTCGAGGCCGACATCACGGCGTGTTTCGACGAGATCGACCACACCGCGCTTATGGCGCGGGTCCGTGGCCGGATCTCCGATAAACGGGCCCTGGGCTGGGTTTCGGCGTTCCTGCGGGCCGGAGTCCTCGGCGAGGACGGCCTGAACCGCGAGACGATCACCGGCACTCCGCAAGGTGGAATCCTGTCACCGCTGCTGGCCAATATCGCCCTGTCCGTGCTGGACGAGCACTTCGCTGACAAATGGGCAGCGCTCGGTCCGAACTGGACACGCGCCAAGCACCGACGCGGCGGCGGCGCGGTCATGAAACTCGTCCGCTATGCTGACGATTTCGTGATTATGCTGGCCGGAACCCGCGCCGACGCCGAGGCGCTATGGGACGAGGTCGGCACGGTGCTCGCCCCGATGGGCCTGCGCCTGTCGGTCGAGAAGAGCAGGGTCTCCCATATCGACGAGGGGTTCGACTTCCTGGGCTGGCACATCCAGCGCCGAGCCTGGCGAAGCCGTACCGGAAAGCGAGGAATCTACACCTACCCATCGAAGAAGGCGCTGGCCTCGATCGTGGACAAGGTGCGGAAGCTGACTCGCCGGGCGAAACATCGAACACTCGCAGACCTGCTGCGCCGGCTGAACCCGGTGCTGCGGGGCTGGTGCAACTACTTCCGGCACGGGGTGTCGGCGCGGACGTTCTACTACGTCGACCACTTCGCCTTCTGGCGGGTGATCGGCTGGCTCCGCAAACGACACCTCGGCCTGAACATGCACACCCTGGTCCGACGCTTCCTGCCAGGCTGGCAGATACGCGTCGGCAAACTGGAGATGCTCCGCCCCAACAAGGTAGCAGTCACTCGATACCGCTACCGAGGGACGCGCATCCCTACACCATGGTCGAGTCCACCAGGCAAGATCGCCTCACCAGTGGCATGAACACGTGGAGAGCCGGATGCGGTGGAAGTCGCACGTCCGGTTCGGAGGGCGGGCCCCGGAAACCCACCAGCCGAAAGGCTGGCAGGGCGCCGGGGTCCGACCCCTACACGTATGTGTGGACCGCGAGCGGGTTCTGCTACGTGTCGTTTATTACCGACGTCTATTCGCGGCGAATCCTCGGGTGGCGGGCGTCGATGAGCAAGACCAGCGATCTCGTGACCGCGGCCCTGGCGCAGGCCTTGGCGACCCGCCGCCGGGCGAGCAGTGAGTTCACTGCGCGCGGGCTGATCCATCATTCCGACGCCGGCTCGCAATACACCGCACTGGCATTCACCGAGGAACTCGCCGAAGCGGGTATCGCCGTAGCTATTCAGCAGGGTTCGGCGGCTGGTGGTAGCCATGCCCCGGTGGTGAACAGCTGAGTGAGGACGTCGAAGCTGTCGAGGCCCCACTTGGCGGTGGTGGACAGGTAGGACTGGACGACG
>NZ_JAHKRK010000389.1 GCF_019396355.1 Pseudonocardia nigra
CGCCACGACAGCCCCGACCGTCGCCGCGACCGCCACCTCAAGGCACTCCAAGACCTCGGATACGAGGTCACACTCGCCAAGGCCTCATAGGCTGCGGTCGATTCTCCTGACAGCCACTTTCCTGCAAGCACGTTGCGTGAAAGTGGCTTTGCTGCAACGCCGGGCCGAGATCGGCCGCGGCGCGCTCGTCGTCCGGCCCGGCGTCAGGTGGCCGGGCCCAGGTCCACCGGCAGCGTCGTGAGGCCTCGGACCAGGGAGGAGCGCCGGTGCACCAGCTCCATGGGGTCGACCGCCAGCGAGATGCCGGGGCGGCGGGCCAGCAGCGCGCCGATCGCCTCCTGCCCCTCGATCCGCGCCAGCTGCGCGCCGAGGCAGTGGTGCAGCCCGTGCCCGAACGCGACGTGCCCGGACGGGTCCCGGTCGACCCGCAGCTCCTCGGCGTCGTCGAACCGCTCGCCGTCGCGGTTGGCCGCCGCGAGCGACAGGGTGACGATCGCGCCCGCCGGGATCGTGACGCCGGAGTACTCGACGTCCTCGGCGGCGAACCGCACCGGGGCGCTGTGCACCGGGGAGTCCCAGCGGAGGAACTCTTCGACGGCCGACGGGAGCAGGTCGGGGCGCTCGCGCAGCAGCGCGAACTGCTCGGGGTGGGTGAGCAGGGCGAGCAGGCCGTTGCCGATGAGGTTGACCGTGGTCTCGTGCCCGGCGATGAGCAGCAGCATGGCCATCGCGACCAGCTCCTCCTCGGACAGCCGGTCCCCGTCCTCCGCCACCTCGATCAGCCCACTGATCAGTGCGTCGTCCGGGTGCTCGCGCTTGCGTGCGATCAGCCGGACGAGGTACTCGTTCAGCTTGCCCATCGCGGCCATCGACTCGTCCGGCGAGGGCTGGTCGACGAGCACGTTCGACCACGCCGCGAAGTCGTCGCGGTCCTCGGCGGGCACCCCGAGCAGCTCGCAGATCACGAACACCGGCAGCAGGAACGCGTACCGGGCCATGATGTCGACCCGGCCGGTCGCCGGGAGGGCGTCGAGCAGCTCCGACGCGATCTCCGCGACGCGCGGGCGCAGCGCCTCCATCCGGCGCAGCGTGAACGAGCGCGACACCAGCTTGCGCAGCCGGGTGTGCCCCGGCGGGTCCATCAGCAGCATCATCGGGATCTGCGTGGCGGGCGCCTCGGCCCGCTGCTCGGGCGGCAGCGTGTAGCGCCAGTCCTTCGACAGCCGCTGGTCGTTCAGGGCGGCCCGGACGTCGGCGTGCCGGGAGATCAGCCACACCGGGCCGTCGCCCATGTCCACCGTGCGGACCGGATCCTCGGTCCGCAGGCCCGCGTAGGCCGCGTAGGGGTCACGCCAGAAGGCGCCCTTGAACAGTTCCAGGCTCGCGGTCACCCGTACTCCTTCGCGCTTCTCACCGATGTAAGCACCAGCTTGCAGACGCGTCGGGGCGAGTGCGGTCCGCGGAAGCGGGACGTCGGCGGGCACCGGCCCGCCCGTGACGACCGCCGCCCCGAACGCCGCGAGCGCGGGCGCGGTCTCGAATCCGGAGCCGCCCTGACCGGCGAAGAACCAGAACCCGGGGTGGTCGGGCCACGCGCCCACGACGGGACGGCGGTCGGCCACGAACGAGCGCAGCCCGGCCCAGCTCGTCCGCACCGAGCGCAGCCCCAGCCCGGTGACCGCCTCGACCCGCTCCAGCGCCAGCGCCACGTCGATGTCGTCCGGGCGGGCGTCGCACGGCTCGACCGGTGTCTCGTCCGCGGGGCTGACGAGCAGGTCGTCGCCCTCCGGCTTGAAGTAGAAGCGCCACGCCGCGTCGATCACCATCGGCGACCGCCCGTCCGGCGCCCGCAGGCGAGCCGGGTCGGGAACGCGCACCATCGCGGCGGTGCGGCGCAGCGGGGTGAGCCCGATGCGGGGGACGCCGGCAGCCCCGGCCACGACGTCGGCCCACGCCCCTGCGGCGTCGACGACGTCGGGCGCGTCGATCGCCTCACCCCCGGCGTGCACGCGCCACCCGCCTCCGATGCGCTCCACGCGGGCGACCGGGGCACCGACGCGCAGGATCCCGCCCCGGGCCCGGAGGCCGCGCAGGTACGCCCGGTGCAGCGCCTCGGTGTCGATGTCGGCGGCGTCCTCCACGACGGCGGCGGCGTGCACGCGGCCGGGGGCGAGCGCCGGGCACCTCCGTTCCGCCTCCTCCACTTCGAGGGGAACCGCGCCGCCCGGCTCGCCGGCCCGCTCCGCGAGCTCCGCGGCGAGCATCCGCTCGCCCTGTACGTCCACCGCCACGTGCAGGACCGCGCGGGGTGTCAGCAGCGGCGGGGTGTCGAGCTCCGCCGCGAGCACGCCGTACCGGGGTCCGCTGGCAGTGATCAGGGCGCGCACGACGTCGGATCCGTGGCCGGGGACGTAGACGGCCGCCGAGCGGGCGGTGGAGTGCGTGCCGGGCGCCGACTCCGACTCGAGCAGGACGACCGCGCGGGTCGCGGCGAGCTCGTAGGCGATCGAGGCGCCGGCGATCCCGCCTCCGATGACGACGACATCGGTACTGGTCACGCCCCCGACCGTAACCACCGGTAAATCCGTGGCGGACCGGGTCGACGGGGCCTACTCTTGCTCCCATGCGCCTGTGAGAGACGCCGCCCCGCGCGGCCCGCGGCACGGACATCGTCCCCGCCGCCCGTTCCCAGCCATCTGGCCGGTCCCGGAGTTCCCGGGCCGTCCGGCTCCGCTGCGCCGGCCCCGTCTTTCCTGCAGGAGGCACTCATGCGTGATCCGTTGCTCACCACCGTCATCGCCGAGTCGATCGTCCTCGACGACCACGCGGCCGCCGACGCGGCGCCCGCCAACCGCGCGGCCCGTCGCGGCCGCTCGGGCAAGAAGGCCACGGGTAGCGCCGTCCACGCCGGCGCCACCGGCCGCGCCCGGGCGGCGCAGGGCCGCAGGATCAACCCGGTGCGCCGCACCGGTTGATCCGATCGCCGGTGCCGCCGGCCCCGCGTCCACGGGGCCGG
>NZ_JAHKRK010000390.1 GCF_019396355.1 Pseudonocardia nigra
GCGGTGTCCGGTCGGGCAGCAACGGCTCCAGCCGTGCCCACTCCGCGTCGGTCAAGTCGTGGCGATCAAGCACAGAAGAGATCTACCGCAGCCGACCCGCATGATCCACGGGACACGCTCTAGTCCACCTCCGCGTCCACCGGTCGCGCCCGCTCCACCCAACGGCTCCAGCGGGCGGCGCCGTGCGCGGGCTCGGTCCACGCGGGGTCGGCGTACACGAGCCGGGTGCCGCCGGTGGTGAGCCAGCGGTGCAGCAGCCGCACCTCCTCGGCGGGTGCTCCACGCAGCGGGCCCGGCGCGGGGAGCACGGTCTGGGCCGCCGAGGCGCAGCGCGTCGATCACCGGCATGGGCGCGGCCCCTCGCCGGGCGACGCCTGCTGCGGCGAGCCGTCCGAACCGGACCACGGCGACCTCCCAGCCGCCGCGCCCGTCGGGGCGCGCGCCGACCAGTTCGGGCAGCGCGGCCAGCGCGGCGAGGCGCTGGGACCGCTCCAGCCCGACGATCAGGGCGGCGAGCTGGTCGCGGCGGCGCGCCGCGGCCTCGAAGCGCTCCCGCTCGCCGAGCGCGTCGACGTCGGCGGCGATGCCGCCGAGCGCGGTGTCGTCGTGGCCGTGGACGAGCTCCTGCAGCGCCCGAACGGCGGGGGCGTACTCCTCGGGCGTCTGCAGGCCCGCGCACGGGGCGGCGCACCGCCCCAGCTCGTGCAGGGCGCACGGGGATGCCGACGCCCCGCTGGCGGGGATCCGCTGGGTGCATGGGCGCAGCGGCACGGCGTCGAGCACGGTGTCGGCGGCCGCGGCGGCGGACTTCCGGGAGGCGAACGGGCCGAACGCGCCGTCCCGCGGCGAGGCGACGATCGACAGGCGGGGGAAGGCCTCGGCGGTGGGCGTGATCCACCACCCGTGGTGCGGGCGGCGGGACCGGCGGTTGTAGCGGGGCTGGTGGGCGGCGATGAGCCGCAGCTCCCGGACCGACGCCTCGAGCGCGTGCGCGCACACGACCGTGTCGACGCGCTCGGCGATCGCGACCATGTCGCGCACCCGCCTGCGGCGCTCCCCGGAGGTGAAGTAGCTGCGTACACGGCGCTGCAGGTCGCCGCTCGTGCCGACGTAGAGCACCTCGTCGCGCGGGCCCCGGAACAGGTAGACCCCCGGCGCCGACGGCACGTCGCGGGCGAGCACCCGCTTGGCCCGCTGGCGCTGCGTGGGTCGGTGCTGCGCCGAACCCCGCGCGAGGCCGAGCAGCTCCTCGAGGCTCTGGACACCCAGGTTGCCGACGCGTTCGAGCAGGTGGTGCAGGACCTCGACGGTGGCGCGCGCATCGGCGAGGGCGCGGTGGGTGGGCCGGGTGGCGGTGCCGAACAGCTGCGCCAGTGCGCCGAGGCGCACGCTCGGCGCCTCGTCCTTGGGCAGGACGGCTCGTGCGAGCCTCGCCGTGCACAGCACGGGCGGGCGCGGCCAGGTGTGCCCGTGGCGCTCGCACGCGGCCCGCAGGAAGCCCGCGTCGAACGGGGCGTTGTGCGCGACGAGCACGCCGCCGCGCAGGAACTCCAGCAGCGTGGGCAGCACCGCGGGGAGCGGGGGTGCGCCGGCGATCATGGCCGTGGTGATCCCCGTGAGCGCGACGACGCCGGGCGGAACGGCCGTCCCGGGGTCGACGAGCGTGCCGAGCTCGCCGATGTGCTCGCCCCCGCGCACCTTGACGGCGCCGACCTCGGTGATCGCGTCGGTGCTCGCGGCCCCGCCGGTGGTCTCCAGGTCGACTACGACGAACGTCACGTCGCGCAGCGGCGTGCCGAGCTCGTCGAACGACATCTGGATCATACGGGGCCGACCTTTCGGCAGGCGGGAGCGGCCGCGACGGGGGAGCAGCGGGCAACAGCGGGCACGGCGGCGGACGTTAGCGGGCAGCACCGACATAACGCGGCCGCTCCGATCCCGGACCGTGACCATCGCATGACGGGTGGAGCGGGCCCGGCCCGGATAACCTGGAGTGATGTCCAGGCCCGACGGCACGTCCGGCCCGCCCGACAGGGGCGAGGCCGCGTCGTCGGAGCGCTGTGTCCATGAATCCGGGGCCCATGAGTCCGGGGTCCATGAGTCCGGGGTCCATGACCGCGGGGCCCCGGGTGGTGGGCCCGTGCAGTGGGAGCGCCTCCCCGAGGCCGTCCGCGGGCGGCTGGCCGATCTCGCCGCCACCGCACTCGGCGGGATGCCCCTCGCCGACGTGCCCGTGCCGCTGCACAGGCTGGCCCGGTTCACCCCCGCGAAGCGGGCGAAACTGGGCCGTCCCGCGCTCACGGCGGAGCTCTCCGGGTCTCCGGCGTTCCGCACCGCGGTCGTGGCCTGGTGGCAGGAGCACCGGCCCGGCGAGCTCACCGTGGCGGCCGACGACCCGCTCACCGGAGCAGCCGCGGCCGTGCTGGCCGACGATCCCGCCGCGGCCGACGCCGTGGCCGCCGCGGCGCGCCGCGGCGAGGTGGGTGAGCTGCGTGCGGAGCGGGATGCGGCGCTGTCCCGGGTGGACAAGCTCACGATCGAGCTCGAACGGCTCCGGGGCGAGCTGACGGAGGCACGCGCGCAGGCCAGGACGGCCGGGCAGCAGCGCGACTCCGAGTACCAGCAGCTGCGGCGGCGCGTGTCGGAACAGGGCGCGAAGCTGCGTGCGGCGCTCGACGCCCGTGCGGCGGCCGAGCAGTCGGTCGAGGAGCTGCGGCGCACGGCGGACGCCGAGCTCGCGGCCGCGCGCGAGGAACGCGACCGCGAGCGCGGCCGGGCCGAGGCCGAGCGGCGCCGCGCCGACCGGGCGGGCGCCGAGGTGGCGGGGGCCCCGCAGGCGGGCCCGGGGGGCC
>NZ_JAHKRK010000391.1 GCF_019396355.1 Pseudonocardia nigra
TCGTCCTACCCGTCCTTCCACTCGATACCGACCACCTCGGCGGAACGAGGTCGAAGGTACTTGCACAGATGAACCCTGTTTGCGTCATACGAGAGACTCGACACGCCGTGATCGTGACGTCACCACGTGCTGGGCTGAGCGGCATTAGTCGCTGCTCAGCCCGGTGGGCCCCGTGGGGATCGAACCCACAACCCGCGGATTAAAAGATCACGGCGTCGTGGCAGATGGTGTGCCTGCTGCTGGTCAAGGTGGCGTCGTCCGTGTACCTACTGCTCCTACTGGCGCTCGCGACAGAGTTCCGCAGTCATCGTGATTGACACGACGTCCACATTCCATGATCGGAAAGTACAGGCCCCTGGGAGCCGTAGGGACGACAACCTGCTTACAAGGTCGTCCATCGGTATGATCCAGGGCCTCTGCCAGCACCAACAGTCACGGCGGCGACATCACGAGATGCCCGGAGGCGCACCCGGCGATGGTACTTCGCACGTTTGATGGCACGCAGTACGCCAATGGCCATTCCCAGGCTGGTCGACTACTCCCCGCCCCCCGGGGCGCGTCCCCGAGCGCGGCGCTCATGGCAGCTCGCGAAGCGTGCTGGCTTGTACGTGGTGGGAGAGCGCGGCCAGCGCGGCGGCGAGCAAGCGCCGCTCCTGCACGTCGCTGCATCAAGTCCCTGGACGTGGTGTTTGACGCCTGATGCGTGATCCTCTTCGGGTTGTTAGGCGCTGAGCGCCGGAATCTCGTTGGTGATCACCTCCTGGGCGGTCGGGGCGGGGTCGGGGACGACGGTGACGCGGGCGCGGGCGAGGACCTCGAGGCCGAGGTAGCGGCGGGCCTTGGACGGCCTCGCGGATGTCCGGCTCTCTGTAGAGCCAGGCGCGGCTGACCTCGGCTGTGCGCGCCACCAGCTCGAAGGTGACCGGGGCGCCGTCAGCTTCGAGCTGGCGCAGCGCGTGGCGAGCCCGCTGCAGCGTCTGCTCGCGGCGGCGGTGTGCCGCGTCGCGTAGGTGCGCGCTGTTGTCAGCCGGCATCATGTGGGGTGTGGTCGGCGGCAGGGGCGTGGTCGAGGCTGCGGCGGATGTCGGCGATGCGGGCGCCGAGGTGGTCCAGAACGGCTCGGTTCTGCTCGGCGAGGCGGCTGTGATCGCGGTCCTCCAGCTGGGCGATCAACGTCAGGGTGCGCCGCCGTTCTTCCTCATGTGCTGGTAGGTCGGCGCTGGTGGTGATGAACACCGGACAGGCCAGGCGCTTGTTCGAGTGGTCGCAGGTCTGCTGGCGAGGCAGCCCGCAGTGCCCGTTCGGTAGCGCGGTGCGGGCCCGGTTGTGCCAGGCGGCATCGGCCAGCCCGCCGGGGCCGGCGCAGGCCGGGAGCTGATCGGCGCCGTGCCCGGCTCCCATTCCGAGCGGATCGTGGTGTCGAGCAGACGGGCGTAGTGGGAGGCCATGTCCAGGCTGGCGTGGTCGAGCAGCTGCTTGATGACCTCGATCCGCACGCTTTGTTGCTCAGAGTGGTGGCGTAGGTGTAGCGCCACTGGTGGGCGGTGATGGCCACGGGACGGCCGGCTTCGTCGGTGATGTTGCATTCCTGCTGCCAGACCCGAAGCTGCTGTTGGTAGGTGCCGCTGCAGCAGGGCTCGTGCCGGTGCGGTCCACGTGCAGGCGCGGCACCAGCCGCAGCCCGGTGTAGGGCAGGACTCGGGGCGCCGGCGCGACGAGCAGGGCAGCGCGCTGGTCCTGGCAGGGGTCGGCGACCCGCTGCTGCTGGTGCCGGATCGCAGTGAGCAGGCCGCGCTCGATGGGGACGAAGGCCTCGCGTCGCATCTTGTGGTTCCAGTAGGAGATGTAGGGCACCCGGGAGCGTGTGAGGGCCGGGGCGCCGGTGCGCTCCAGACGCCTATGCCGCGCTCTCCCGGTCCTCCAGACCGACTGCGGCCCGCAGGTCCTTGCAGTCGGCCCGAAGTGCGGGGTTGTCGTCGGCCAACTCGTTCATGAGGTCGGCGAGCCCGTCGGCGATCGCGTTGAGCTTGTGCTGGACCGCATCGTCGGCCCGCTTCTGGGTGTTCTGGAGCAGGGCGACGAGCAGGAATGTGACGATGGTCGTCAGGGTGTTGATGATGAGCTGCCACGTGTCGATGTTGCCGATCAGGAGGAACGACGGCGCCCACAGGACGACCATGAGCAGACACAGCGAGAAGAACCATGCTCGTGAGACGAAATCGTTCGCCCTCGTGGCCAGGCGATCGAACACCGAGACTCTGTCGGAGACATCGGACGGCATCGTCGCGTTGTCGTGGTTTCCGGCCTGCTGCTCGGACTCGGACACCGTGGCCTCCATTGACGAGTACGGGTCATCGGTCTACCCCCGCCAGCTGTGCTGAACCCGTGCAGGCGGTCCGGGGGCTTGGACGGACCGCCGGGCGAGCAGGGCGAGTAGTCCGGACGTCCGCTCCCCGATCCGGCGACTCGCCGCGCGGCCACGCCGCGGCTGCAGGCCGAGCTGATCGGGCACACGGCGGGCGCGGAAGCGTCTCGGCTCACTCAGACCCGTGTTGGCGGCCGTTTACCGACCGGCGATCTGGACGGGTCGAGGCGCCAGTTCGCCATCGCGGGGTCAGCCTTCACATCCGTCCCACGCGGCGATCGCCGCACCGTCCGCTGTTGTTCGCGGTTTCAGCTTTGCTTCGGCACGATGCTGATCGCCCCCGAACGCTCGAGCACGGCGTACTCGATCTCGTCGGCGTTCTTCACGCCCTGGGTGGTGCGGGCCTCCTGCAGGATCTCGTCCATCCGCACGTGGTGGCGGCGC
>NZ_JAHKRK010000392.1 GCF_019396355.1 Pseudonocardia nigra
CATCCCGACGATCTGCCGACCCTCGTACGATTCGCTCACAGGGGCCTCCTCAAATCGATGGTGTGAGCACCCCGAGCATGAGCCGGGAGTCACGAGGAGCGGAGGCCCCGCTCCTTCATCACATCAGAGCTTGAGCCGGAGGTCGGGATCGAACCGACGACCTACTGTTTACAAGGTCGTCCGTCGGCATGGTCCAGGGCCTCTACCAGCACCAACAGTCACGGCGGCGACCTCACAAGTTGCCCGGAGACCCACCTGGCAACGCTACTTCGCACCACGTTTGATGGCAGGCAGTACGCCACGGGGCTCGTTCCCAGGCTGGTCCGGCCACTCCCCGACGCCCCGGGGCATGTCGTTCAGCACCCCACCCATGGGCAGCTCGCGGAGCGTGCTGGCTTGTACGTGGTGGGAGAGCGCGGCCAGTGCGGCGGCGAGCCAGCGCCGCTCCTGCACGTCGCGACAGCGGTCCGTCAGGCGTTCAACGATCTGGGTCAGCGCGGGGAGTGCCTCGACTATCACCTCGGGCGGCGGTTCGAAGTCGAGACCCCGTTCCACGGCGACTCGCTCGAGCAGCTCGACCACCGTCGGCGGTCGAGACGATTCGGGGGCATTGGCGTGGCGCGGCATACCTCGTATCGTGCCTGCCCTTTGCCCCATCACCTGAGTCCATCCACAGGTCCGGTGAAGTTGTCCACAGCGGATCGTCGTCCGCATGGTGTGCTCGCGGCTAGAGGATTCGCAGGGCGACGCACCGCCAGCCGGTCTGCTGCTGCTCGAAGCGAGCGGCGACGGCGCGGTGCCGCTGGTCGACCGCCACGACGGCGACCGCCTCCACGGCGTGCTCGGTCGGGCGGCACACCCGAAGCGACAGCAGCCGCGACACCCGCGCCGAGCGCCCGGCCAGACGCGCCGCACGGGCGTAGCGCAGCACAGACGGCGCAGCCACTGCGGCCAGCTGTGCGACCGGACGCCGGGCGTCGATCACCTCGAGGATCAGCCGGAGCACCCGCGCCACCGGAAGCTGTACCGGCGCGGCGTCCGGCAAGTCCACCACGATCGCCGCGGCACGCACGCCGGACGTGTCCGCCGCCGGGTCGGTAGCCCCGGACATGATCGATGCGCCGCAGTGCGGGCAGGACATCGTCGACGGCTGCGCCGGTTCGGCGGTCGGCTCGTAGGCGATCGGACGGATCCGGAGAGCCTTCCCGCTGCTACTGGTCATCGTGGCCTCCCGGATCCCGAGGCCTGTCGGCCCGTCCCCTTGGGGTGGCGGGGTGCTGTCCCCCGCCGCCGCAAGGCGCCCCAGCACGGCCGTGGAGGCTCGCCGTCAAGGGCGGCCGAAGGCCGTCGCGCAGCGACGCGGAGCGCAGCGCAGCGCCCTTGACGGTGAGTCAGGCCGTGCTAAGCCAAGGGCCGACAGGCCCCGCCGAAGGCGGTCCATCGGGGCTATTTGGCCGACGCGGCCCTGAGCACAAACCCCACCGCGCCACGACCGCCGCTCGGATCACCGGTCCGCTCGGCGCGGTCGGCGTCCTGGTGCGTCCTTTGGGTACACGAGTGCGGAACGTCGCAACAGGACACCGAACCCTGCAGAGGTCGCCCTCCCGATGAACGGATTCCTCCTGGTCCTGGCTCTGGCTGCGCTTCCGGCGGTCGGAAACTTCCTAGGAGGCGTGCTCGCCGAGGTAGTCAACGTCTCGGAGCGGGCTTTGAGTCTGGCGCTGCATCTGGCCGCGGGCATCGTGCTGGCCGTGGTTGGGCTCGAGCTGATGCCGGAGGCCTTGAACGCGCGCCCGCCGTGGGTGCCCATCGTGGCATTCGTCGCCGGCGGCGCGTTCTTCATCTACATCGGGCACCTGCTCGGCCACATCCGCAGCATCCTCGGCCGCCGGGAGGACGCGAACGGCCCGCTGGCGATCTTCTCCGGGGTCTCGCTGGACCTGTTCAGCGACGGCGTCATGATCGGCACCGGCACCGTGCTGAACCCGGCTCTGGGTCTTCTTCTGGCCCTCGGGCAGGTCCCCGCCGATGTGCCCGAGGGCTTCGCCGCGATCGCCACGCTCCAGCGGGCGAAGATCCGCCGCCGAACCCGGATCCTCATGGCAGCGAGTTTCACCCTGCCGATCCTCGTAGGCGCGACGCTCGGCTACTTCACCCTGCGCAACGCGCCGGAGGTGATCACCTTGTCGGTCCTGGCCCTCACCGGAGGCGCCTTGACCAGCGTCGTGGTCGAGGAAATGGTGTCCGAGGCCCACGAAGGCCAGACCAGCCGGTTGGGCCCGCTATTTCTGACCGGCGGGTTCGCGGTCTTCGCTCTCATCTCGGTCTACCTCGGCGAGCGCTGAGCAGGCTGCGGGCTGCGGCCTCGCCGGATTGCACGGCGCCTTCCAGAGAGTTGGGCCGGCCGCTGTGGTCCGAGCCAGCGAAGCGGAGGCGGCGGCGCGAGGCGTGTTCAGGGCCACGGCGTCCCGCCTGAGCTGGCCGGCGCGGCGTGGACGATGACTTGGGCGAGGCAGCGTAACTGGCGGTTACGGTGGACCGGGCCTCCGGCCTCATCGATAGCATCGGCTCGTGGTCCTCGCTCCTGGTCCTCCGGCACAACCGACACGGAGGCCTATTCAGCCGCCAAGTAGAAGTGCAGTCCGATAACCGCCGAGATCGTCGTGTCGAACGTCGCCAGCGGCCGCCGGTAGTCGGTGTGCATGATGCGCCAGGTCTTAAAGTTTGCGATC
>NZ_JAHKRK010000004.1 GCF_019396355.1 Pseudonocardia nigra
GGCGCCGCGGCGGCGTCGGGGCCGGCCGACCCGCCCCCGCCGCCACCGGTGCGGGTCGACACCCCCGCGGGGAGCAGGCCGGGGCCCGCCCCGGGCCTGCGCAGACCCGAGCGCTGCACACCGCCCCCTGCCGACCCGGCCACCGCCCCGACCGGCCCCGACGCGCCGGGCTCCGCCCGCATGCAGCTCGCCAAGGTCCACCGGCTCGCCACCGGGCGCGGCCAGCTCATCGCGGTGATCGACACCGGGGTCTTCCCGCACCGGCTGCTCGGCGACCGGCTGCGCGGCGGCGGCGACTACCTCACCGGCGGCGACGGCCTCGACGACTGCGACGGGCACGGCACCGCCGTCGCCGGTCTGCTCGGGGCCGCCCCCGCGCCCGGCCGGGACGGCCGCGCACCTACACCGATCGGCATCGCCCCCGCTGCCGAGCTGCTCGCGATCCGGCAGTCGAGCCCGTCGTTCGAGGTGCCGGCGCCCGACGGCGGGCTGCGCCCGGCGGGCGACACCGACACCCTTGCCGACGCCGTGGTACTCGCCGTCCGCGGCGGGGCGGACGTCGTCAACATCTCGGAGGCGGTCTGCCTGTCACCGGACCGCGCGGCCGTGGCGGGCGCATCGCTGCATGCCGCGCTGCGGTACGCAGCAGCCGCGGACGTCGTGGTGGTGGCCGCGGCGGGCAACGCGGGGCCGTTGTCGTGCGCGGCGCCGGGCCCGGAGCAGGTCGCCCTGCCCGGCTGGTACGACGCGGAGATCCTCACGGTGGGTGCGGTCGGGCCGGACGACGCGCCCGCGCCGTTCACGGTGCCGGGCCCCTGGGTCGACGTCGCGGCGCCGGGCATCGGCCTGCGCTCGCTCGCCGTCGGGGGCGGCACCACCGGCAGCGGTCTCGACGGCACGAGCTTCGCCGCGCCGTGGGTGGCCGGCCTGGCCGCGCTGGTGCGCGAGCGGTTTCCCGATCTGACCGCCGAGCAGGTGGTCGACCGGATCCTCGCCACCGCCCGCAGGCCGGCCGGTGGCCACAGCGCGGCCCTCGGCCACGGCGTGATCGACCCGGTGGCAGCGCTCACCGCGGTGCCCGCCGTGCTCGAACCGGCCCCGGAGGGCACGGTCGGGGTGCGGACCGCCGAACTGCCGGGCACCGCCCCGCGGGCCGCGCGGTCGGAGTCGCCGTGGCCGGTCGACGTGCTCGCGGTGGCCCTGCTCGCGCTCGCGAGTGGCGCGACGGCAACGCTGCTGCGGCGCCGGCCGGCGCGACCCCGACGGGTGCCCTGACCCGACCATGCACACCTGGCGGTGGCCGTGCACGGCGCCGGACATGTGCACGGCCACCCGCGCGTGTGCACGCCGGTCGTCAGCCCGGGCCCAGCACGTCGACGACGCGGTCGGCGGCCGTGATCCCCAGCGCGGCTGCGGTGGCGTCGTCGGCCACCCCGTGTGCCACCCCGGTGGCCGACACGAGCCACAGTGGCCCCGCGCCCGGCGTCCGTCCCGGCCCGGTGGCGCGCACGGGCCCACCGGGCCCGACGGCGACGGCGTCGATGTCCTCGCCGGCGTCGTCGGCCTGGGCGAGCGCGACCGGGGCGGTGCCGGAGGCCACCGGCAGCCCGGCTCCGAACCACGCCGCCCCGTAGGGATCGCCGTCGGCGGCCCAGGTCCAGCACAGGGCCGGTGCCTCGGCCGCGCCGCGCAGCGGTGGTGCGGCCGCCGGCCACCCGGCGACGGGCAACTCTTCCACGAATGTGGCACGGGCGAGCACGTCGGCGCCGACGGGCACCACCGCGTGTGCGCCCGAGGCGACCCGCAGGAGCTCCGCCACGGGTTCCGGCACCTCCTGCAGGCCGCTCGCGAGCACGACGAAGTACTGCGCCCGGCCGTCCACCCGCTCGGCGACCAGCACGTCGCCGATGCGGCCCGGCAGCTCGCCGGGAGCGGGCTCGCCCCGCTGCGGCACGTGCGGGGTGGCGAGGACCGGGCCCTCCGGGAGCAGCGACACCAGCCCGGCGGACGCCGCCCGCGGCACCTCGTTGCGCAGGCCCAGCGCGACCATGAGCCCGCCGTCGCCCGTGTCGACGCGATGGCGGCGACCGCCCGCGACGAGCCAGGTGGAGCCGTCGGGCGCGGCCAGGAGCACCCGCTCTTCCGGCGGGAGCGGCGCGGACGGCGCCGCCCCGCCGATCACGGTGGTCGCGACGAGCGTCCCGTCGGCCGCGACCACGTCGCACACCGCCCACCGTGGGGCCACGCCCGACCCGTCCGGCCACACCGCGACCGCGCCCGGCACGGCTGCCGTGGCCGTCCGCGGTCCACCGTCGAGATCGGCATCGGGGACGAGGACGGGGGTGGCGGTGGCGGGATCGGCTTCGGTGGCCCCACCCCGGCGGAGCGCGGCGAGCACGAGCCGGCCCGCTGCCAGGTTCGCGACCGGCACCAGCCGGTCCGGATGGTGGGCCACGACGTACATCGCGCCCGAGCCGGCCCCGACGACGAGCGTGTTGCGGCGCCAGTCCGGGGCAGGCACCGCCCACGCGTACACCGCGACGCCGACGACACCGAGCAGCCCGAGCAGCACACCGGCGAGGGCGGCCCTGCGCTGCGAGCGGATCTGTTCGTGCAGGGGTACGGGGTCGCCGCGGACCAGCGCGGCGTCGAGCCTGCGCAGCCCGTACCGGTACGCGTCGGCCTGGTCCCGGGTGGCAGGCGCCCGCACGCTCGCTCTGGGCACCTCGCGACGCTAACCGGCGCGGCCCTCGTCCCGCGGGCGTTCGGCAGAAGAGGCGCCCGCCCGCCGGACGCGGGCGGCGCGCGTCACCGCGGCCCGGGTGCGTCCTGATCCGGCGCGATGGTCAGGTCGAGCGCACGCAGCACGGCCTGGAGCTGCTCGGCCGCGGTCTGGCCGCGACGCTCGCGCAGTTGCAACACGGCCCGGTTCACCTGGGCCGGGGTGACGACCCGTTCGCCGCGCGGAGCCGGGACGTGTGGCGTCCGCTCGGCCTCTGGGGCCGCCGGGCAGTCGGGTTCGGTCGGCCGCGTGGAGGGTGTCGGGATCACGGCGTCTCCGTTCTGGTCGGCATGCTGGGGAGCGGGGCCGGGGCGGCCCGCGGTGCCGGAGCAACCGGATGGGGGCAAGGTACGTCTTCGGCGCCTTTGCCCGCATGGGGAAGAACGTAGATTTCGCCCCGATCACGGGGAGTGTAGGGAAAACAGCTCTTTCGGGCGAATCCGTCCTCGCGCGTCACCCTCCATCAGGGCGTGCCACGTACGGACGAGAAGCGCGGACCGCGCCCGCCCGACCCACCCCGGGTCACGGGCCGATCACGGTGCGTCGGTCACGCGCAACCGGCGCGTCGCGTTCACGCGGTCCGCCAGCTCCGCGTCCGGCGGGTAGTCGACTCCGACGAGCGTGAGCCCGTGCGCGGGGGCGACACCGACCTCGCTGGCGCGCCCGCCGCGGGTCAGCAGCTCGGCGGGCCACGACACCGGCCTGCGGCCGCGGCCCACGTCGAGCAACGCGCCGACCAGGCTGCGGACCATCGAGTGGCAGAACGCGTCGGCGGACACGGCCGCCTCCACCACTCCGTCGTCCGCGCGCGTCCAGGCCAGTCGTTGCAGCGCCCGCACCGTGGTGGCGCCCTCGCGCCGCTTGCAGAACGCGGCGAAGTCGTGCTCGCCGAGCAGGCCCGCGGAGGCGGCGTTCAGTGCCTCCACGTCCACGGGGTACGGCCAGGAGAGGGTGTCGCGGGCGCGCAGCGGCTCGGCGCCGTGCGGCGCCGTGGCGACGCGGTAGCGGTAGTGGCGGCGCAGTGCGCCGAACCGGGCATCGAAGGCGGGTGGGACCGGCACGATCGCACGCACCCGGACGTCGGGCGGCAGCAGGCGGGCGAGCCTGCGCACGAGCCACGTGCCGTCGAGGTCGGCGGGCAGGTCGGCGTGCGCGACCTGGCCGGTGGCGTGCACTCCGGCATCGGTGCGGCCGGCGACGGTGAGCGCGACGGGCCGCCGCAGCACCCGCGAGAGCGACTCGGTGAGCTCGCCGCACACCGTGCGCCGTCCCGGCTGGATCGCCCAGCCCGAGAAGTCCGTGCCGTCGTAGGCGATGTCGAACCGGAACCGCGCCGACAGCGCCTCGACCGCCTCGGAAACGCCGCGGAGCCCGCCGTCCGGAGGGACGGCGGGCTCGCGCGGGTGGTGCGGGTGGGTCAGGACTTCGCCTCGGGCTTGCCGGGCTCGTCCGCACTCGAGGTGCTCTCCTCCTCGGCCCGGGCCTCGGCGGCGGCCTCGGCGGTCGCGTCGGCCGCTTCCTCCGCCGCCACGGCAGCGTCCACCGCGTCGTCCGCGGCCTGGCTGCCCGGGCTGGCCTCGTCCGCCGCGACGGCGGCGTCGAGAGCCTTGTCGGCCGCGTCCTCGGCGGCGTCGGCCGCCTCGCCCGCGGTGGCGGCGTCGGCCGTGTCGCCTTCGACGGTCTCAGCAGCGGCCGGGGCCGGCTTCTGCTGCTGGGACGCGGCGACGCGGCGCGCCCGGTCGGCCTCGTCGGTGACCGTCTTCTGCGCGACCAGCTCGATCACGGCCATGGGGGCGTTGTCGCCCTTGCGCGGCAGCGTCTTGGTGATCCGCGTGTAGCCGCCGTTGCGGTCGGCGAAGAACGGACCGATCTCGGCGACGAGCCGGTGCACGACCGACTTGTCCCGGATCACCTTCATGATCTCACGGCGGTTGTGCAGGTCGCCCCGCTTCGCCTTGGTGATCAGGCGCTCCGCGTACGGCCGCAGCCGCCGCGCCTTGGCCTCGGTGGTGGTGATCCGGCCGTGCTCGAACAGCGCCGTGGCCAGGTTGGCCAGGATCAGCCGCTGATGGGCAGGTGACCCGCCGAGACGAGGCCCCTTGGTGGGCTGAGGCATGGCTACAGCTGCTCCGTTTCTGCGTAGTCCTGGCCGTCGTCCCCGAACGTGTCGGGGTCGAACCCGTCGGAGCCGTACTCGGCGGCCGCGGCCGACGGGTCGAATCCGGGCGGGCTGTCCTTGAGGGCCAGGCCGAGGCCGACGAGCTTCATCTTGACCTCGTCGATCGACTTGGCGCCGAAGTTGCGGATGTCGAGCAGGTCGGCCTCGCTGCGGCCCACCAGCTCACCCACGGTGTGGATGCCCTCGCGCTTCAGGCAGTTGTAGGAGCGGACGGTGAGGTCCAGCTCCTCGATCGGCATCGCGAAGGCCGCGATGGTGTCGGCCTCCTGCGGCGACGGGCCGATCTCGATGCCCTCCGCGTCGACGTTGAGCTCGCGGGCGAGCCCGAACAGCTCCACGAGGGTCTTGCCGGCCGAGGCCAGCGCGTCCCGCGGGGTGATCGAGGGCTTGGTCTCGACGTCGAGCACCAGCTTGTCGAAGTCGGTGCGCTGCTCGACGCGGGTGGCCTCGACCTTGTAGGTCACCTTGAGGACCGGCGAGTAGATCGAGTCGACCGGGATGCGGCCGATCTCGGCGCCGGTGGCCTTGTTCTGCATGGCCGGCACGTAGCCGCGGCCCCGCTCGACGACGAGCTCGACCTCGAGGCGGCCCTTGTCGTTCAGGGTGGCGATGTGCAGGTCCGGGTTGTGCACGGTGACACCGGCCGGGGGCACGATGTCGCCTGCGGTGACCGGGCCGGGGCCCTGCTTGCGCAGGTACATGGTCACCGGCTCGTCCTCCTCGGAGCTCACGACGAGCTCCTTGAGGTTGAGGATGATGTCGGTGACGTCCTCCTTGACCCCGGGCACGGTGGTGAACTCGTGCAGGACGCCGTCGATGCGGATGCTGGTGACGGCCGCCCCCGGGATGGAGGAGAGCAGGGTACGCCGGAGCGAGTTGCCCAGCGTGTAGCCGAAGCCCGGCTCCAGCGGCTCGATGACGAACCGGGAGCGGGTGTCGACGACCGATTCCTCGGCCAGTGCGGGACGCTGAGAGATCAGCATGGGATGTGCCTCCTTAGCACCCGCGGCAACCGCTATTTGATGCCGCGGTGAACCCCCGGCCCCACCCTGCGGGACCGGGGGAGCCGAGCCTTACTTGCTGTAAAGCTCGACGATCAGCTGCTCGGTGACCTGCGTGTCGATCTGAGAACGCTCGGGCAGCTGGTGGACCAGGATGCGCATGTTCGACGGGACGACCTGCAGCCACGCGGGAACCGGACGGTCGCCGAGGAGCTCCTTGGCGATGATGAACGGATCGGTGTTCATCGACTTCGGCCGGACGTCGATGATGTCGTAGCGCGACACCTGGAAGCTGGGGATGTCGACCTTCTTCCCGTTGACCAGGAAGTGGCCGTGGTTCACCAGCTGGCGGGCCATCCGCCGGGTGCGGGCGAGCCCGGCCCGGTAGACGACGTTGTCCAGGCGGGACTCGAGGATCTGCAGCAGGTTGTCGCCGGTCTTGCCGGGACGCCTGTTGGCCTCCTCGTAGTAGCGGCTGAACTGCCGCTCCAGGACGCCGTACGCGAAGCGCGCCTTCTGCTTCTCCTGCATCTGCAGGAGGTACTCGGTCTCCTTGATCCGGATCCGGCCGTGCTGGCCGGGCGGGTACGGACGACGCTCGAACGCCTGGTCGCCGCCGACGAGGTCGACCTTCAGCCGGCGGGACTTGCGGGTCATGGGTCCGGTGTAACGAGCCATGTCTGGTTACTCCCTTTCCCTAGACCCGGCGCCGCTTGGGCGGCCGGCAGCCGTTGTGCGGCTGCGGGGTGACGTCGGAGATGGTGCCGACCTCGAGGCCGGCTGCCTGCAGCGAGCGGATCGCGGTCTCCCGGCCGGAGCCGGGGCCCTTCACGAACACGTCGACCTTCTTCATGCCGTGCTCGGCGGCCTTGCGGGCGGCGCTCTCGGCGGCCATCTGCGCGGCGAACGGCGTGGACTTGCGCGAGCCCTTGAAACCGACGTGGCCGGAGGAGGCCCACGCGATCACGGCACCGGTCGGGTCGGTGATCGACACGATGGTGTTGTTGAAGGTGCTCTTGATGTGCGCGTGGCCGTGCGCGACGTTCTTCTTCTCCTTGCGCCGGACCTTCTTGGGCCCGGACGCAGCGCGAGTGCGGGGCGGCATTACTTCTTACCTGCCTTCTTCTTGCCGGCGACCGTCTTCTTCGGGCCCTTGCGGCTACGGGCGTTGGTCTTGGTGCGCTGGCCGCGGACCGGCAGGCCCCGGCGGTGCCGGATCCCCTGGTAGGTGCCGATCTCGATCTTGCGACGGATGTCGGCCTGCACCTCACGGCGCAGGTCACCCTCGACGCGGTAGCTGTTCTCGATGTACTCGCGGAGCTTCGCGAGGTCCTCGTCGGTCAGATCGCGCGACCGCAGGTCCGGGCTGATCCCGGTTGCGTCGAGGATCTCCTTCGAGCGGGACCGGCCGATCCCGTAGATGTAAGTGAGCGCGATCTCCATCCGCTTCTCGCGGGGGAGGTCGACGCCGGACAGGCGTGCCATACGGCGGGTTCTCCTCGTTCTGTCGACCAGGTCTGCTCGGCGCCCGTCCCGGTTCGCCTGGTGATCCGGGCCCCGGCCTGGTTCCGGGGGTGAACCGGGCCCGTGTGGCCCGGCAGGTGCGCTGAGTTCCTCTGTGTTGCTGCGTCTCCGCCTGCGACGGCGGCGATCAGCCCTGGCGCTGCTTGTGGCGCAGGTTCTCGCAGATCACCATGACCCGCCCGTGACGGCGGATCACCTTGCACTTGTCGCAGATCTTCTTGACGCTTGGCTGGACCTTCACGTCCGTCGCTCTCTCGGTTGGTGGTGCGTCACTTGTACCGGTAGACGATGCGGCCACGGGTGAGGTCGTAGGGAGACAGCTCCACGACCACCCGGTCCTCGGGGAGGATCCGGATGTAGTGCTGCCGCATCTTCCCGCTGATGTGCGCGAGGACCCGGTGCCCGTTCTCCAGCTCCACGCGGAACATCGCGTTCGGCAGGGGTTCGACGACCCGGCCCTCGACCTCGATCGCCCCGTCCTTCTTGGCCATGTCCTCCGCGTTCCGTGACGATGTACGTACTCTTGGATGTGCGTGCTGTACTGCCTGGTGCAGGCACGCCTCTACTCCAGGTCCGTGGGGTGCGGGAGGCACGACGGAACTGGCGGCAACGGGCGCGCCGAAACACCAGTGTACGACCGTTGCGGAGCGGTACGCACATGGGGTAGTGAGCGCCACGTTCGCGGGACGCACCACACGTGGATCCGGTACTGCGAGCAGCATGACGTACCGCCGCACGTCACTCGGCCTGCCGGAAATCGGACGTCGGATGTCGGGGGTCCCGGCTACCGTTGGCCTGCTCTTGACCTCAACTCCGGTTCACGGTGTGCCATGAGGCCGTGACGACCCGACCCACAGCGACTGGACGGCCATGACCCCCGGCGACAACCCCACGGAGACGACGACCGGGGCGCGCCGCCCGCTCCCCCGGGCCCTGCGGCCCTTCCGCCACCGCGACTACCGCTTCCTGGTGGCGTCGATGGCCGCGTCGCTGTTCGCCAGCGGGCTGTGGATCGTCGCGGTCGTCTACCAGGTGATCGCGCTCGGCGGCGGGCCGTCGGAGCTGTCGCTCGTCGCCACGGCGTCGAGCGTCGGGCTGCTGGTCAGCGTGCTCATCGGCGGTGTCGCCGCCGACCGGCTGCCCAAGCGGGCCCTGCTGATCGGGGTCGAGGCCGTGCGGATCGGCGCGGCGGCGGGCGCCGGGGCGCTCGCGGTGACGGGAGCGCTCGAGCTGTGGCACCTGGCCGTCATCGCGTTCGTGGTCGGCGCGGCGGAGGCGTTCTTCTTCCCGGCGTATTCGGCGCTGCTGCCGACCCTGCTGCCGCAGGACGAGCTGCTGGCCGCCAACGGCGTGGAGGGCACGCTGCGGCCGATCGCGCAGCAGGCGCTCGGCCCGGCGCTGGCCGGCGCCCTGGTCGGGGCGTTCGCGCCGGCCATCGCCCTCCTGCTGGCGGCGGTGATCTACGCCCTGGCACTCGTCGCGCTGGTGGCGATGTGCTCCGTGCCGGTGGCGGCGACGGCGACCGGGCAGAAGCGGTCGGTGCTGGCCGACCTGGGCGAAGGGTTCGCCTATCTGTTCCGCACGGGCTGGCTGTTCGCCTCGCTCGCCTTCGCCACGCTCTACGTGCTCGTGCTCATCGGGCCGATCGAGGTGCTGCTGCCCTTCGCCGTGCGCGACCAGACCGGCGGCGGGGCGAGCAGCTTCGCCTTCGTCCTGGCCGCGTTCGGCGTGGGCGGGGCCGTCGGCTCGCTGCTCGTGTCCTCGTGGCGGATGCCGCGGCGCTACCTCACCGCGATGCTCCTGCTGTGGGGCGCCGGTGCCGCACCGATGACGCTCATCGGGATCACCGACCGGTTGTGGGTGATGGCCGCTGCCGTGTTCGTGGTCGGGTTCACCGGCGCCGCCGCCATGGTCATCTGGGGCACCCTGCTCCAGCGGCGGGTCCCGCCGCACCTGCTGGGACGCGTCTCGAGCCTGGACTTCTTCGTGTCGCTGGCCCTGATGCCGGTGTCCATGGCGCTGGCCGGCCCGGTGGGCGAATGGCTCGGGGTGCCGCTCACGTTCGTCCTCGCCGGGGCGATCCCGGTGTTCCTCGCCGTGGCCGCGATCCTGGGCTGGCGGCTGCCGCGGGACGAGGTCGCCCACCCGCTCGACCCGGCCCCGGCCGCGCCCGACGCACGGACCCCCACCCCCGCCTGACGCACCCCGAATCGGTCCGCGCACCTGCTCGACGGGGAGCGTGAGCCGCGACGGGGTGCGTGGGCGGAGACGGGGTGCG
The DNA here is from genome assembly GCF_019396355.1 of Pseudonocardia nigra. GTDB lineage: Bacteria > Actinomycetota > Actinomycetes > Mycobacteriales > Pseudonocardiaceae > Pseudonocardia > Pseudonocardia nigra. The sequence continues at coordinate 9,765 of NZ_JAHKRK010000004.1, forward strand.
TGGGCGGAACGGAGGTGCCATGCTCGTGCCGTGGCCGCGACGGATCTCGTCGACGAGACGGAGCCGGGCGCCGAACCCGGCGGCCCGGTCGCCACGCTGCTGCCCGGGCGGGGCTACGGGCCGCAGGCGCCGCTGCTGTACTACGCGCGTGTCCTGCTCCGGCAGCGCGGGTGGGGCGTGCGGGTCGTCCAGTGGGACCGGGTGCCCGGCCTCGACCCGGCGGACGGGACGGCCGTGGCCGACGCCGCCCGCGCGCTGCTCGCCGACGCCGACCCGGGCCGCGACCTCGTCGTCGCCAAGTCGCTCGGCAGCCGAGCGCTCCCGGCCGCAGCCGAGCGCGGCCTGAGGGGCGTCTGGCTCACGCCGCTACTCGGCGTCGAGGAGGTCCGGCGGGCGGCCGCCCGCGCACCGGCCGGGACCCTGCTGATCGGGGGCGGTGCCGACCCGTACTGGGACCGCGCGGCGGCGGCGAGCACCGGCTGCACGGTCGTCGAGGTGCCGGGCGCGGACCACTCCCTGGAGCTGCCCGGCGATCTGGACGGCACGCTCACCGCGCTCGCGGCAGTGCTCGCGCGGGTGGGGGCTCACCTCGACGGGCTGTAGCCGCACTACAGGGCCTTGAGCTCCTCGGTCACCTCCAGCACCGACTTCTTCGCGTCCCCGAACAGCATGGACGTCCGGTCGGCGTAGAACAGCGGGTTGTCGATCCCGGCGAACCCGCTGTTCATCGAGCGCTTGAGCACGATCACGGACCGGGACTCGTCGACGTTGAGGATCGGCATCCCGTGGATCGGCGAGCTGGGGTCGGTGCGCGCCGCCGGGTTGGTGACGTCGTTCGCCCCGATCACGAGCGTGACGTCGGCGCGGGCGAACTCCCCGTTGATCTCGTCCATCTCCTTGAGCGCCTCGTAGGCGACGTCGGCCTCCGCGAGCAGGACGTTCATGTGGCCCGGCATGCGCCCGGCCACCGGGTGGATGGCGTACTTGACCTCCACCCCGCGCGCCTCGAGCAGCTTGGCCATGTCCTTCACGGCGTGCTGGGCCTGGGCGACGGCCATCCCGTAGCCGGGCACCACGATCACCTGCGACGCGTACGCCATCTGGATCGCCGCGTCCGCGGGCGACGTCGAGGTGACGGTGCGCTCCACGCCGTCGCCCGCCCCGGGCAGCGTGGCCGTGCCTCCGAAGCCGCCCGCCACGATCGCCGGGATCGAGCGGTTCATCGCCCGCGCCATCAGGTTGGTGAGGATCGAGCCGGACGCACCGACGATCATGCCGGCCACGATCATCGCCGTGTTGTCCAGCGCCAGTCCAGCCGCCGCGGCGGACAGGCCGGTCATCGCGTTGAGCAGCGAGATGACCACGGGCATGTCCGCGCCGCCGATCGGGAGCACCACGAGCACGCCGAGCACGGCGGCCAGCACGAGCACCCCGACGATCCACAGCTCGGCCGCCCCGCCCAGCCCCGCCACCACGGCGCACGCGACCGCCCCGAGGAGCAGCAGCCCGTTGACGACCTGCTGCGCGCTGCCGAGCCCGATCGGTCGCCCCGGCACGATCTCCTGGAGCTTGCCGAAGGCGACCAGCGATCCCCAGAACGACACCGACCCGACGATCGCCGCGAACAGCGACGCCACGATCACGTGGGTCGGCTCGGCGGTGAAGCCCTCGGTGGAGCGGAACTCCGACCACGCGATGAGCGCGACGGCACCGCCGCCGACGCCGTTGAACAGCGCCACCATCTGCGGCATCGCGGTCATCTTGACCTGCCGGGCCGACGGGACGCCCAGCGCGGCACCGACGACCAGGCCGACGGCGATGAGCAGCCAGTTGTGCTCCACCTGCAGCAGCGTCGCGACCACGGCGAGCGTCATGCCGACGGCCGCGATCCAGTTGCCCCGCACAGCGGTCTTCGGGCCGGTGAGGCCCATCAGGCCGTAGATGAACAGCGCGAACGCAACGATGTAGAGGACCGGGACGAGCGTGTCCATCAGCGCTGCTCCTTCTCCCGGTCGGGCCGCGCCTTGAACATGCCCAGCATCCGGTCCGTGACCAGGAACCCGCCGATCACGTTGATCATGCCGAAGGCGATCGCGACCACCAGGATGATCGCGTCGACGACCGAGGGATTCTCCAGCTCGCCGAGCACGATCAGACCGCCGAGCAGCACGATCCCGTGGATGGCGTTCGTTCCCGACATCAGCGGCGTGTGCAGCGTGTTCGGCACCTTCGAGATCACCGCGAAGCCGACGAAGCCGGCCAGCACCAGGATGGCGAGGTTCGCCAGCAGACCCGTTTCCATCACCGCTCCCCCCTCGTGACACACGACTTCGCGAGCACCTCGTCGTCCCAGTCCGGGGCGAGCGCGCCGTGCTCGTCGAGCATCAGCTCCAGCAGCGCGGACACGTTGCGGGAGTACAGCTCCGACGCGTGCTCCGGCATCGTCGCCGGCAGGTTGAGCGGCGCCGCGATCGTCACGTCGTGCCGCACCACGACCTCGCCCGGTTCGGTGAGCTCGCAGTTGCCGCCGCTCTCCCCCGCCAGGTCCACCACGACACTGCCGGGCCGCATCCCGGCCACCGCCTCCGCCGTGACGAGCGTGGGGGCCCGCCTGCCCGGAACGTTGGCGGTGGTGATCACGACGTCGAAGCCGCTGATCGCCTCCTCCAGGCGCTTCATCTGTTCGGCGCGCTCGTCCTCGGTGAGCTCCCGCGCGTAGCCGCCCTCACCCGCCGCCTCGATCCCGAGGTCGAGCCACTGCGCGCCAAGCGAGCGGACCTGGTCGGCGACCTCGGGGCGCACGTCGTACCCGGTGGTGCGAGCCCCGAGCCGCTTCGCCGTGGCGAGTGCCTGCAGGCCCGCCACCCCGACCCCCAGCACGAGGGCCGTGGCCGGCTTCACCGTGCCCGCGGCGGTGGTGAGCATGGGGAAGAACCGCGTCGACCGCTCGGCCGCCAGCAGCACGGCCTTGTATCCCGCGACGTTCGCCTGCGAGGACAGCGCGTCCATCGACTGGGCGCGGGAGATCCGTGGGATCGACTCCATGGCGAACGCCTGCACGTCCGCGGCGCGCAGGGCGGCGATCGTCTCCGGCGAGGTCAACGGGGACAGGAAGCCGATGAGCGTGCCACCGGCCCGCAGCCGCCCGATCTCCTCGCGGGTCGGCGGCGCGACCTTCACCACGACCTCGGACGGCCACGGGTCGCCCATCGTGGCCCCCGCGGCGCGGTATGCCTCGTCGGGGATCAGGGCGCCCGCGCCGGCGCCGGGCTCGACGACGACCTGCGCGCCCCGCGACCGGAGCCGCTCGACCGCCTTGGGCACCAGGGCGACCCGGCGCTCACCGGCGCCGGACTCCCGGGGCACACCGACGGTGACGGCCCCCTGGCCCGTCGCTTCGGATCTCATGGGGGGAACCTAGACCAGCATGGAGCAGACCACGCCCGCCGTGTGATCAGGTCTCCTGCACAGATCGCGCTCAACCGATTCAGGCCGGCAGCCCGGTCGCGTCGATCCGCACCTGGATCGCGTCGAGGACGAGACCGAGCCCGAAGGCGAAGCGGTCCAGCGCCCGCTGCAGCGTGTAGGGCAGCGCGGAGTCCGACACCGTGAACGCCCCGGCTTCCTCCAGCGCGGCGAGCCGCGGGAAGCGGTTGTTCATGCGCTCGCCGAGCAGCGGGGCGCGCCGCTCCCACCACTCGTCGTCACTGCTGCCGGTCCGCAGCGGCGCCTGCTCGGCCTCGACGACCGCCGACGCGGCCCCCCGGGTGCAGGACTCGACCGTCGCGACGCACCCCGTGACCTCGACCGCCGCCAGCCCGAGCCCGTCGAGCAGGGCCAGCGCGGCGTCGTAGCGGGCGAGGACGTGCGGACCGAACACCGTGCGCGACGTGGCCACCTGTAGCAGCCAGGGGTGGGACCGGTACACAGCGAGGTCGGACGTGGCGAGGTCGTGCAGTCCGGTCCGCCACCCGGCGTCCGCCGTGGGCAGGGGTTGGGCGCCCACGACCCGGTCGACCATCAGCTCCAGCAGTTCCGCCTTGCCCGGCACGTAGGTGTACAGCGACGCCGGGCCGATGCCGAGGGTCTGCGCGAGCGCCCGCATCGAGAGCGCGGCAGGCCCGCCGCGGTCGGCCTCGGCGATCGCGGCGTCGACGATCCGCGGAAGGTCGAGCCGTTGCCGCGGCCCGCGCCTGGGCACGGGCGCTCCGTCCCAGAGCAGCGCCATCGTCCGCGCCGGATCGCCACGTCCCGCGTACTCCACGCCGCGAACCTCCTTCCGCAAATACTCCGAACACCGTACGGTGTCGTGATGCCCGCCGAATCCGTCATCCCCGGCCTGCCCTGCCGGAACCTCGACGACATCCTGCCCTTCTACACGGCGCTCGGGTTCGACGTGACCTACCACCAGCAGCGCCCCAACCCGTACGCCGCGGTCCGGCGCGACGGGATCGAGCTGCACTTCTTCGCCGTTCCCGAGTTCGATCCGGCCGAGTCGATGGGCACGGTGATCGTGCTCGTCCCGGACACGGGAGCCCTGCACGCGGCGTTCGCCGCCGGGCTGCGCGCCGCGTTCTGGAAGGTGCCGATCTCCGGGATCCCGCGGATGACCCGCCCGCGCCGGATGCAGGGCACCCGCGGCGGGTTCATGGTCGTCGACCCCGGGGGCAACTGGCTGCGGATCAGCCGGCAGCGAACCGGCTCCGACGACGACCTGGACGGCGGACCACAGGACCGACCGGCGCCGTCCGAGGGACGGATCGCCCAGGTCGTGGCCGCCGCCGCCCGCCAGGCCGACTCCCACGGCGACGAGGCCGCGGGCATCCGCATGCTCGAGACCGGGCTCGCCCGGCACGCCGACTCACCGCCCGCCCAGCGCCTGCCGGCACTGGTCTACCTCGCCGAGCTACGGCAGCGCATCGGCGACCACGCCGCTGCGGCCGCGCTGCTCGCGGAGATCAATGCACTGGAGCTGTCCGCGACCGATCGCGAAGCACTCGCCACCGATCTCGCGGCCGCGGCCGAGCTGGCCGCCGCGCCGGGCTCCTGATGGAACGTCCGGGTCAGGCGGGCAGGGTGAGGATTCGCGGGCCGTCCTCGGTGACCGCGACGCTGTGCTCCCAGTGCACCGCACGGCTGCCGTCGGCGGTCACCACGGTCCAGCCGTCCTCGAGCTCCAGCGTCTCCGGGTCGCCGGCGGTGAGCATCGGCTCCACCGCGAGGGCCATTCCCGGCCGCAGCCGGGGGCCGTGCCCCGGGTCGCCGTAGTTGGGCAGGAACGGGTCCATGTGCATCGACGTGCCGATCCCGTGCCCGCCGTACTCGGCGACGATCCCGTACTCCACGCCGTCGCGCCGGCCCGCGGCCTCGGTGGCGACCTGTACCGCGTGGGAGATGTCCGAGAGCCGCCCACCGGGCAGCACCGCGGCGATCCCGGCGTGCAGCGCGGCCTCACAGGCCGCGGACAGCGCGAGGTCGGCATCGGACACCGCGCCGACCGCGATCGTCACCGCCGCGTCCCCGTGCCAGCCCTCCAGGACGGCCCCGCAGTCGACCGACAGCAGGTCGCCGTCGGCGAGCACCTGGGTGCGCGCCGGGATGCCGTGCACGATCTGCTCGTTCACCGACGCGCAGATCGACGCCGGGTACCCGTGGTAGCCCAGGAACGACGGGACGGCGCCCGCCCCACGGATGGTCTCCTCGGCCAGCGCGTCCAGCTCGCCGGTGCTCACTCCCGGCCGGGCCCGCTCGGTGACCGCGGCGAGAGTGCGCGCGACGAGCGCGCCCGCGACGCGCATCGCGTCCAGCTCGCCCGGGGTCTTGAGCTCGATGTCCCGGCCCCGCCAGCGGGCCAGCATGCCGCGGACCCCGCTCTTGCCGCCGGTCACCGCGACCGGAGCGCGTCGGACACCCGGTCGGTGATCTCCTCGACCGTGCCGACGGCGTCGATGGTGACGAGCCGGTCCGCGTAGTGCGCGAGCAGCGGGGCCGTCTCGTCACGGTAGATCTGCTGGCGGCGACGGATGACGTCCTCGGTGTCGTCGTCGCGGCCGCGGACGAGCAGACGCTGCACCAGCTCGTCCTCCGGCACCCGGAACTCCACGACGGCGTCGAGGTCCTCGCCCCGCTCCGTCAGCAGCTCGCCGAGCGACACCGCCTGGCTCCCGGTGCGCGGGAACCCGTCGAGGATGAACCCCTTGGCGGCGTCGTCGGAGTTGAGCCGTTCGCGCACCATCGCGACGGTGACGGCGTCCGGCACCAGCTCACCGGCATCCATGTACCGCTTGGCCTCGACCCCGAGCTCGGTCTCGTTCTTGAGGTTGGCCCGGAAGAGATCCCCGGTGGAGATGTGCGGTACGTCGAGACGCTCCGCGAGACGCACCGCCTGGGTGCCCTTGCCCGCTCCCGGCGGACCGACCAGCACGAGTCGCACGCGACACCGACCTCCCTGAACCCGAACTTCGACGACCGACGATCCGCTGGGCGGACGTCAGCGAAGGAAACCCTCGTAGTTGCGCTGCATCAGCTGGCTCTCGATCTGCTTGACCGTGTCCAGCCCCACCCCGACCATGATCAGTACTGCGACCCCGCCGAACGGGAAGTTCTGGTTCTGGCCGGTGCCGGTGATGCCGAGGAAGAAGTTGGGAATCACGGCGACGACGCCGAGGTACAGCGAGCCGGGCAACGTGATGCGCGAGAGCACGAACTGCAGGTACTCGGCCGTCGGTCGGCCCGGGCGGATGCCGGGGATGAAGCCGCCGAACTTCTTCATCTCCTCGGCACGTTCGTCGGGATTGAACGTGATGCCGACGTAGAAGTACGTGAAGAAGATGATCAGCGCGATGTAGAGGGTGATGTGCACCCAGCTCGACTGGTCGACCAGATACGTCTGGACGAACTGCTGCAGCCCGCCACTCGCGCTGCCCACGAGCTGAGAGATGAGCGTGGGCAGGTAGAGCAGCGAGGAGGCGAAGATGACCGGGATGACACCGGCCTGGTTGACCTTGAGCGGCAGGTAGGTGGACGTGCCGCCGTACATGCGGCGGCCGACCATGCGCTTGGCGTACTGCACCGGGATACGGCGCTGGCCCTGCTCCACGAACACGACGCTGGCGAGGATGGCGAGAGCGAAGACGCAGATGCCGGCGAACACCAGGCCGCCCGAGTTGGTGAGGATGTTGCCACCCTCGGACGGGATGCGCGCCGCGATCGAGGTGAAGATGAGCAGCGACATGCCGTTGCCGATGCCACGCTCGGTGATCTGCTCGCCCAGCCACATGACGACCGCGGTGCCCGCCGTCATCACGATCACGATGACCGAGAGGCGGAACACGTCGGAGTCCGGGATCACCGGCAGCGTGCACCCGACGAGCAACTGTCCGCGGTCGGCGAGCGCCACGATGCCGGTGGCCTGCAGGACGGCCAGCGCGATCGTGAGATAGCGGGTGTACTGGGTCAGCTTGTTCTGACCCGACTGCCCTTCCTTCTTCAACTGCTCGAACCGCGGGATCACCACGGTGAGCAGCTGGACGATGATGCTCGCCGTGATGTACGGCATGATGCCGAGCGCAAAGATCGACAGTTGCAGTAGCGCACCGCCGGAGAACAGGTTGATGAGCGAGTAGACGCTCGCGTTCTCGCTGCCCTGAACCTGCTCGATGCATTCCTGCACATTGGGGTACGACACGCCGGGCGACGGGATGGCCGCGCCGAGCCGGTAGGCCGCCGCCAACGCGAGCGTGAAGAGGATCTTCTTCCGGAGATCCGGCGTGGTCAGTGCCGACCGAAAAGCGCTGAGCACTCGGTGATCCTCCTGTACTGGTGGCCCGCTGCACGATGGACCCGCAGCGGACGTGCGGCGCCCGTGAGCGTGGCGCGCGCCCGGACCAGGCGGCGTCCGGGGTGAGAACGACTGTAACAGCGGCCGTGCCGCCCGCACGGCGCGGACCGGCGGGATACCGCCGGCCCGCACCGAACGGACCCGGTCACTCCTACAGCTCGGTGACCGTCCCGCCTGCGGCCGTGATCTTGTCACGAGCGCTGCCCGAGAAGGCGTGCGCGCTGACGGTCAGCGCGACGCCGTCCAGGTCACCGTTGCCCAGCACCTTGACCGGCTGGTTGCGCCGGACGGCGCCGGCCTCGACCAGCTCGTCCGGGCCGACCTCGCCGCCCTGCGGGAACAGCTGGGCGAGATCGCCCACGTTCACCACCTGGTACTCGACGCGGAAGCGGTTCTTGAAGCCCTTGAGCTTGGGCAGCCGCATGTGCAGCGGCATCTGCCCACCCTCGAAGGCCGGCGAGACGTTCTTCCGGGCCTTGGTGCCCTTGGTACCGCGGCCCGCGGTCTTGCCGCCCTTGCCGCCCTCACCACGACCGACGCGGGTCTTCTCGGTCTTCGACCCGGGGGCCGGGCGGAGGTGGTGGATCTTGATGGCACTCATCAGGAGGTGACCTCCTCGACCGTCACCAGGTGGCGAACGATGTGGATCATGCCGCGGATCTGCGGGGTGTCATCCCGCTCGACCGTCTGGCGGATCTTGCGCAGGCCCAGCGACTTGAGCGTGGCGCGCTGGTTCTGCTTGCAGCCGATGCTGCTGCGGACCTGGGTGACCTTCAGCTTCTCGGCCATCAGGACCTCGCACCCTGCGCCGCGGCAGCCCGGGCGCGCAGCATCTGGGCCGGCGCGACGTCCTCGAGCGGCAGGCCACGGCGGGCCGCCACCTCCTCGGGACGCTGGATCTGCTTCAGCGCGGCCACCGTGGCGTGCACGATGTTGATCGCGTTGTCGCTGCCCAGCGACTTCGAGAGGACGTCGTGGATACCGGCGCACTCCAGCACGGCACGCACCGGGCCACCGGCGATGACACCGGTACCGGCGCTGGCCGGACGCAGCAGCACGACGCCGGCAGCGGCCTCGCCCTGCACGCGGTGCACGATCGTGCCGCCGATGCGCGGGACGCGGAAGAAGTTCTTCTTCGCCTCCTCCACGCCCTTGGCGATCGCGGCCGGCACCTCCTTGGCCTTGCCGTAGCCGACGCCCACGAGGCCGTCGCCGTCGCCGACGATCATCAGCGCTGTGAAGCTGAAGCGCCGACCACCCTTGACGACCTTCGCGACGCGGTTGATCGTGACCAGCCGCTCGATGTACGGGGTCTTGTCCTGGGCCGCCCCGCCACGGCCTCCGTCCCGGCGGTCCCGGCGGTCGCGGTTGTCGCCGCCCCCGGGGCCCCCGCCGTCACGCCGTGCACGTCCCGGCATCAGACGTTCCCTTCCATCTTGTTCACGTTGTTGTGCATCAGAACTCCAGCCCGCCCTCGCGAGCGGCGTCCGCCAGGGCGGCGATCCGGCCGTGGTAGTCGTAGCCACCCCGGTCGAACACCACCGCGGTCACGCCGGCCTCGCGCGCACGGGCGGCGACGAGCTCGCCGACCTTGGCCGCGCGGGCCTTCTTGTCGCCCTCGAGCCCGCGGGCCTCGGCCTCCAGGGACGACGCCGACGCCAGCGTGTTGCCGGCGACGTCGTCGATCAGCTGCACGAGGATGTGCCGCGAGCTGCGCTTCACCGCGAGACGCGGACGCTCCGCGGTGCCGGCGACCCTCTTGCGCAGGCGGGCGTGCCGACGGGCGCGCGAGGTGCGGCGCTTGGCCGACACCTGGGACGCAGTGCGCTTCTTGGCGTTCGCAGAAATCGTCTCGGCCATGCTCACTTACCCGTCTTCCCGACCTTGCGGCGGATGACCTCGCCGGCGTAGCGCACGCCCTTGCCCTTGTACGGGTCGGGCTTGCGCAGCTTGCGGATGTTGGCGGCGGTCTCGCCGACCAACTGCTTGTCGATGCCGGACACCGAGAACCGGGTGGGCGTCTCGACCGCGAACGTGATGCCCTCCGGCGCCTCGATCACGACCGGGTGGCTGAACCCGAGCGCGAACTCCAGCGACGAGCCCTTCAGCGCGACGCGGTAGCCGACGCCGTGGATCTCCAGCTTCTTCTCGTAGCCGGCGGTGACACCGACGACGAGGTTGTTCACCAGCGAGCGGGACAGGCCGTGGTAGGCCTTGCTCTTCCGCTCGTCGTCGGGGCGGTTCACGAGGACGTTGCCGTCCTCCCCGCGCTCGACGGTGATCGGCTCGATCACGGTGTGCGACAGGGTGCCCTTGGGCCCCTTGACGGTCACCGTGCGGCCGTCGATGGTCACGTCCACCCCGGACGGCACGGTGACGGGCAGCTTCCCGATGCGGGACATGGTGTTACCCCCTCACCAGACGTAGGCGAGGACTTCCCCGCCCACGCCGTTCTTCTTGGCCTGCTGGTCGGTCTGCAGGCCGCTGGACGTCGAGATGATCGCGACGCCCAGGCCGCCGAGGACCCGGGGCAGGTTCGTGGACTTCGCGTAGACCCGCAGGCCCGGCTTCGAGACCCGGCGCAGGCCGGCGATGCTGCGCTCGCGGTTGCGCCCGTACTTCAGCTCGATGACCAGGGACTTGCCGACCTCGGCGTCCTCGACCGCGTGCGACGCGATGTAGCCCTCCTTCTGGAGGATCTCAGCGATCGCGACCTTGAGCTTGGAGTGCGGCATGACCACGCGGTCGTGGTACGCCGAGTTGGCGTTGCGCAGACGCGTGAGCATGTCTGCGATGGGATCGGTCATCGTCATGTGACGTCACTGCTTTCCCGCCTGGTTCCCCCGGGATCCCGGGGGCCTGTGGCGATAGAGGGAGTGCCTTACCAGCTGCTCTTGTTGACGCCCGGCAGCTCGCCGGCGTGCGCCATCTCACGGACGCAGACGCGGCAGAGGCCGAACTTGCGCAGCACGGCGCGGGGCCGGCCGCACTTGTTGCAGCGGGTGTAGCCGCGGACCGCGAACTTCGGCTTCTTCGCGGCCTTGATGATCAGCGCCTTCTTGGCCATCGCGGATCAGCTCTCCTTGAAGGGGAAGCCGAGCTTGCGCAGCAGCGCCCGGCCTTCCTCGTCGGTGGTGGCCGTGGTGACGACCGTGATGTCCATGCCGCGCGGCCGGTCGATCGTGTCCGGGTCGATCTCGTGGAACATCGACTGCTCGTTGAGCCCGAACGTGTAGTTGCCCCGCCCGTCGAACTGCGTGGCCGAGAGGCCGCGGAAGTCGCGGATGCGCGGCAGCGCGATCGTGAGCAGGCGGTCGAGGAACTCCCACATCCGGTCGCCCCGCAGGGTCACCTTCGCCCCGATGGGCATGCCCTCTCGCAGCTTGAACTGCGCGATGGACTTGGTGGCCCGGCGGATCTGCGGCTTCTGGCCGGTGATGGTGGCCAGGTCGCGGACCGCACCGTCGATCAGCTTCGCGTCACGGGCGGCGTCACCGACACCCATGTTGACGACGACCTTCACGACGCCGGGGATCTGCATGACGTTGCCGTAGGAGAACTGCTCGCGCAGCTCGCCCGCGATCTCGTCCCGGTAGCGCTGCTTGAGCCGCGGCGCCACGCGCTCTGCCGTGGTCATCGCTGTAGTCGAGGTCATTACAGCTCCTTCCCGGAACGCCGGGAGATCCGGACGCGCTTGCCCTCGTCCGTGACCTTCTTGCCGACCCGGGTGGGCTTGCCGTCGCCGTCGACCAGCATCACGTTCGAGACGTGGATGGCGGCCTCCTGCGTGACGATCCCGCCGGACTGCGCACCGCGCTGGTTCTGGCTGATCCGGGTGTGCTTCTTGATCCGGTTCACGCCTTCGACCAGCACGCGGTCGCGGTCGGGGTAGGCCTGGATGACCTTGCCCTTCGCGCCCTTGTCCTTGCCCGCGATCACCTGGACGGTGTCGCCCTTCTTGATCTTCATGTCAGAGCACCTCCGGAGCGAGGGAGATGATCTTCATGAACTTCTTGTCGCGCAGCTCACGACCGACCGGGCCGAAGATGCGGGTCCCCCGCGGTTCGTTGTTGTCCTTGATCAGGACGGCAGCGTTCTCGTCGAACCGGATGTAGCTGCCGTCCGGCCGGCGCCGCTCCTTGACGGTGCGTACGATGACGGCCTTGACGACGTCACCGCGCTTCACCCCGGCGGCGGGGATGGCGTCCTTCACCGTGGCGACGATGATGTCGCCGATACCGGCGTAGCGCCGACCCGACCCGCCCAGCACCCGGATGCAGAGGATCTCCTTGGCACCGGTGTTGTCGGCGACGCGCAGCCGCGACTCCTGCTGGATCACTTCGCCTTCTCCAGGATCTCCACCAGCCGCCAGCACTTGGTGGCCGACAGCGGGCGGGTCTCCATCAGCCGGACGCGGTCACCGACGCCGGCCGTGTTGGCCTCGTCGTGTGCCTTGACCTTGCTCGTCCGGCGGATGACCTTGCCGTACAGCGGGTGCTTCACGCGGTCCTCGAGCGTGACCACGATCGTCTTGTCCATCTTGTCGGACACGACGTAGCCCTCACGGACCTTCCGCTCCCCGCGCTGCCGCGCCGGAGGCGCAATGTTGTTACCAGCTTGAGTCTGGGTCTCTTCGCTCATGCCGCGCCCTCGTCGTTCTCCTCGGGGGCGGCCGAGAGGCCCAGCTCGCGCTCACGCATGATCGTGTAGATCCGCGCGATGTCGTGCCGGACGGTACGCAGCCGCCGGTTGTTGTCCAGCTGCCCCGTGGCCATCTGGAACCGGAGGTTGAACAGCTCCTCCTTGGCCTCCCGCACGCGCAGGACGAGCTCCTCGTCGGAGAGCTCGCGCAGTTCGGCGGCGGTGGTCGTGGCGGCCATCAGATGTCACCACCCTCACGGGTCACGATCCGGCACTTCATCGGCAGCTTGTGGATCGCGCGGCGCAGGGCCTCGCGAGCCATCTCCTCGTTCGGGTAGCTCATCTCGAACAGCACCCGGCCGGGCTTGACGTTGGTCACCCACTTCTCCGGGGAGCCCTTACCCGAACCCATGCGGGTCTCGGCAGGCTTCTTGGTGAGCGGGCGGTCCGGGAAGATCGGGATCCAGACCTTGCCACCACGGCGGATGTGCCGGTTGATGGCGATACGGGCCGACTCGATCTGCCGGTTGGTGATGTAGGCGGGCTCCAGGGCCTGGATGCCGTAGTCACCGAAGTTCACCTGCGTGCCGCCCGTGGCCAGGCCCGTGCGGTGCGGCCGGTGCTGCTTGCGGTGCTTCACCTTGCGTGGGATCAGCATGGGTCAGCCCTCCCCGCCCTGCTGCTGGACCTGCTGTGCGGCCTGGTCGGCCTCGATCGTGGCGATGCCACCCTCGTTGCCCGGGGCGTCGGCCCGCTCGGCGGCGGCCCGCCCGGCCTCGGTGCCCGAGCCGGTGGTGCCCGACGCGCCCGAACGGCGCCGCTGCGGGCGCTCGCGGCGCGGACGCTCCGGCGCGGCCGCGGCGGCGGGAGCGCCCTCACGGCGGCCACCGACGACATCGCCCTTGTAGATCCACACCTTCACGCCGATCCGGCCGAAGGTGGTGCGGGCCTCGAACAGGCCGTAGTCGATGTCGGCGCGCAGCGTGTGCAGCGGCACGCGACCCTCGCGGTAGAACTCCGAGCGCGACATCTCCGCACCGCCGAGGCGGCCCGAGCACTGCACCCGGATGCCCTTGACCTGCGGCGAGCGCATCGCCGACTGGATCGCCTTGCGCATCGCGCGGCGGAACGCCACACGGTTGGACAGCTGCTCGGCGACACCCTGCGCGACGAGCTGAGCGTCCGACTCCGAGTTCTTGACCTCGAGGATGTTGAGCTGGACCTGCTTCTTGGTCAGCTTCTCGAGCTGACCGCGGATGCGGTCCGCCTCGGCGCCGCGGCGGCCGATGACGATGCCCGGACGCGCGGTGTGGATGTCCACACGCACGCGGTCGCGGGTGCGCTCGATCTCCACCTTGGAGATGCCGGCCCGCTCCATGCCCTTGGAGAGCATGCGGCGGATCTCGACGTCCTCCTTGACGTAGTCGGCGTACTGCTTGTCGGCGTACCACCGCGACTTCCAGTCGGTGGTGATGCCGAGTCGGAACCCGTGCGGGTTGATCTTCTGACCCATCAGCGGGCCCTCCCCTTCGCGCCACGCGCGCCGGCCGTGGCCGTCGGCTGCGACTCGACCTCGACGGTGATGTGGCTCGTCCGCTTGAAGATCCGGTAGGCGCGCCCCTGGGCGCGCGGCCGGATCCGCTTGAGCGTCGGGCCCTCGTCGGCGTAGGCCGCGGCCACCACGAGGGTGTCGCGGTCCAGGTCGAGGTTGTTCTCGGCGTTCGCCGCAGCGCTCGCGATGAGCTTGTACAGCGGCTGTGCCGCAGCCTGCGGCGAGAACCGCAGGATGTCCAGAGCCTCCTGCAGCGGCCGCCCCTTGACCAGCGCGATCACGCGCCGGACCTTGGTCGGCGACATGTGCACGAACCGTGCCACCGCGCGCGCCCGAACCGGCTCGAGCGCGGCGACAGGGCTCTGGCTGGTAGTTGTCTCAGCCATTCCGTTCACCCTTCCTTATCGCTACGTCGAACCGGGTCAGCGCCTGCGCGCCTTGCGGTCGTCCTTGATGTGACCCCGGAAGGTCCGCGTGGGCGCAAACTCTCCCAGCTTGTGCCCGACCATCGAGTCCGACACGAAGACCGGCACGTGCTTGCGGCCGTCGTGCACCGCGATCGTGTGGCCGATCATGTCCGGGATGATGGTGGACCGGCGGGACCAGGTCCGGATCACGGTCTTCTTGCCCGACTCGTTGAGGGCGTCCACCTTCTTGAGCAGGTGGTCGTCCACGAACGGGCCCTTCTTCAGGCTGCGCGGCATTGGTTACCTCCCTGCTCAGCGCTTCTTGCCGGTACGGCGCCGGCGGACGATCAACTTGTCAGACGGCTTGGTGCGGCGCGTGCGGCCCTCGGGCTTACCGGCCGGGTTCACCGGGTGGCGACCACCGGAGGTCTTGCCCTCACCACCACCGTGCGGGTGGTCGACCGGGTTCATGGCGACACCGCGGACGGTCGGGCGCTTGCCCTTCCACCGCATGCGGCCCGCCTTACCCCAGTTGATGTTGGAGTGCTCGGCGTTGCCCACCTCGCCGACGGTGGCGCGGCAGCGCACGTCGACGTTGCGGATCTCACCGGACGGCATGCGCAGCTGCGCGTACGGCCCGTCCTTCGCCACGAGCTGCACGCCCGAGCCGGCCGAGCGGGCGATCTTCGCGCCGCCGCCGGGGCGGAGCTCGATCGCGTGCACCACGGTGCCGGTGGGGATGTTGCGCAGCGGCAGGTTGTTGCCGACCTTGATGTCGGCCCGCGGCCCCGCCTCGACCTTGTCGCCCTGCTTCAGCTTCGCCGGCGCGAGGATGTAGCGCTTTTCGCCGTCGGCGTAGTGCAGCAGCGCGATGCGGCTGGTGCGGTTCGGGTCGTACTCGATGTGCGCGACCTTGGCCGGCACGCCGTCCTTGTCGTTGCGCCGGAAGTCGATCAGGCGGTAGGCGCGCTTGTGCCCGCCGCCCTGGTGCCGGGTGGTGACCCGCCCGTGCACGTTGCGCCCGCCCTTGCTGTGCAGCGGACGGATCAGTGACTTCTCCGGCGTCGACCGGGTGATCTCAGCGAAGTCGGAGACGCTGGACCCACGCCGGCCGGGTGTCGTCGGCTTGTACTTGCGAATACCCATCGCTTCGCCCCTCAGCTCGCCCGGCCACCGAAGACGTCGATCTCACGGCTCTCCGCGGAGAGCGTGACGACCGCACGCTTCGTGTCCTTGCGCTTGCCGTAGCCGGTGCGGGAGCGCTTGCGCTTGCCCGGGCGGTTCAGCGTATTGACGCTGAGCACCTTGACCCCGAACACCTTCTCCACGGCGATCTTGATCTCGGTCTTGTTCGCGTTCGGCGCGACGACGAAGGTGTACTGGCGCTCCTCGAGCAGCCCGTAGCTCTTCTCCGACACCACCGGCGCGAGCAGGATGTCCCGCGGGTCGGGGATCACTTCGCAGCCTCCTTCTCCAGGCCCACCAGCTCGCTCTCGCGCGCCGTGGCCTTCGCCGACCGGGTCCCAGAACTCCGTGTCACAGCGGCGATCGGGCCGGCCAAAAATGCATCGAGCGCCTCACGCGTGAAGACCACGACGTCGTTGACGAGGACGTCGTAGGTGTTCAGCTGGTCGGGGGCGATCACGTGCACGGTCGGGAGGTTGCGCAGCGAGAGCCAGCTGACCTCGTCGTCGCGGCCGACGACCGCGAGCACGCGGCGCCCGGCCTCGCCCACCACGGCCTCCAGCGCGGTGCGCGCGGACTTGGTGGACGGGGTGTCGCCCGTGACCACCGAGGAGACGACCTGCACCAGGCCGCCACGGGCCCGGTCGGACAGCGCACCGCGCAGCGCGGCGGCCTTCATCTTCTTCGGGGTCTTCTGGCTGTAGTCACGCGGCGTGGGGCCGTGCACCGTGCCACCACCGGTGAACTGCGGCGCGCGGGTCGAGCCCTGCCGGGCGCGGCCGGTGCCCTTCTGGCGGTACGGCTTCTTGCCACCACCGCGGACCTCGCCGCGGGTCTTCGTGTCGTGCGTGCCCTGGCGCGCTGCGGCCTGCTGGGCCACCACGACCTGGTGCATCAGCGGCACGTTGGCCGTGACGTCGAAGACGTGCGCAGGCAGCTCGACGCTGCCGTCGGCCTTCCCGTCCGGGGTGCGGATCTCGACGCTCGTCCCAGAGGAAGTCATTACTGTGCACCGCCCTTCGCGGCCGTCTTGACCAGGATCAGGCCGCCGCGCGGGCCGGGGACGGCACCCTTGAGCAGCAGCAGGCCGTTGTCGGTGTCGACGCGGTGCACCGTGAGGTTCTGCGTGGTGGTGCGCGCGGTGCCCATGCGACCGGCCATCCGCAGGCCCTTGAAGACGCGACCCGGGGTGGCACACCCGCCGATGGAACCCGGCGAACGGTGCTTGCGCTGCGTGCCGTGGCTCGCGCCGAGGCCCTTGAAGCCGTGCCGCTTCATGACACCCGCGGTGCCCTTGCCCTTGCTCGTGCCCACCACGTCGACCACGGCGCCGGCCTCGAAGACCTCGGCCGTGACCTCCTGGCCGACGGTGTACTCGCCCGCGTCGGAGGTGCGCAGCTCGACCAGGTGCCGGCGCGGCGTGGTGCCCGCCTTGGCGAAGTGGCCGGTGCGCGGCTTGTTCACCTTGCGCGGGTCGATCGCGCCGTAGGCCAGCTGAACGGCGGTGTAGCCGTCGTTCTCCGGCGTGCGGACCTGCGTCACCACGTTCGGGCCCGCCTGGACCACGGTGACCGGGACCACCCGGTTGTTCTCGTCGAAGACCTGGGTCATCCCGAGCTTGGTGCCCAGGATCCCGGTGATTTGCCTATCAGTCATCGTCGGTCAGGCCCTACTGGATGTTCACGTCGACGCTGGCCGGCAGGTCGATGCGCATCAGCGCGTCGACCGTCTTGGGCGTCGGGTCGAGGATGTCGATCAGCCGCTTGTGCGTGCGCATCTCGAAGTGCTCGCGCGAGTCCTTGTACTTGTGCGGCGAGCGGATGACGCAGTACACGTTCTTCTCCGTCGGCAGCGGCACCGGCCCGACGACCCGAGCGCCCGTACGCGTGACCGTCTCGACGATCTTGCGTGCGGAGGCGTCGATGGCCTCGTGGTCATAGGCCTTCAGCCTGATGCGGATCTTTTGTCCCGCCATGGTCGTCGGTCGTCCTCTTCTTCCTGCCGCTCATGTACGCGTGCTCCGGGGTGGTGCACCCACAAGGAGCCCCGGATGGGTCTCACTCGTGGTGGCTCCGGTCCACGAGGTCGGGCGTGTCGCCGTGATCCTCATGCCTGCCGAATGCATCCGACTGGCACTGGGGGGTGTTCAGCGGATCCTGGGGCCACTCGCATGCATTCGTCCCCGGGTCACCTGCGTCCCCTGGGGGGTGCTGTGCTCAGGGGCTGGGCGTGGATGCGGCGCGCTCGAACCGGGGTTCGGGCGCGCCGCAGCCCAACGCGCAACCCGTCAAGGATGCCACACCGCGATGCGGCGCCCTCAACCGGGGGGGTGTTACTTGTTGATCTTGGTGACCTGGCCGGCGCCGACGGTGCGGCCGCCCTCGCGGATGGCGAGCTGCAGGCCCTCCTCCATCGCGATCGGCTGGATCAGCTGGACGCTGACCGCGGTGTTGTCGCCGGGCATGACCATCTCGGTGCCCTGCGGCAGCGTCACGACGCCCGTCACGTCCGTGGTCCGGAAGTAGAACTGCGGACGGTAGTTGTTGAAGAACGGCGTGTGGCGGCCACCCTCGTCCTTGGACAGGATGTAGACCTGCGCCTCGAACTCCGTGTGCGGCGTGATCGAGTTGGGCTTCACGACGACCTGGCCGCGCTCGACGTCCTCGCGCTTGATGCCGCGGAGCAGCAGACCGACGTTCTCACCCGCGCGACCCTCGTCGAGGATCTTGCGGAACATCTCGACACCGGTGACGGTGGTCTTGGTCGACTTCTCGCGGATGCCGACGATCTCGACCTCCTCGTTCACCTTCACGATGCCGCGCTCGATGCGGCCGGTGACCACGGTGCCGCGGCCGGTGATGGTGAAGACGTCCTCGACGGGCATGAGGAACGGCTTCTCGGTGTCGCGCTCCGGCTCCGGGATGCTCTCGTCCACGGCGTCCATGAGCTCGAGCAGCTTCGCGCCCCACTCGGCGTCGCCCTCAAGGGCCTTGAGCGCCGAGACGCGCACGATCGGCAGGTCGTCGCCCGGGTAGTCCTGCGACGACAGCAGCTCGCGGACCTCCAGCTCGACGAGCTCGAGGATCTCCTCGTCGTCGACCATGTCGGCCTTGTTCAGCGCCACCACGATGTAGGGCACGCCGACCTGGCGGGCGAGCAGCACGTGCTCACGCGTCTGCGGCATCGGGCCGTCGGTGGCCGCGACCACCAGGATGGCGCCGTCCATCTGCGCCGCACCGGTGATCATGTTCTTGATGTAGTCGGCGTGACCGGGGCAGTCGACGTGCGCGTAGTGCCGCTTCTCGGTCTGGTACTCGACGTGCGCGATCGAGATGGTGATACCGCGCTGGCGCTCCTCCGGCGCCTTGTCGATCATGTCGAACGCCGACGCCTCGTTGAGGTTCGGGTACTTGTCGTGCAGGACCTTCGTGATGGCCGCCGTCAGCGTGGTCTTGCCGTGGTCGATGTGACCAATGGTGCCGATGTTGACGTGCGGCTTGGTCCGCTCGAACTTCGCCTTCGCCACTGCAGTGTCCTCCTGGACTTGATGATTCGTGTCCGCCGTGCTGACGGCAGGTCTTCCGGTTGTGGTGCGGGCCGTGGACCTTACCGATCCGCGACCCGCCACTCGCGAGCGGTCGGGGCTACTCGCCCGTCGCCTTCACAGTGTTCGTCCGGGCTCGCGGCGCTCCTCGCTCGCTGGCGCTCGCTGCGGTGCTCACTCGCCCGTTGCCTTCGCGATAATCTCCTTGGCCACGTTGGTCGGGACCTCCGCGTAGGAGTCGAAGACCATCGTGTAGTTCGCCCGGCCCTGCGTCCGCGACCGCAGGTCGCCGACGTAGCCGAACATCTCCGAGAGCGGCACCAGCGCCTTGACGACGCGGGCACCCGCCCGCTCCTCCATGGCCTGGATCTGGCCACGGCGGGAGTTCAGGTCGCCGATCACGTCGCCCATGTAGTCCTCGGGCGTGGTGACCTCGACGGCCATCATCGGCTCGAGCAGGGCCGGGTCGGCCTTGCGCGCAGCCTCCTTCAGGGCCATCGAGCCGGCGACCTTGAAGGCCATCTCGGACGAGTCGACCTCGTGGTACTGACCGTCGAGCAGCGTCAGCTTGATGCCGACCAGCGGGTAGCCCGCCAGCACGCCGTACTGCATGGCGTCCTGGGCACCGGCGTCGACCGACGGGATGTACTCCCGCGGGATGCGGCCACCGGTGACCTTGTTGTCGAACTCGTACAGCGCACCGTCGGCCGCCGCGGTGTCGAGCGGCTCGAGCTTGATGATGACGCGGGCGAACTGGCCCGAACCACCGGTCTGCTTCTTGTGCGTGTACTCGTACTTGTCGACCGAGCGACGGATCGTCTCGCGGTAGGCCACCTGCGGCTTGCCGATGTTGGCCTCGACCTTGAAGTCGCTCTTCATGCGGTTGACCAGCACCTCGAGGTGCAGCTCACCCATGCCGGCGAGGATCGTCTGGCCGGTCTCGTCGTCCAGGCTGACCTGGAACGTCGGGTCCTCCTCGGCCAGCTTCTGGATCGCCGTGGACAGCTTCTCCTGGTCGGCCTTGGTCTTCGGCTCCACCGCGACCTGGATGACCGGCTCCGGGAAGGTCATCGACTCCAGCACGATCGGCGCCTGCGGGTCGCAGAGCGTGTCGCCCGTGGTGGTGTCCTTCAGGCCGATGACCGCGTAGATGTGACCGACAAGGGCCTCGTCGACCGGGTTCTCCTTGTTGGCGTGCATCTGGAAGATCTTCCCGATGCGCTCCTTGCGGTCCTTGGTCGAGTTGATGACCTGGGAGCCCGCGGCAACCCGGCCCGAGTACACCCGGACGTAGGTCAGCTTGCCGAAGAACGGGTGCGCAGCGATCTTGAAGGCCAGGGCCGAGAACGGCTCGTCCTTCACCGGCTTGCGGCTGGCCGGGGTCTCCCCGTCGGTCAGCGTGCCCTCGACCGGCGGCAGGTCGATCGGCGACGGCAGGTAGTCGATGACGGCGTCGAGCAGGGGCTGCACGCCCTTGTTCTTGAACGCCGAGCCGCACATCACCGGGTAGGCGCTGCGGTTGTTCACGATCTTCCGGATGCCGTGCTTGATCTGCTCGGTCGTGAGCTCCTCGCCGCCGAGGTAGAGCTCCATGAGCTCGTCGTCGGTCTCGGCGACGGCCTCCACGAGCGCCGTGCGGTACTCCGCGGCGCGGTCGGCGAGGTCGGCCGGGATCTCCTCGACCGCGTAGTCCTCGCCCTTCTGGACCTCACCGCGCCACGTCAGCGCCCGCATCTCGACGAGGTCGACGACGCCGATGAAGTCGTTCTCCGAGCCGATGGGCAGCTGGATCGGCAGCGGCGTGGCGCCGAGCCGCTCCTTGATCGTGCTGACGGTGAAGTAGAAGTCCGCACCCAGCTTGTCCATCTTGTTGACGAAGCAGATGCGCGGGACGTCGTACTTGGTGGCCTGCCGCCAGACCTGCTCGGACTGCGGCTCGACACCTTCCTTGCCGTCGAACACCGCGACGGCGCCGTCGAGCACCCGCAGGTTGCGCTCCACCTCGACGGTGAAGTCGACGTGCCCGGGGGTGTCGATCAGGTTGATCTGGTGGTCTTTCCAGAAGCAGGTGGTGGCGGCGGACGTGATCGTGATGCCGCGCTTCTGCTCCTCCTCCATCCAGTCCATGGTGGCGGCGCCGTCGTGGACCTCACCGATCTTGTAGTTGATCCCGGTGTAGAACAGGATCCGCTCGGTGGTGGTGGTCTTGCCGGCGTCGATGTGGGCCATGATGCCGATGTTGCGGACCTTGCCGAGGTCCGTCAGCACGTCCCGTGCCACTGTCAGCTCTCTTCCCTCTTCGAGGTTGGCGCGGACGTTCGGCCCGTCACCAGCGGTAGTGGGCGAAGGCCCTGTTGGACTCCGCCATCTTGTGCATGTCCTCGCGCCGCTTCACGCTGGCGCCGAGGCCGTTGCTCGCGTCGAGCAGCTCGTTCATCAGGCGCTCGACCATGGTCTTCTCGCGGCGCTGCTTCGCGAAGCCCACCAGCCACCGCAGCCCCAGCGTGGTCTGGCGGACGGCGCGGACCTCGACCGGCACCTGGTAGGTGGCGCCACCGACCCGGCGGCTGCGCACCTCGAGGGCGGGCTTGACGTTGTCCAGCGCGCGCTTGAGCGTGACGACCGGGTCGGTGCCGGTCTTGTCGCGCGTGCCCTCCAGGGCGGCGTAGACGATGCGCTCGGCGAGCGACCGCTTGCCGTCCTGCAGGATCTTGTTCACCAGCTGGGTGACCAGCGGCGAGCTGTACACCGGGTCAGCAACCAGCGGGCGCTTCGGCGCCGGGCCCTTGCGAGGCATCAGCTCTTCTCCTTCTTCGCGCCGTAGCGGCTGCGGGACTGCTTGCGGTTGCGGACGCCCTGCGTGTCCAGCGAACCGCGAATGATCTTGTAGCGAACGCCGGGGAGGTCCTTCACCCGGCCGCCGCGCACGAGCACGATGGAGTGCTCCTGGAGGTTGTGCCCCTCACCCGGGATGTAGGCCGTGACCTCGATCTGGCTGGACAGCTTGACGCGGGCAACCTTGCGCAGGGCGGAGTTCGGCTTCTTCGGCGTCGTGGTGTACACGCGAGTGCACACCCCGCGGCGCTGGGGGCTTCCCTTCAGCGCGGCGGTCTTGGTCTTGCCGACCTTGTCCTGACGGCCCTTGCGGACCAGCTGCTGGATCGTGGGCATGAACCGTCTACTTCTTCCCGTCGGTGGTGCTCTATCTGATGCTTGTCGTGCTGGTGCGGGGAGGCCGGTGGCACCGGCCGCCCTCCCCCGAGGTCGGGCGTGTCCCGCGTACTTGCGTGCTGACGCCCGGGCGCTGCGATGCGAGATCGGGGAACCTCACGAACTCCCGGGCCCACGCTCCCGACGACGCGTAGCCGCACCGTGATGCGGATCGGCGGGCGACAGGCACGCGGATCGGCCCGACCGTGGCCGAGCGCAAGACACAAGGGTACCCGCCCCGTCGGAAGGGGGTCAAAACGGGTCCCGGTCGACGCGTGCCGGTACTGGCAGGGTGCCGCAAACCCCGCCCCACCCGCAAGAGGACGCGCCGCTCGCCGCGCAGAAACCCCCGCTCGTCGCAACCGGATAGTGTGCCGACGTGCGCCTGCCCCGTGCTGCGGCCCGGCTGTTGGCCAGCGTCGTCATCGCACCGTTGCTCTCCCCTCGGCTCCCGCTGCCCGTCCGGCGGACCCTGCTCGACGCCACCGGTCACGTCGTGCCCGGCCCGCGCGGCACGCGCCGGAGCCGGGGCGCGCTCGGCGGCGTGCCGACAGAACGCGTGGCAGCCCGCGGCTCAGGAGGCCCGCACCAGGTGCTCTATCTGCACGGCGGCGGCTACCAGACGGGGTCACCACGATCGCACCGCGGGCTCGGCCGGGCCGCGGGCGCACCCGTGCACGTGCCGCACTACCGGCGCGCACCCGAGAGCCCGTACCCGGCCGCGGTCGACGACGCCGCGGCGGCCTACCACGCGCTCCGCGCGGCCGGCCACACTTCTCAACACATCGCGTTGGCCGGGGATTCCGCAGGCGGCGGGATCGTCCTCGCCCTCCTGCTGCGGCTGCGCGACAACGGGGAGGAGCTGCCCGGATCGGTCGGCCTGATCTCCCCGTGGCTCGACCTCGAGCTCCGGTCACCCACCCTGCGCGCCAACGCGCGCACCGACGCGATGCTCGATCCGGCCTGGCTGGGCGAGGCGGCCGCCGACTACCGCGGCGACGCCGAAGGTCCCGAGCTGCGACCCCTCGAGGCCGATCTCGCGGGGCTGCCGCCGGTGCACGTCGTCGCCGGGACCGACGAGATCCTGCTCGGCGACGCCGACGCCCTGGTCGAGCGGCTGCGCGCGGCCGGTGGGCCGGTCACCTACCGGCGGGCCGAGCGGATGTGGCACGCCTACCCCGTGCTGGCCAGCATGCTGCGCGAGGCCGACGACGCGGTGGCGGCGCTCGGTGCCGCGCTGCGGCGCGACTGCACGCCGGGGTGAGGCCGCAGCCCCGATCGCCGCCGGTCGGCGCGGCGGTCGGGTCGGTCGGGCCGCTCCGTCGGCGATCACGGGCGGAGGGCCGCGGCACGGCGCCGGGAATCCACCTTCTGCCCGTGATCACCGAGGCACGGGGCGGGCGGCGCTCCTCGGCGACGCGGCCTGGGCCGCCGGCCGCCGGGTAGGGCCAGGCGATGCCGATTCGCACCGGAACGACGAACGGGGCCGGATACCGCCACGGGAGAGCGGTACCCGGCCCCGTTCAGGTGCCGGACCTCAGGTCACGACCAGCCGCTCGTCAGCGGAAGTCGCGCCCGAAGTCGTAGTCGTCCAGGGGCACTGCGGCACCGGTGCCCGTGCCGAACACGTCGGGGCTGTAGTAGCCGTCGTCGTAGCTCGGCAGCGCGTAGGCGGCCGCACGGGCCTCCTCCGTGGGCTGGACCTGAATGTTGCGGTACCGGTTGATGCCGGTACCGGCCGGGATCAGCTTACCGATGATCACGTTCTCCTTGAGCCCGACGAGCTTGTCGCGCTTTCCGTTGATCGCGGCATCGGTGAGGATCCGGGTGGTCTCCTGGAACGACGCCGCGGACAGCCACGACTCCGTGGCCAGCGAGGCCTTCGTGATCCCCATGAGCACCGGACGGCCGGAGGCCGGCTCGCCGCCCTCGGCCACCACCTGACGGTTGGCGTTCTCGAACTCGGCACGCTCGGCGAGCGCACCCGGCAGGAACTCCGTGGAGCCCGAGTCGATGATCGTGACCCGGCGCAGCATCTGCCGGACGATGACCTCGATGTGCTTGTCGTGGATGTCCACGCTCTGCGTGCGGTACACCCGCTGCACCTCGCGCACCAGGTGCAGCTGCACCTCGCGCGGGCCCATGACGCGCAGCACCTCGTGCGGGTCGGCCGTGCCCTCGAGGAGCAGCTGGCCCACGTGCACGTGGTCGCCGTCGGCCAGCGGCCGCTCCTGACCGTCGACGACGGTCATCGCCAGCCACTGCCGCTTCGACAGCTTGTCGTAGACGATCTCCTCGCCGCCGTCGTCCGGCGTGAGGGTGATCTTCCAGAAGCGGTCGCCGTCCTCGATCGCGATGCGCCCGTCGACGTCGGCGATCGGGGCCTTGCCCTTGGGGACGCGGGCCTCGAACAGCTCCTGCACACGCGGCAGACCGGTGGTGATGTCGTCACCGGCCACACCACCGGTGTGGAAGGTACGCATCGTCAGCTGCGTGCCGGGCTCACCGATGGACTGCGCCGCGACGATGCCGACCGCCTCGCCGACGTCCACCAGCTTGCCGGTGGCCATCGAACGGCCGTAGCACATGCCGCAGATGCCGGTGGCCGACGTGCAGGTGAGCGCGCTGCGCACCTTGATCGTCTTGACGCCCGCGGCGACGAGCACGTCGAGCGCCGGGTCGCCCAGGTCGTCGTTGCGGCGCACGATGATCTCACCGTCGGGCCCGTACACGTCCTCCGCCGAATTGCGGGCGTAGACGCTGGTTCGCAGGTACCGGTGCGGGATCCGGCGGCCGTCCGAGGTCTCCTCCGTGACGGCCATCGCGATGCTGCGCTCGGTGCCGCAGTCGACCTCGCGGACGATGACGTCCTGCGACACGTCCACCAGACGACGGGTCAGGTAACCCGAGTCGGCGGTGCGCAGGGCGGTGTCGGCGAGGCCCTTGCGGGTGCCGTGCGTGGAGATGAAGTACTCCAGCACCGACAGGCCCTCACGGAAGTTGGCCTTGATCGGGCGGGGGATGTACTCACCCTTCGGGTTGGCGACCAGACCACGCATACCGGCGAGCTGCCGGACCTGCGTCATGTTGCCCGCCGCGCCGGACTTCACGATCGTGGGGATCGGGTTGTCGTCGGGGAAGTTGTCCTCCATGGCCCGGGCCACCTCTTCGGAGGCCTGGGTCCAGATCTTGACCATCTCGTCGTTGCGCTCCTGGTGCGACAGGGCGCCGCGCTGGTAGCGCTTGTTGACCTGGTCGGCCTTGGCCTCGTAGCCGTCGAGGATCTCCTGCTTGTTCGGCGGCACCACGACGTCGGAGACGGCCAGCGTGACCCCGGAGCGCGTGGCCCAGTAGAAGCCGGCCTCCTTGAGGCGGTCGAGAACCTGCGCGACCTCTGTCATCGAGTACCGCTCGGCCAGGTCGTTGATGATCGCGGCCTGGCGCTTCTTCGGCAGCGGCTCGTTGACGAACGGGTAGTCCTCCGGGAGCAGCTCGTTGAACAGCGCCCGGCCGAGCGTGGTCTCGGCGACCCACGGCTCGCCCGCGCTCCAGCCGCGCTCGGAGAGCGTGGGGTACAGCTCGGCGGGCGGCACCACACCGGTGAGCCGGATCTTGATCGGCGCCTGGAGGTGGAGCACCTTGCGGTCGTAGGCCATGATCGCCTCGGCCGGCGAGGAGTACACCTGGCCCTCACCGGTGGCGCCGGGACGCTCCCGGGTGAGGTGGAACAGGCCCGTGACCATGTCCAGCCGGGGCATCGCGAGCGGACGTCCCGACGCGGGCGACAGGATGTTGTTGCTCGAGAGCATCAGCACCCTGGCCTCGGACTGCGCCTCGGCCGACAGCGGCAGGTGCACCGCCATCTGGTCACCGTCGAAGTCGGCGTTGAACGCCTCGCAGACCAGCGGGTGCAGCTGGATGGCCTTGCCCTCCACCAGCTGCGGCTCGAAGGCCTGGATGCCGAGGCGGTGCAGCGTGGGCGCGCGGTTGAGCAGCACCGGGTGCTCGGAGATGACCTCCTCGAGCACGTCCCACACCTGCGAGCGGCCGCGCTCAACCATGCGCTTCGCGGACTTGATGTTCTGCGCGTGGTTGAGGTCGACCAGCCGCTTCATCACGAACGGCTTGAACAGCTCCAGCGCCATGCCCTTGGGCAGACCGCACTGGTGCAGCTTGAGCTGCGGGCCGACCACGATGACCGAACGGCCCGAGTAGTCGACGCGCTTGCCGAGCAGGTTCTGGCGGAACCGGCCCTGCTTGCCCTTGAGCAGGTCGGACAGCGACTTGAGCGGGCGGTTGCCCGGCCCGGTCACCGGCCGGCCGCGGCGGCCGTTGTCGAACAGCGCGTCGACGGCCTCCTGCAGCATCCGCTTCTCGTTGTTGACGATGATCTCGGGCGCGCCGAGGTCGATCAGTCGCTTGAGGCGGTTGTTGCGGTTGATGACCCGGCGGTACAGGTCGTTGAGGTCCGAGGTGGCGAAGCGGCCACCGTCGAGCTGCACCATCGGGCGCAGGTCCGGCGGGATGACCGGCACGCAGTCGAGCACCATGCCCATCGGCGAGTTGCCGGTGGACTGGAACGCCGCGACGACCTTGAGCCGCTTGAGGGCGCGGAGCTTCTTCTGCCCCTTGCCGCTGCGGATGGTCTCCCGCAGGCTCTCGGCCTCGGCCTCGATGTCGAAGTTCTGCAGCAGGGTCTGGATCGCCTCGGCGCCCATCGCCCCGGTGAAGTAGTCGCCGTAGCGGTCGTAGAGCTCGCGGTAGAGCCCCTCGTCCGCGATCAGCTGCTGCACCTCGAGCTTGGTGAAGGTGCTCCAGATCTCGTCGAGCCGGTCCAGCTCGCGCTGGGCGCGGTCGCGGAGCTGGCGCATCTCGCGCTCGCCGCCCTCCTTGACCTTGCGGCGGACGTCGCTCTTGGCGCCCTCCGCCTCCAGCTCGGCGATGTCGGCCTCGAGCTTCTGCGCCCTGGCCTCCAGATCGGCGTCGCGCCGGTTCTCGACCCGCTTGCGCTCCACGCTCATCTCGGTCTCGAGCGTGGACAGGTCGTTGTGGCGCAGCTCCTTGTTGACCGAGGTGATCACGTACGCGGCGAAGTAGATGATCTTCTCGAGGTCCTTGGGCGCCAGGTCGAGCAGGTAGCCCAGGCGGCTCGGCACACCCTTGAAGTACCAGATGTGCGTGACCGGGGCGGCCAGCTCGATGTGGCCCATCCGCTCGCGCCGCACCTTGGCGCGCGTGACCTCCACGCCGCAGCGCTCGCAGATGATGCCCTTGAACCGGACGCGCTTGTACTTACCGCAGTAGCACTCCCAGTCGCGGGTCGGGCCGAAGATCTTCTCGCAGAAGAGCCCGTCCTTCTCCGGCTTCAGGGTGCGGTAGTTGATGGTTTCCGGCTTCTTGACCTCGCCGTGCGACCACTGACGGATGTCCTCGGCGGTGGCCAGGCCGATGCGCAGCTCGTCGAAGAAGTTGACGTCGAGCACTAGTAGTCCTCAGTTCCTTCGTTCGTTCTCGGCTCTGGGCGGGGTCAGTTGACGACGTCGTCGACGGTCATCGACTCGGATCCG
The DNA here is from genome assembly GCF_019396355.1 of Pseudonocardia nigra. GTDB lineage: Bacteria > Actinomycetota > Actinomycetes > Mycobacteriales > Pseudonocardiaceae > Pseudonocardia > Pseudonocardia nigra. Next base: position 37,711 of record NZ_JAHKRK010000004.1, read on the forward strand.
GGGCGGCTGGACAGGTTGATGCCCAGGTTCGCCGCGGCCCGCTCGAGGTCCTCGTCGTCGGTGTCGCGCATCTCGATCGCCGCGCCGTCGCTGGAGAGCACCTCGACGTTCAGGCACAGCGACTGGAGCTCCTTGAGGAGCACCTTGAACGACTCCGGGATGCCCGGCTCGGGGATGTTCTCGCCCTTGACGATCGCCTCGTAGACCTTGACCCGGCCCACCACGTCGTCGGACTTGATGGTGAGCAGCTCCTGCAGCGTGTACGCCGCGCCGTAAGCCTGCATCGCCCAGCACTCCATCTCACCGAAGCGCTGGCCACCGAACTGGGCCTTACCGCCGAGCGGCTGCTGGGTGATCATCGAGTACGGACCCGTGGAGCGCGCGTGGATCTTGTCGTCCACCAGGTGCGCGAGCTTCAGGATGTACATGTAGCCGACGGCCACCGGGAACGGGTACGGCTCGCCCGAGCGCCCGTCGAACAGCTGGGCCTTGCCGTCGGGGTTGACCATCCGCTCACCGTCGCGGTTGGGCAGCGTGGACGCGAGCAGCCCGCTGATCTCGTGCTCCCTGGCGCCGTCGAAGACCGGGGTGGCGGTCTTCGTGCCGGCGGGCACGGAGTAGAGCTCCTCGGGCATCTTCGACGCCCACTCGGGCTTGCCCTCGATCTCCCAGCCGGTCTTGGCGATCCACCCGAGGTGGGTCTCCAGCACCTGGCCGATGTTCATCCGTCGCGGCACACCGTGGGTGTTGAGGATGATGTCGACCGGGGTGCCGTCCGGGAGGAACGGCATGTCCTCGGCGGGCAGGATCTTGCCGATGACGCCCTTGTTGCCGTGGCGGCCGGCGAGCTTGTCGCCGTCCTGGATCTTGCGCTTCTGGGCCACGTAGACGCGGACCAGCTCGTTGACGCCCGGCGCCAGCTCGTCCTCGTCGTCGCGGGAGAAGACGCGGATGCCGATGACCTTGCCGGTCTCGCCGTGGGGCACCTTCAGCGACGTGTCGCGCACCTCGCGCGCCTTCTCACCGAAGATCGCCCGCAGCAGGCGCTCCTCCGGGGTCAGCTCCGTCTCGCCCTTCGGCGTGACCTTGCCGACCAGGATGTCGCCCGGCTGCACCTCGGCACCGATGCGGATGATCCCGCGCTCGTCGAGGTCGGCGAGGACCTCCTCGGACACGTTCGGGATGTCCCGGGTGATCTCCTCGGCGCCCAGCTTGGTGTCGCGGGCGTCGATCTCGTGCTCCTCGATGTGGATCGACGTGAGCACGTCGTCCTGCACCAGGCGCTGCGAGAGGATGATCGCGTCCTCGTAGTTGTGCCCCTCCCACGGCATGATCGCCACGAGCAGGTTCTTGCCCAGGGCCATCTCACCGTCCTCGGTGCACGGCCCGTCGGCGATGACCTGGCCCGCCTCGACACGGGCGCCCTCGTCGACGATCGGCTTCTGGTTGTTGCACGTGCCCTGGTTGGACCGGCGGAACTTGTTCAGCCGGTACGTGGTGCGCGTGCCGTCGTCGGCCATCACCGTGATGTAGTCGGCGCACAGCTCCTCGACCACACCGGCCTTGTCGGCGACGAGGACGTCACCGGCGTCGACCGCGGCGCGCAGCTCCATGCCCGTGCCGACCAGCGGCGACTCGCTGCGCAGCAGCGGCACCGCCTGGCGCTGCATGTTGGCGCCCATCAGCGCGCGGTTGGCGTCGTCGTGCTCGAGGAACGGGATCATCGCCGTGGCGACCGACACCATCTGGCGCGGCGACACGTCCATGTAGTCCACCGCGGCGGGGGTGACGAGGTCGACCTCGCCGCCCTTGCGGCGGACCAGGATGCGGTCCTCCTGGAAGTTGCCGTCGTCGGTCAGCGGCGCGTTGGCCTGCGCGACGACGAAGCGGTCCTCCTCGTCGGCCGTGAGGTAGTCGATCTGGTCGGTGACCCGGCCGTCCTCGACCTTCCGGTACGGCGTCTCGATGAAGCCGAACGGGTTGACCCGCCCGAAGCTCGCCAGCGACCCGATCAGGCCGATGTTCGGGCCTTCCGGGGTCTCGATCGGGCACATGCGGCCGTAGTGGCTGTGGTGGACGTCGCGGACCTCCATGCCCGCGCGCTCCCGCGACAGACCGCCCGGACCCAGCGCGGAGAGGCGACGCTTGTGCGTGAGCCCCGCGAGCGGGTTGTGCTGGTCCATGAACTGCGACAGCTGCGAGGTGCCGAAGAACTCCCGGATCGCCGCCACGACGGGCCGGATGTTGATCAGCGTCTGCGGCGTGATCGCCTCGACGTCCTGCGTGGTCATGCGCTCACGGACGACGCGCTCCATCCGGGACAGGCCGACGCGGACCTGGTTCTGGATGAGCTCGCCGACCGTGCGCAGCCGCCGGTTGCCGAAGTGGTCGATGTCGTCGGTCTCGACGGGCACCGTGGTGCCGCCGTTGCCCTCGGCGTCGGCGCCGACCGTCATCGAGGTGTCGCCGGCGTGCAGCCGGACGAGGTACTCGAGCGTGGTGGCGATGTCCTCCTCGGTCAGCGTGCCGACCGAGTTGTCGATGTCCAGCCCGAGCTTCTTGTTGACCTTGTAACGGCCGACCTTGGCCAGGTCGTAGCGCTTGTCCTTGAAGAACAGGTTCTCCAGGAGGGTCTGCGCGCTCTCCCGCGTGGGCGGCTCGCCCGGACGCAGCTTGCGGTAGATGTCGAGCAGCGCCTCGTCCTGCCCGGCGGTGTGGTCCTTCTCCAGCGTCGCCATGATCGTCTCGGAGAACCCGAACCGCTGCTGGATCTGCTCGGCGGTCCAGCCGAGCGCCTTGAGCAGCACGGTGACCGGCTGGCGGCGCTTGCGGTCGATGCGGACACCGACGGTGTCGCGCTTGTCGACGTCGAACTCGAGCCACGCGCCGCGGCTCGGGATGACCTTGACCGAGTAGACGTCCTTGTCGGTCGTCTTGTCGATCGTGTGGTCGAAGTACACGCCGGGCGACCGGACGAGCTGGGACACGACGACACGCTCGGTGCCGTTGATGATGAAGGTGCCCTTGCTCGTCATCACGGGGAAGTCACCCATGAACACCGTCTGGCTCTTGATCTCGCCGGTGGTGTTGTTGGTGAACTCCGCCGTGACGAACAGCGGGGCGGCGTAGGTCATGTCCTTGTCCCGGCACTCCTCCTCGGAGGCCTTGACCTCGTCGAAGCGAGGGTCGGAGAAGGACAGGGACATGGACCCGGAGAAGTCCTCGATCGGAGAGATCTCCCTGAGGATCTCCTCGAGGCCCCCCACCGGGTTGTCGTCGCCCGCGTCGATCCGCCGCTGGAACCACGCCTCGTTGCCGACCAGCCATTCGAACGACTGGATCTGCAGGTCGAGGAGATCGGGCACCTCGAGTGGCTCGCGGATCTTCGCGAAGGTGACCCGGGTGGGTGCGCCCGGAAAGTTCGGGTTGGCCGAGACGGCAGCGGTCGCGGGGATCGCGAGCGGGGTGGTGGCGCGGGACGAAGCCAAGATGCGTCCTTCCGAGAACTGCGCTCTCGTCTGGCGGGCACCGGGCCCCGCGCGCTACCGTCTGCTCGACCGACCCGGGCAGGAGGTCCGGGTCGAGCGGGCTTCACGGATGCGGGATCCGGCGATCGCCGTCTGTTGTCATACGCAGCCGCCGGCCGGACACGCGAGAGCACCCGGACGTACTCCCTGCAGTGGGAGAGACCCGTGTGCGAACATCGCGAGGCTGGACGGAGGCAGCGCAAAGAGGCAGTCTAGCTGCAAATGCAGCCGCTGTCGAGACGGGTCACCAAGGCAACCATCGAGACCTAAGAGTGACCTGACAGGCGCATCGAGTCAAGACGCTACGCCGCGGTAAGTGGTCCCTTTCGCGGGACGACCGGCAGAAGCACGCCGCGCGGCGGTGCTCGGAATCACCGGTCCGGAGGCGCCCTCCGACCGCCCGACCGGCCCCTGCAGCCCCTCCATGCACCCCGTCTCCGCCCAGGCCCCCCGTCGACGGGGCGCACCGGCCGAAACGAGGCGCATCGACGGAACGTCCGCGAACCCAGCGCACGACCAGACGGGTCGCCTTGACATCCGGCGAGCCCCGCCCGGACGATCAGCTCCGGCCAGGGGTCCGGCGGGGTGCACCGGGCCGGCGACGACGCCGACCGTGAGGAGACGACCGATGCCCGACTCCGCCTATGACGCGCGGCCCTGGCTCGACCGCTACGACCAGGGGCAGCCGTCCGACCTCACGCCGGAGTTCCCCGACGCGCTGGCGATGTTCCGGGCCGCCGTCGAGCACGCGCCCGACGTCGACGCCCTGCGCTACTTCGACGGGCACATCACCTACCGGGAGCTCGACGAGCTGAGCGACGCGTTCGCCGCCGGCCTGCTCGCCACCGGCTTCGACCGGGGCGACCGGGTGGCGCTCTACCTGCAGAACGACCCGCAGTTCGCCATCGGGCTGGTGGGCACGTGGAAGGCGGGCGGGATCGCGGTCTCGATCAACCCGATGAACCGGGAGCGGGAGCTGGAGCTGCTGCTCACCGACTCCGGGGCCCGGGTGCTGGTGTGCCTGCAGAGCCTCTACCGGGACGTCGCGGCACGCGTGCTGGCGCGCACGCAGGTGCGCACGGTCCTCACGACCTCGGAGCTGGAGCACCAGACCCGCGACGACCCGCGCGCGTTCACCGGCGTCGAGCGCCTCGACCTGCCCGATGCGGTCGACCTCGCGGACCTGCTGCAGCAGTACCGCGGGCAGCGGCCGTCCCCGGTGTCGTTCGAACCGGGCGACACGGCGTTCCTCACCTACACCTCGGGCACGACCGGGCCGCCGAAGGGCGCGATGAACACGCACGGCAACGTCGTGTTCAACAGCCAGACCTACCGCGAGCTGTGCCGCCTCGGGCCCGACGACGTGGTGCTGGGCGTCGCCCCGCTGTTCCACATCACCGGGCTGATCGGGCACATCACCCTCGCGATGCTGCTCCGCGCGCCACTGGTGCTGTTCCACCGCTTCGAGCCCTCGCTCGCGATCGACACGATCCGGGAGCACCGGCCGACGTTCACCATCGGGGCGATCACCGTGTTCATCGCGCTGATGAACGCCCCGAACGCGGAGCGGGACGCGCTGGCGTCCCTGGAGAAGATCTGGTCGGGCGGGGCGCCGATCCCGCCGTCGACGGTCAAGGCGTTCTCCGCGCAGTTCGGCCGCTACATCCACAACGCCTACGGGCTGACCGAGACCACCTCACCGTCGCACGCCGTTCCCGCGGGGGCGGAGGCTCCGGTGGACGACGCCTCCGGTGCGCTGTCGGTCGGCGTCCCGGTCTACAACACGGTGGTGCGGATCGTCGGCGACGACGGGCGCGAGCTGCCGGTCGGCGAGGTCGGCGAGATCGTCACGAGCGGCCCGCAGGTGGTGTCCGGCTACTGGGGCAAGCCGGAGGAGACCGAGCGCGCCCTCCCCGGCGGCGCGCTCCACACCGGGGACGTCGGCTACATGGACCCGGACGGCTGGTTCTACATCGTCGACCGCAAGAAGGACCAGATCAACGCGGGCGGCTACAAGATCTGGCCGCGCGAGGTCGAGGACGTCCTCTACGAGCACGACGCGGTGCGCGAGGCAGCGGTCGTCGGCGTCCCCGACGCGTACCGCGGCGAGACGGTGAAGGCGTTCGTCAGCCTCCGGCCGGGCCGGACGGTCACCCCGGAGGAGCTCATCGAGTTCACGAAGGAGCGGATGGCGGCCTACAAGTACCCGCGGCAGGTGGAGATCCTCGACGAGCTGCCGAAGACGGTCACGGGGAAGCTCCTGCGTCGCGAGCTGCGGACGAGGGACCGGCCCTGAGCCGGCTCTCCTCGCTCGGCGCGCTCGTCGGGCTGACGCTGCTCGCCGTCCTCGCGGTGCTCGCGCTCCTGCCGCCGGCGTCTCGGCCGGCCGACGCGCCGGCGGACGTGTTCAGCGGCGACCGCGCGTTCGCGCACGTGGAGCGGATCGCGGACGGCCCGCACGTCGCCGGCAGTGCCGCCAACGCCGCGGTGCGCGAGCACCTCGTGGCCACGCTGGAGGGCCTCGGGGTGCGCACCGAGGTGCAGGAGGCCGTCGGAATGACCGACGCGCTGCGGGACGCCGCCGCCGTGGCGCCGGTGCGCAACGTCGTCGCCGTGCTGCCCGGAGTGGCATCGACCGGGCGGGTGTTCCTCGTGGCGCACTACGACTCGGTGCAGGTGGGGCCCGGCGGCAACGACGACGCCGCCGGCGTGGCGGCGATCCTGGAGACCGTGCGCGCGCTGTGCACGGGCCCGCCGCTGCGCAACGACGTCGTCGTGCTGCTGACCGACGCCGAGGAGGCCTGCCTGTGCGGGGCCGAGGCGTTCGTCGCGCAGCACCCGCTGGCCGCGGACGGCGGCGTGGTCCTCAACCTGGAGGCCCGCGGGAGCACCGGCCCGCCGATCATGTTCGAGACGTCGGACGGCAACGCCCGGCTCGCCGAGGTGTTCGCGGCGGCCGCGCCGCACCCGGTGGCGACGAGCCTCGCCGTCGAGGTCTACCGGCGGCTGCCCAACGACACCGACTTCACGCCGTTCCTGGCCGCCGGCTTCGCCGGGCTCAACTCGGCCTACATCGACGGCTCGGCGACCTACCACACCCCCCAGGACACCCCGGCGAACGTGGACCGGGGCAGCCTGCAGGCGCACGGCGACAACGCGCTGGCGCTGGTGCGGGAGCTCGGCGCGGCGGACCTCGGCGCACTGGCCGAGCCCGGCGGCGCCGACGCCACCTACTTCCCGGTGCTCGGCGGCCTGGCCCGGCTGCCCGGCGCGCTGGTCTGGCCGGTCGCCGTGCTCGCGGTGGCCGCGGTGGCCGTCCTCGGCGTGACGGCGCTGCGCAGGGGCGCGGCCGGCGGGGCGCGCCTCGCCGCAGGTGCGGCGCTCGCGCTGGTGCCGCTCGTCGCCGCGCCGCTCGCGGCCACGGGGCTGTGGGCGCTGCTCGTCGCGCTCCGGCCCGGCTTCGCCGCGATGCTCGACCCGTGGCGGCCGGCGCCGTTCCGGCTGGCGGTGCCGGCACTGGTCGCCGCCGTGCTGGTGGCCTGGTACGGGACGGCACGCCGGCGGGTCGGCGCCGCGGCGCTCGCGTTCGGAGGGCTGGTCTGGCTCGCGGTGCTCGGGGTCGTCCTCGCGGCGCTCGCGCCCGGCGGCTCCTACCTCGCGGCGCTCCCAGCGCTGGCGGGAGGCGCGTTCGGCGCGGTCGCCCTGGCGGTGCGCCGCCCGGTCGTCACCGCGCTCGGGGCCGCCGTCGCGGTGGTCGTGATGGTGCCCGCCGTGCTGCTGTTCCTCCCCGCGCTCGGGCTGGCGAGCGCCGCGGCTCCCGCGATCATCGCGGCGTTGCTCGGCCTCGCGGTGCTGCCCGCCCTCGACGGGCTGCTCACCGCGCGAGTGGTCCCCGCCGCGATGTGCCTCGCCCTCGCCGGGACGCTGACGGTGGCCGGCCTGGTCGCCAACACGTTCGACGCCGAGCGCCCGGCCCCGGCGCACCTCCTGTACGCCCTCGACGCCGACGCGGGCGAGGCACGCTGGCTCAGCAAGGACGACCCCGGGCCGTGGACGCGGCAGTACGTGTCCGACCGCGCCGACGTCGCCGCCGCGTACCCCGTCCTGCACGGCGAGCTCACCGCCGGACCCGCGCAGGCCGCGCCCCTGCCCGCCCCCGAGGTGACCGTGGTGGCCGACACCACGGCGGGCCCGGAGCGGGTGGTCGACCTCGTGCTGCGCCCGCAGCGGCCCGTCCGGCTGCTGGCCCTGCGGGTCGACGGCGCGCAGGTGCTGCGGGCCACGGTGGTGGGCCGCGAGGTGGACCCGGCCGACGACGGCCCGTTCGGGGTGGTCGTGCACGCCCCGCCCGCCGGTGGCGTGCCGGTGACGCTGGTGCTGGCGGGCGGCGACAACCCCACGCTGTGGGTCGGGGACGGCAGCGACGGACTCGCCGGGCTGCCGGGGTTCATGCCGCGCCCACCGGAGGTGGGCATAGCGGGCTCGCACAGCTCCGAGCTGGTGCTCGTCTCGCGTACGGTGCCGCTGCCGTTCGTTCAGTGCGCTCGGCGCGCGCCGGATCAGCTCAGGCTGACCTTGGCGCCGGCCTCCTCGAGCTTGGCCTTCGCGGCGTCGGCCGCGTCCTTGGCCACGCCCTCGAGGATCGGCTTCGGGGCCGACTCGACGAGGTCCTTGGCCTCCTTGAGGCCCAGGCCCGAGACGAGCTCGCGGACGACCTTGATGACCTGGATCTTCTTGTCACCCGCGGCGTCGAGGACGACGTTGAACTCGTCCTTCTCCTCGACGGCCGGGGCGGCGTCGCCACCGGCAACGGCGCCGGGAGCGGCCACGGCGACCGGGGCGGCCGCGGTGACGTCGAAGGTCTCCTCGAACTTCTTCACGAACTCCGAGAGCTCGATCAGGGTGAGGTCCTTGAAGGCCTCGAGCAGCTCGTCGGTGGACAGCTTCGCCATGGTGGCGTTCCTCTCTGGGTGTTGCCGATCAGGGGGGTGGTGATCAGCTCTCGGCGTCGGCCGGAGCCTCGGTGGCGGCCGGAGCGGCGTCGCCGCCCTCCTCCGCGCGCTTGTCGGCCAGCGCCTGGGCCAGGCGGGCCACCTGCGACGCGGGCGCGGCGAACAGGCCTGCGGCCTTGGCCATCGTGCCCTTCATCGCGCCGGCCAGCTTGGACAGCAGGACCTCGCGGGACTCCAGGTCGGCGAGCCGGTTGACCTCGTCGACGGTCAGCGTGCGACCGTCCATGAAGCCGCCCTTGATCACCAGGCCCTTGTGGTCCTTGGCGAAGTCACGCAACGCCTTGGCGGCGTCGACGGGCTCGCCGGTGATGAAGGTGATCGCCGTCGGGCCGACGAGCAGCTGCTCGAGGCCGTCCATGCCCGCGTCCTCGGCAGCACGCTTCACCAGCGTGTTCTTGGCGACGCGGTAGCTGGCGCCGTCGCCGAGCGACCGGCGCAGCGTCGTCAGCTGGGACATGGTGAGGCCGCGGTACTCGGTGACCACCGAGGCGGACGAGCCCCGGAACTTCTCGGCGATCTCCGCAACCGCCTCGACCTTGTCGGGTCGGGCCATCCCTTGCCTCCTCTCGGTTGTCGTCGGTGGTTTCTCCCCACCGTCGACGACCCGGAGACGACGAACGCCCCGGCGCAGGAGCGCACGGGGCGTGGCAGAGGGGCGCACGGAACCCGTGCACGCACCTCGCGGTGACCTCGTCCTCCTGCGCGGGCCGTCCGCTGTCGCGGAGCCTTCGTACGCCATCCCGATCGCTCGGGCGGGCGCAGACCTGCGGTCTTCGGTGGAACCGCCGACCAGGATACGCGAACGCCGTCGCCACTGCGCCCCGGCCCCCGCCCGCGCGCGGACCGGGCGACTCGCGCGTCGAAAACGGGCGACTCGCGGGTCCGGATCGGGCGACTCGCGGGGTCAGCGGCTCTCGATGGCGGCGATCTTCCAGCGGCCGTCCACCCGCTCGCCCGTGACCGTCACGCGGCCCTCGGCGGTGAGCTGGGTGCTCTCCGCGTCGGCGGCGGCGCGGGTGGCGCGCTGGTCGAGGAACGCCACGAGCACCGCCCGGTCGCCCTCGATGCGCTGCACGGCCGAGCGCGTGACGGTGGCGGAGACGACGGCCTGCTGCTGCGGGGCCAGCTCCCGGACCTGGGCGAAGAGCTGGTCGAACTCGGCCGCGAAGGCCGGCGTGATCACGTCGCGGGCGGCGCGCTCGTTCTCGTCGAGCCGGGCGAAGTCGTAGGAGTAGACGGTCTCCAGCGCGTCCCCCAGCTGCCCCGCGACCTCGGCCGTGGCGCCGACGTCGACCAGCGCGGTGTTGAGCACGGCCGGGGTGGAGTTCATCCGGTGGGTGTCCACCGCGAAGAACCCGGCCGCGCCCACGAGCACGGCCAGCGCCGCGGCCAGGATCGGCACGAGCAGGCGTCCGCGCCGCGCGTCGTCGCGCGGCTCCTCCTCGGCGACCTCGGCCTCCTCGGCGTCGGCCTCGGGGTCGACGGCCGCGGGCTCGCCCACCTTGCGCTTCGACAGCGACACGGGCGCGTCGTCGGGGCTGGTGGTGGGGTCGTCGGCGAGGACGTCCTCCCGCTCGTCCAGTGCGGTGGCGCTCCGGCGGTCCGCGGGCTTCGTGAGCCCCGCGACGCGCGGGCGGCGGATCGTGCTGGTCCTCCGACGGGAAGCCATGGCGATCTCCTTCCTCCTAGGAAGCGGGCGAGCGGACGGGGGTCAGCGCGCCGACCTTCCAGCCCTGGTCGGTGCGGGTCATCTCCAGCTCGAGCCGCTGCCGCGTGACGACCGGCTCCTCCCCCTCGGGCCGCACGAGCACGTCGAGACCGACGAGCACCCGCGCGATGCCGGCGCGGACGTCGAGCTCCGCGACGGCGGCATCGGTGACGGTGGCCTCGGTCGTGCGCCTCGACTCGGCCACGAACTGCGCGTACTGCTCACGGTTGGCCCGGAACTCCTCGAGGACGGCCCCGGTGGACGACTGCTCCCACAGGTCCAGGCCCGCCTCCACGTTCCGGTGGTCGAGCGTGTTGAGGTTGATCGCGGCCTGCCGGGCGTCGATGAGCACCACCTCGCGGGCCTCGGCGAGCTCCCGGCCGTCGTCGGCGAGCACGAGGCCCCACCGGACGCCGAGGACCACGGCCGCGACGGCGGCCAGCGCCACGAGTACGGCGAGCACGCGAACCGGTCCCGGCGTGCCGCGGCGGCGATCGTCCGTGGGGCGTTCGGTCGCGTCGAGCAGAGCGGTCATGGAGGCCTCCGGCCGTCCGGGGACGGCAGTCGGGTTCGGTACCAACGGGGTCAGGGCAGCACCAGGATCTGTGCCGGTGTGCTGAGCGGGGGCGTCGACGCCACCGGGGCGGACCCGGCGGGCAGGGAGTGGTCGGGGCCCGGGCGGGCGGTGGCGGGCGGCATCGGGGTCTCCGCCCTCGGCACATTCTGAGCACCGCGGACGGCGCTCGGGCTCCCGGGGGGCTCCGCGCAGTAGGCGTCCTCGTTCACCGGGATGTCGCGGACGTCGTTGCCGGGCCGGTGCGGGGTGTCCTCGTAGCCGTCGGCGCACGGCAGCGGGTCGAAGACGTTCAGCACGAGGCCGAGGTGGGCGGTGCCGTCCCCGGGCGCGACCGTGTAGGCGTTCGAGGCGACGCCGGGGTAGGTGACGAGGAGCTGGCGCAGCGCGTCCTGCCGGGGCTCGGCGACGCGCGAGACCGTCAGCAGGTCCGCGACCAGCTGCGACAGGCCAGGTCCGCTCTCGTCGAGCAGCGCGACGAGCTCCGCCGAGACCTCGGGGCCGGTGACCAGGAGCCTGCGGAAGTCGGGGTCGGACTCGACGAGCTGCTCGGCGAGCAGCCGCAGGTCCCGGCTGAAGTTCTGGAACGAGCCGGCGAGCTCGTTCTGGGTGGAGAGCACCGTGCGCCCGTCGCGGAGCAGCGTGAGCGTCTGCGGCAGCGCCTCGACCGCGTCCTCGGTGAAGTCGTTGGTGGTGTCGAGGATCTTCTGCAGCGGCTGGGCCGTGTCGGTGAACGCGGTGCCGAGCTCGTCGACGACGGTGCGCAGCGAGTCCAGCGGCACCGACCGGGCGAGGTCGTCGACGCCCGCCACGAGCTCCTCGATCGGCACCGGGGTGGAGGTCCGCTCGACCGGGATCACCGACCCGGCCTCGAGGAACGGGCCGCCGTCGCGGGCCGGCACCAGGTCGACGTACTGCTCGCCGATGGCCGACAGGTTGTGCACCGCGGCGTCGACGTCGGCCGGGATGGCCGGGGCGTCCCGGTCGATGTCGAGCTGGACCTCGACGCCGGACTCCGTGAGCCGCAGCGGCCCGACCCGGCCGACGCTGACACCGCGGTAGGTGACGTCGGCCCCGGTGAAGATGCCCCCGGACGCGGCCAGCTGCACGCGGACCGGATAGGTGGTGGCGCCGAAGAGGTCGCCGAACCCGCCGTAGCGGAACCCGGCGTAGGCCACGCCGAGCACCGCGACCAGCAGGAACGCGATGAGCTGGAACCGCACGGTCCTGGTGATCACGAGTCGCCCCCTCCGAACAGCCTGCCGAGCAGGCCGGGCTCCGGCGTCGGTGTCGCGGACGGGGTCGGGACGATCGTCGTCGGCGCGGTCTCCTGGTCGCCCTGCGGCGTGGGCCGGATCCCCGGCAGCGGCACCGGCAGCTCCCCGTCCTCGCCGTAGAGCGGGAACTGCGGCAGCGGCGGCACGCCCGTCGGCCCCAGCAGCGGGCCAAGCAGCTGCGACGTCGGCGGCAGGTTCGCCGAGGGCCCGTCCGGTCCCGGGAACGGCTGGTTGGACCGCGAGAGGTTCTCGAGGACGTTGGCCAGGTCGAGGTCGGCGCGGACGTAGAGGTTGGCGTAGTCGCCGGCGAAGGCGTCGACCGCGGAGTCGGGGAACGGCGGCGTGAAGAAGAACTCCAGCGACTTCGGCAGGGCATCCCCGGACTCGGCGAGGTTCCGCAGGATCGGCCGCAGCAGCTCGAGGTCGGCGAGGACGTCGTCGCGGCTGCGGTTGACCACATCGGTGGCCACACCGGAGAGCCGGTCGAGCGCCTGCAGCATGTCGACGAGCAACCCCCGCTGCTCCTCCAGCTCGGCCAGGCCGGGCCCGAGGTCCTCCAGCGCCACCGCGATCTGGTCGCGCCGCTCCGCCAGCACCGAGGAGAGCCGGTTGATCTCGTCGAGCGCCCTGGTGATCTCCGACTTGCGGTCGTCGAGCGCGCCGACGAGCTGGTCGAGGTCCTCGAGCAGGGTGCGGATCTCCGGCTCGTTGCCGGTCAGCGCCGCGTTGAGCTCCACGGCGATCGTGCGGATCTGGGCCAGCCCACCGCCGTTGAGCAGCAGCGACAGCGCGCCGAGCACCTCTTCGACCTCGGCGGCGCGGCTGGTGCGGGCGAGCGGGATCGTGGCCCCGTCGGCGAGCACGGGCTGCGCGTCCGCTGCGGCGTCGGCGGGCGCGAGGAGCTCCACGAACTTCTCCCCGAGCAGGCTCGTGGTGCGCACGCGGGCCAGCGCGTCGGCGGGCACGCGAACGTCGCGGTTGACCAGCAGCGTCACCATCGCCGTCCAGTCCGGCCCGACCGCGATGTCGGTGACCGACCCGGCCGGCACGTCGTTGACCTTGACCAGCGACTGCGGCACCAGGTCCAGCACGTCGGCGAACTCGACCGTGACCCGGTACGGGTCGTCGCCGAGGTCGGCGCCGCCGGGCAGGTCGACGCCCCGCAGGCCGCCGGACAGCACCCCGCAGCCGCTGGAGAACACCGCCGCCGCGGTGAGGACAGTGGCCAGCCGCACGCGCCGCATCACCGGTCTCCCCGCAGCGGGAACGGGAGCTCGTGGTCCTCGGGGGCGGGCGGCTCGGCCGGCTCCGTGGGCAGGGCGAGCCCCGGCACCGGCGGTGGCGACCCCGCCTGCAGCGCGGTGATCACCTCGGCGGGGCTGGGCAGCGGGATGGCCCCGGAGAGCACCGGCTCGAGATCGGTGCAGATCCGGTCGAGGCTCTCCGGCAGGTCGGGGGGCGTGGTCCGCCCGATGACCTCGCAGATCAGCACCACCGGCGGCAGCGTCAGCTCGTTGATGTCGGCGCGGGTGTCGAGCGTTCCGGACGAGCCGTTGTAGAGGTTGGCGAGGTTGCCGAGTGCGGCCGGGGCGACGTCGAGCGTCTCGGCCAGCGCCCGCTGCTGCTTCACCAGCACGGCGGTGACGTCGGTGAGCCGGTCGACGTTCGATCGCAGTGCCGACCGGTTGTCCCGCACGAACGCCGCGACGTCGCCGAGCGCGATCGAGAGCTCCCGCACGGCGGCACCGAGGTCCTCGCGCTCGTCGGCGAGGAAGCCCGCCACGTCCTCCAGGCGGGTGGTGAACTCCCGGACCTCGGCGTCGTTCTCCGCGATGTTGGACACGAACGACTGGAGCTCGGTGACCGTGCCGAACAGCTCCTCCCGCGAGTCGGCGAGCGTGCCCGACAGCTCCCCGAGGTTGCGGATCGTGCTGTTCAGCGCGGCGCCGTTGCCCTCCAGGTTCGCGGCGCCGACATCGAGGACGTCCGACAGCGCGCCCGTGGAGTTGAGCCCGTTCGGCCCGAGTGCGCGGGACAGCTCCGTGGCGGTGCGGGTCAGGTCGTCGACGCCGAGCGGCACGGCGGTGCGCTCGAGCGGGATCACCGCACCGTCGGTCAGCTCCGGGCCGCCGCTGTAGGTCGGGGTGAGCTGCACGTAGCGGCCCGTGACCACGCTCGGCGAGACCACCACGGCGTGGATGTCGGCCGGGAGCTGCAGGTCATCGTCGATCCGCATCTCGACGCGCACGCGGGTGCCCTCCGGCTCCACCTGCGTGATCGTGCCGACCCGGACGCCCAGCACCCGCACCGAGTTGTCCTCGAAGACGGCGGCGGCGTCGGTGAAGTAGGCCGTCACCAGCCGCCCCGGTGGCTGGAGCACGAGGTACAGCCCACCCGCGACGAGGACGGCGACGGCGGCGAGCAGCCCGGTGAACTGGAGCTGGCGACGATCGGTCCCGGTGAGTGGCATCAGCAGCCCCCTTCGTTGATGGGACCGAACTCGGGCGGCACCATGCCGCAGACGTAGTTGTCGAACCAGCGGCCGTTGCCGGTGGCGTTGGTGAACAGCCGGGTGAAGACGGCCTGCAGCTCCAGGGCCTGGTCCAGGTTGTCCCGGTTGCGCTGGAGTGTGGCGGCCACGCGGTCGAGCGACTCGAGCGTGGGCCGCAGCTGCTCGGAGTTGTCGGTGACGAGGCCGCGCAGCTGCTCCGACACCGACCGGGTGCCGTCGAGCAGCGCGCTGATCGCGTCGCGGCGCCGCTGCACCTCGGCGAGCAGCAGGTTCCCGTCCTCCAGCAGCCGGTCGAACTCCGCGTTGCGGTCCGCGAGCACGGCGGACAGGTTCTCGGTGCCGGCGAGCAGCTCGCGGATCTCGTCGTCGCGGCTCGCGATCGTGGTGGAGAGCCGGGACAGCCCGTCGAGGGCTCCGCGGATCTCCGGCGGCGTGTCGCGGAAGGTGTCGGCGAGGGTGCGGAGGCTCTCCGCGAGCTGCGCGGTGTCGAGCTCGTCGATCGTGCCGGAGAGCCCGTTGAACGCCTCGACGACGTCGAACGGCGACATGGTGCGCGCCAGCGGGATGGGCCGCTCCGGGTCGAGCTCCCGCTCGCCCTGCGGGTCGAGCGCCAGGTACTTGGCCCCCAGCAGCGTCCGGATCTCGATCGACGCCGACGTGCGGTCGCCCACCCACGCGTCCTCGACGGTGAACGTGACGAGGACACGGTCGCCCGCCAGCTCGACCGCATCGACCCGCCCGGCCTCGACGCCCGCGACCGTCACCAGGTCGCCGTCCTGCAGCCCGGCCGCCTCGGCGAACTCCGCGCGATAGGTCGTCCCGCCGCCGAACAGGTCGCGGGCGTTGAAGACCAGCACGGTCCCGAGCACGATCACCAGCAACCCGATGATCGCGACGGGTACGGGCCTGCGGTCCGCGATCCCCGCCATCAGCCGTCCACCTCGCCCGCCGCGTCGGCCTCGTTGTCCTCGGTGGGCAGCGACGGGACCAGCGGCGGGATCAGCGGGGGCCGCTCGCCCTGCACGCCGTCGGGGTCGGGTCCGCACCGCGGCGCCGCGTTCGTGTAGGCCGGGATCTCCTGCGCGGGCAGCAGCTCACCGAACCCGACCGAGCCGCTGAGCCCGCAGAGGTAGAACTGGAACCAGCTGCCGTAGCTCGCCGCCCGCGAGATCGTGTTGAGCTTGCCCGGCCAGTTCCGCAGGAAGCTCTCCACCGTCGCCTCGTTGGCGTTGAGGTTGTCGGTCAGGTCGCCGAGCGCGGCGATGTCGTCGCGCAGCGCGGGCCGAGCGTCCTCGACGAACCCGGCGGTGACCTCGGTGAGGTCGCCGATCGCCACGATCGCCTCCCCGATCGGCTCCCGGTCCTGCGCCAGCCCCGAGACCAGCGCCTGCAGGTTCACGACGAGGTCCGACAGCTGGTCGTCGCGGGTGTTGACGGTGTCGAGCACCGCGTTGAGGTTGTCGATCAGCTCGCCGATCACCGCGTCGCGGTCGGCGATGGTGTTGGTGAGGGACGCCGTGCTGGCCAGCAGGCTCCGCACCGTGCCGCCCTGACCCTGCAGGACCTGGATGATCTCGAACGTCAGCTGGTTGACCTGCTCCGGGTCGAGCGCCACGAACAGCGGCTTGAACCCGTTGAACAGCGTGGTGAGGTTGAGCGGCGGCCGGGTGCGTTCCACCGGAATGGTGCCGCCCTGCTCGAGCACCTCGCCGGTGGGCCCGGGGCCCTGCGTGAGCTGCAGGTAGCGCTGGCCGATGAGGTTCTTGTAGAGGATCGACGCGCCGGCCGACGCGGGCACCGGCTGGTCGGCCGCCACCGTGAACGACACCTCCGCCACCCGGCGGTCAACGATCGCGACCTCCTCGACCCGGCCCACGACCACCCCGGCGATCCGGACGTCGTCGCCCGGGATCAGCCCCGAGGCGTCGGTGAAGCGGGCCCGGTAGCTCGTGACGTCACCCGAGCCCTGGTTGGAGATCGTCAGCGCCAGCACGGTGGTGGCCAGCGCGACCACCACGGCCAGGCTGAGGAACTTCACCAGCGGCGCGACCGGGAACCTGGTCATGTCAACATCACCTCGCTGCCGCGGTAGAGCGGCCCGACGAGCAACGTGCTCCAGCCGGGCACCGCCTCCGGCGACCCGCCGGTCTGCGCCGCGACGAGCTCGGCCACCACCTGCTGCTCACCCGGCGAGTTCGCGATGCCCATGCCGGTGTAGGAGGCGGGCGCGGTCCCGTACGTCTCGGCCCCGAGGTCATCGGGGTCGCCCATCGGGGTGCCCACCGGCGGCTCGGGCGCCTCCGACCCGTCCCGGAACGGCCCGTCCGGCGGCTCCTGCGGACCCAGCGGGAGGATTGGGTAGCAGCGCGGGCCGCGGTCGTCGAGGTAGCGCGGCTCGTCCTGGTTCGGGACGTACTTGCCCTTGTTGTTGACCACCTCGAGCGTGATGTGGATGCCCGGGCGGTCGGTGCCCTCGCCGAAGACCTTGTCGAGCTCGGGGATGACACCGGCGAGCTGGGTGAACAGGCAGGGGAACTCCGGCGAGTACCGGGCCAGGCTCTCCAGGGTCGGGCGGCTCGAGGCGGCCAGCCCGATGAGGTTCTCCCGGTTGGCGTCGAGGAACGCGCGCAGGTCGTCCGACGCCCCGGTGACGCCGGTGAACAGGGCGCGCAGGTTCTCCCGCTGCTCCACGATCGTGCGGCTGGGGACGGTGAGGTCCTCCAGCGCGTCGAGCAGATCGGGGGCGGCGTCGGACAGGTTGCCGGCGAAGTCGGCGAGCTCGACGATGTCGGCCTGCAGGTCCGGGATGCCGGGCTCGAAGCCGGTGGTCAGCTCCTGCAGGCGCACGAGCGTCTCCCCCAGCTCGGCGCCCCGTCCCTCCAGCGCCCGCGACAGCGCGCCCAGCGTGGTGGCCAGGTCCTGCGGCTCGACGGCCTGCAGCAGCGGCAGCAGCGCGTCGAGCGCGCGCTCCAGCTCGCGGGCGTTCTCGCTGCGGTCCATAGGAATGACGTCGCCCGAGGCGATCGGGCGGGCGACCGCGCCGGGTGAGGTGCCGTCGGGCAGCACGAGCGAGACGTAGTTCTCGCCGAAGAGCGTCTTGGGGAGCACGCGCGCGGAGACCCCGGCCGGGATGAGGTCCGCCATCTCCGGGTCCAGCTGCAGCTGCACTGTGGCGCCCGAGGCGGCTCGCTCCGTGGAGATCGACTCGACCTGACCGACGATGAGGCCGCGCACCTTCACGTCGGAGCGCTCACCGAGCTGGCTGCTGGCCCGGTCGACCTGCAGCGTCACCGGGACGCCGCTGTCGAAAGCGCCGGCGTACTTGCCGACGGCGAGCCCGGCCAGCGTGATCAGCACCGCCAGGAAGGCGATCCCCTGGACCCTGCGCCCCCGTGCCGTGGTCATCCGGCCACCCGCACGGAGGTCTCGGTCCCGAAGATCACCAGCGTGAGGAAGAAGTCGAGGACGGCGGTGCTCACGATCGACAGCCGCACCGAGCGGCCCACCGCGATGCCGACACCCGCCGGCCCGCCCTTGGCGTTGTAGCCGTAGTGGCAGTGGATCAGGATGATCACCATCGCGAACACGATGACCTTGAGGTACGAGTAGAGGACGTCGCTGACCGGTAGGAACAGGTCGAAGTAGTGGTCGTACGTGCCGCCCGGCAGGCCGTTGATCAGCGTGACGTTCAGCCGCGACGCCGCGAAGCTCGCGAGCAGGCCGATCGTGTACATCGGGATGATCGCGATGACGCCCGCGATCACGCGGGTGGTGATCAGGAAGGGCACGCTGGTCACCGCCATGACCTCCAGCGCGTCGACCTCCTCGGAGATCCGCATCGCGCCGAGCTGCGCGGTGAAACCCGCGCCGAGGGTGGCCGTGAGCGCGGACGCCGCCACCAGCGGGGCGATGTCACGGGTGTTGAAGTAGGCGGTGATGAAGCCCGTGAGGGCCTCGACGCCGAGGGAGTCCAGCGCCCGGAAGCCCTGCAGGCCCACCAGGCTGCCGACGAACAGCGACAGCGACAGCATCACGCCCGCGGTGCCGAGGATGACGATCAGCGCACCGGAGCCGAAGCTGACCTCGGCCAGCAGCCGGGCGATCTCCCCGCGGTAGCGGCGCAGCGTGCGCGGGATCCACGCGATGGCGCGGGCGTACAGCGACAGCTGCTCGCCCAGCTCCTCGAGCGTGGTGAGCGGCACGGTCGCGGCGCGCTGCACGCGGCGGTTCAGCCCGCGGGTCAGCCCTCGGTTCAGCGTCGCCACGTCACGACCCCTTCGGCGGCACGAGCTCGAGGTACAGCGAGGTCAGCACCAGGTTGATGAGGAAGACGAGCACGAAGGAGATGACGACCGACTGGTTGACCGCGTCGCCGACGCCCTTCGGGCCGGGCGGCGGGTTGAGCCCGCGGTAGGCCGCCACGATGCCCGCCGTGAACCCGAACAGCGCCGCCTTGATCTCGCTGACGACGATGTCGGAGACCTGCGCGATCGAGCTGAAGCTCGCGATGTAGGCGCCCGGGGTGCCGCCCTGGACGATGACGTTGAAGAAGTAGCCGCCGCCGACGCCCACCACCGTGGCGAGCCCGTTCAGCACGATCGCGGTGGTGGCCATGGCGAGCACCCGCGGCACGACGAGCCGCTGGATCGGGGAGATCCCCAGCACCTCCATCGCCGCGATCTCCTCGCGGATCGTGCGCGCCCCCAGGTCGGCGCACACCGCGCTGCCACCCGCGCCGGAGATCAGCAGCGCGGTGACGATCGGCGCGGCCTGCTGCACGATCGCCAGCACGCTGCCGGCCCCGGTCTGGCTCTGCGCACCGAACTGGCGGGTGAGCTCGGCCAGCAGCAGCGCGATCGTGGCGCCGAAGGGGATCGTGAACAGCGCCGTCGGCAGCGCCGACACCTTCGTGACGAACCACGTCTGCTCGATGTACTCGCGCAGCTGGAACGGGGGCCGGAACGTGTTGCGGACGACGTCGATGCCCAGGCCGAAGAGCTTGCCGACCGGCGTCAGGGCGCGGGTGATCGGGGCGGGAGATGTCATGGTCGCGCCCTCCTACCGCCACGGCCGGTGCCGGCCGGGGCCTGCGGGCGGGGGCGGGGCGTCCGGCCGGGCCGACGGCGGGGCCGCAGCCCCCTCACCGCTGTAGCCGGGGTCGTAGGCGTCGAACGTGTCGTGCTCCGGCCCGTACCCCAGGGCCGCCGGCGGGTAGCCGGGCACCTCCCCGGTACGCGGCCGTGGCGCGGCGGGCGCCGGGCGCGCCGGTTCCGGCGCGGGCCGCAGCGGCAGCGGGTCGTCGGCGTAGCTGTCGCGGATGGCCTGCTGTGCCGCGGGCGGCAGGGTGTGCAGCATCTGCAGCACGCGCTCCCGGCGGCGTCCCACCGCCTTGCGCTCGCCCACACCCGGGCTCGGCTGCAGCTGGGGCTTGAGCGGCGGCAGCCCCGCCAGCTCCCCGACCTCGGCCATCTCGCGCGCCGCCTGCGAGGTGTCCTTCTCCTCGCTCATCCCGATCGGGCCCTGCCTGCGGCCGTTGAGGAACTGCGCGACCACCGGCTCCTCGGAGGTCAGCAGCACCTCACGGGGCCCGAACATCGCCAGGTGCTTGCGGTAGAGCATCCCGATGTTGTCCGGCACGGTCTGCGCGGTGTTGATGTCGTGGGTGACGATCAGGAACGTGGCGTCGGTCTGCGCGTTCAGGTCGATGATCAGCTGGTTGAGGTAGGCGGTGCGCACCGGGTCGAGCCCGGAGTCCGGCTCGTCGAAGAGGATGATCTCCGGATCGAGCACCAGCGCCCTGGCCAGGCCGGCCCGCTTGCGCATCCCGCCGGAGATCTCGCCGGGCAGCTTGTTCTCGTCGCCGGTGAGGCCGACCATCGCCATCTTCTCCGCGACGATGTCGCGGATCTCCGGCTCCGACTTCTTCGTGTGCTCGCGCAGCGGGAACGCGATGTTGTCGTAGAGGTTCATCGACCCGAACAGCGCGCCGTCCTGGAACAGCACGCCGAACAGCTTCCGCAGCTCGTAGAGCCGAGACTCCGAGCACCGCACGAGGTCGGTGTCGTGGATGACGATCGAGCCGCGCTCGGGCTTGAGCAGCCCGATGAGGGTCTTGAGGAACACCGACTTGCCCGTGCCGGACGGACCCAGCAGCACCGACACCTCGCCGGGCGGCAGCGTCAGGGTCACGTCGGACCAGATGTTGGCGCGCCCGAAGGACTTCGTCAGCCCTTCGACCTGCACTTCCACGCCAGCCAACGACGCCTCCTGGAGCCCGTGGGGGGACGGGGCGAGCCGACGCTGACGGGGAGCGGGCGGCCGGCTGCCCACAACCGGTCAACGAGACCGGGCGGAGGCAGGTTACTCGCGAGTTAGGTTAGGTCGTCAAGTTGCTCCGAACGGAGCGTTGCTGGTCGGCCGGTTGCAGTAGGAGCGTCGCACTCCGTGGCGAAGCCGGGGTGACACCGCCCGTCGGGCCGCCGACCGAGGACCAGCGCGCGCGGACGCGCCAGCAGGTGATCAACAGGCTCGCGCACCCCGTCTCGGTCGATGCACCCCGCCTCGGTCGATGCACCCCGTCAACGGGGGGCGTGGGCGGAAAAGGGGAGCATGAACGACGTGGCCGCACGACGCACCCCGTCTCCGCGGACGCACCCCGTCTCGGCCCATGCCCCGCGTCTCGGCCGATGCGCCCCATCGACGGGGGGCATGGGCGGAAAAGGGGAGCGTGAACGGTCGGATCCGGCGGCCCGTGCCGGGACCGGGGGCGCGAGCGCGTGCCCGTCAGGTCGCTTCGGCCAAAGCCTGCTCGTCCTCGGCGTGGAAGCGCTCCTCGAGCGACTCCGGGCTCGCGTCCACGTCGATGGCCGCCAGGTCGGCACCGCGGGCCGACTCGATCGCGCCGAGCCGGCGGCCGACCTTGTCCATCGCGTACCGGGCGAGCTCGTCGCGGTCGATGGCGAACGGCGGCTCACCGCCCTCGTACAGGTCGAAGGTGGCGGTCACCACGCCCATCGCCGGCCCGACCAGCTCCTGCACGCGCTCCTGGACCACGCCCCACATCGCGTCGTCGGCGGCGACGTGGCGCCGACAGGTGAAGGTCCCCCACGCCATGTGGCGGCGCTCGTCGTCGCCGATGTGCTTGATGATCCGCTGCATCCCCGGCAGGATCCCCCGGCTCGCGCAGACCTTCTGCCAGGCGAAGTAGCCGGTGAGGGCGAGCGTTCCCTCGACGATGTGGTTGTAGGTCACCGAAGCCCGCACCTGATTGCGCGGTGACGGGTCGCCGGCGAGGGCGTGCAGGCTGCGCGGCAGCTCCGCGGTGAAGATCTGCATGTAGTGCTCGTTGGGCTCGATGAACCCGTGCAGGTCCTCGCGGATGCCCACCGAGTCGAACCAGCGGCGGAACGCCTCGGTGTGCTTGGCCTCCTCGTAGACGAACTGCGTCAGGTACATCTCGTCGCCGAGCCTGCCGTCGGCCGCCATCGCCGCGATGAACGGCTGCAGGTCCTGGGTGACCGACTCCTCGCCCGCCAGGAACTGCGCGGCCAGCGTGCAGGTCCACCACCGCTCGTCGTCGGTCATCGCGGCGAAGTCGCGTGCGTCCTGGTCGAGGTCGACGTCCGCCGGGTTCCACTGCCTGCCGTTGCCCTTGGCGAACAGCCGCATGGGGAACGAGTCGAAGTTCAGGCCGCCGCGTTGGAGCGAGGCGAACCCGCCCCGCGTGCCGTGTGCGATGGACCGCGTCCCTGTCATGGCGCCTCCCTGAGCCGATCGCGCGGTGAACGTGCCGGCCGCCGCGCGGAGCGCCGGCACGGCCGCCCACCGCGCTTGCGACGGCCGTCCAGCACTCGTTTGAGTGGTCTTCGCCACGTGGCGGAGATGCGCCACCGATACTCCCCGACATGGACGTGGTATGGCTCGACGTGCAGATGTGGACCGGGCTGCGCGGCACCTTCCACCCGTTCACCGACGTCGCGTGCGAGGCACCCGACCCGCTGCCCGCGATCGAGGGTGAGTGGCAGCGGTGGGCGAGCCAGTACCTGGGCGTCGTCGCGATGCAGGAGGGCTGGCAGGCGGGGCGCTACGCCTACAGCGCGGAGCGGCGCGACGACGGGGGCCACACCCTCAAGATCTTCGCGCGCGGCCAGTGGCAGTGGAACACCTGACGCCGTCACCGGCCTAGAATTGGCCCCTGCCCAGGGAGCCAATTCGTCGGGAGTGCATGCCGTGAACCGCGACGACCTCGAGCGGCGGATCGGCGCCCGCAGCTTCGCCCGTCTGCTCGGCGACTGGCGCCCACCGGAGGGGCGCGGCCTCGCGGACGCCCTCGCCGACCGCATCCGGCTGCTCGTGCTCGACGGACGGCTGCCGCTGCAGACCAGGGTGCCCGCCGAGCGGGAGCTCGCGGCCGCACTGCTCGTCAGCCGCACCACCGTCGCCGGCGCCTACGACGCGCTCCGCGTCGCCGGAGTCCTGCGCAGCAGGCGCGGGTCCGGCAGCTGGACGCAGCTGCCCGAGCACCGCGGCGGGGGCCACCTCGGCCCGTTCGCCCCGCTCGGTGACACGTCGCTGTTCGACCTCGCCCACGCCGCCCTCCCGGCGCCGTCGGAACAGCTGCGAAGCTCGGCGGCCGCCGCCCTCCACGACTTCGACGCCCACCTCGGCGGGCACGGCTACGACCTCGCAGGTCTGCCGGTGCTGCGGGCCGCGATCGCCGACCGGTACACCGCCAGGGGGCTGCCGACCGGGCCGGACCAGGTACTCGTCACGGCGGGCGCCATGAACGCCATCACCATCGCACTCACCGCACTGACCGGGCCGGGTGACCGGGTGCTCGTCGAGCACCCGACCTACCCGAACGCCCTCCAGGCGATCGCGACCCGCGGCGCGCGGGCCGTGCCGGTGCCGATGGCCCCGCAGGTGGACGGCGCGAGCGCCTGGGACCTCGAGCTGCTCACCGCCGCCGTGCGCGACGCGGCGCCCCGGCTGACCTACCTCATCCCCGACTTCCAGAACCCCACCGGCGCGCTGCTCGACGCCGCGGGGCGCGAGCGGCTGGTCGACCTGGCCCGCCGCACCGGCACGCCCCTGGTGGTGGACGAGACGCTCGCCGAGCTGGCCCTGGACACGTCCCCGGTGCGCCCGGTCGCCGCCCACGGCGCCGCCGACTCGCCGCTGGTGCTGACCGTCGGGTCCGCCAGCAAGATCTTCTGGGGCGGGCTGCGGGTCGGCTGGATCCGGACGTCGGCACCGATGGTGCGCAGGCTCGCCGCCGCACGCGCCCCGCTCGACCTCGGCGGCCCGACGCTCGAGCACCTCGTCGTCGCCCGGCTGTTGCCCGAGGTGGAGGCCGTGGCGGCGACCAGGCGCGCCGAGCTGACCGCGGCCCGCGACGACCTCCTCACCAGGCTCGCCGCCGCGTTCCCGGGATGGCGGCCGGCCCGCCCGTGCGGCGGGCTGAGCCTGTGGATCGACCTGGACGAGCCGGTGTCCAGCCGGTTGACCGTCGCGGCGCGCCGGCACGACGTCCTGCTCGCCGCCGGTCCCCGGTTCGGCCTGGACGGCGCCTTCGAACGCCACCTCCGGCTGCCCTACACGCTGCGTCCGGACCGGATGGCCGCCGCGCTCGACCGGCTGGCGCGCGCGTGGCAGGACCTCGACCGCGCGGCGCCCACCACGGATGTGGAGCCCGTCGCAGTGGCGTGACGCCCGCCGCAACGTCCGTAGAGTGCGGTGGGGTCGACCAACGGAGGTAGTGGATGTCAGGCATCGGACCGCTGGCGGGGCTCAAGGTCGTGGAACTGGCCGGCATCGGGCCCGGCCCGCACGCCGCGATGGTGCTCGCCGACCTCGGCGCGGACGTCGTGCGCGTGGACCGCCCGTCGGGTGGCCTGGAGCTGGGCCGCAAGGACGCGCCGGACCCGACGCTCCGCGGCCGCCGCCGGGTGGCGGCCGACCTCAAGGACCCGGCGGGCCTGGAGACCGTGCTGCGCCTGGTCGAGCACGCCGACGTGCTGCTCGAGGGCTACCGCCCCGGCGTCACGGAGCGGCTCGGCGTCGGCCCGGATGACTGCCTCGCGCGCAACCCCCGCCTCGTCTACGCGCGGATGACGGGCTGGGGCCAGGACGGGCCGATGGCGGCGCGGGCCGGGCACGACATCAACTACATCTCGCTCACCGGGGCCCTGCACGCGATCGGCCGGAACGGCGAGCGGCCGGTGCCGCCGCTGAACCTCGTCGGCGACTTCGGCGGCGGATCGATGCTGCTGGTGCTGGGGGTGCTGGCCGCGCTGTGGGAGGCCCAGCGCTCCGGGGAGGGCCAGGTCGTGGACGCCGCGATGGTCGACGGCGCCTCGCTGCTCATGCAGATGGTGTGGGGCATGCGCGGCCACCGGGCGTGGGCCGACAGCCGGGAGAGCAACCTCCTCGACGGGCACGCCCCGTACTACGACACCTACACCTGCTCCGACGGCCGGCACGTCGCCGTCGGAGCGCTGGAGCCGCAGTTCTACGCGGCGCTGCTGACCGGCCTGGGCCTCGACCCCGCCGACCTCCCCCAGCAGTACGACCGGGCCGGATGGCCGACGCTGCGTTCCCGGTTCACCGAGGCGTTCGCCGGGCGGACCCGCGACAAGTGGGCGGAGGTGTTCGCCGGCACCGACGCATGCGTCACGCCGGTGTTGGCCCTCGACGAGGTGGCCGCCCACCCGCACATCGCGGCGCGGGACACCGTGGTCGAGGTCGACGGCGTGGCCCAGGCCGCCCCGGCCCCGCGGTTCTCCCGCACCGCCCCGAAGCTCCCGCCGTGGGCGCGCGACCCGGAGCCGGTGGACGAGGTCCTGGCCGACTGGACGCGCTGAGACCTGACCGGATTGCAGCAAAGCCACTTTCACGCAACGTCGTGGCATGAAAGTGGCTTTGCTGCAACGAGGGTGGGGAACGGCGGGCTCGGGAACGACGACACCCCGCCGCCCGGGTCGGGCGACGGGGTGCGTCGGGCAGGTCGTGCGTGCGCGTCAGGCGCTGTGCAACTCAGGCGCTGTGCAACTCAGGCGCTGGGGGTCTCGTCCACCAGCAGGTTGCGCGTGCGGTTCGGGTCGACCGGGATGCCCGGGCCGGTGGTCGTGGAGACCGTGATCTTCTTGATGTACCGGCCCTTCGCCGCCGACGGCTTGGCCCGCAGGATCTCGTCGAGCGCGGCGCCGTAGTTCTCCACCAGCTTCTCGGTGTCGAACGAGGCCTTGCCGATGACGAGGTGCAGGTTGGCCTGCTTGTCGACCCGGAAGTTGATCTTACCGCCCTTGATGTCCTGGACGGCCTTGGTGACGTCCGGGGTGACGGTGCCGGTCTTCGGGTTCGGCATCAGGCCACGCGGGCCGAGGATGCGGGCGATGCGGCCGACCTTGGCCATCTGGTCCGGCGTCGCGATCGCGGCGTCGAACTCCAGCCAGCCGCCCTGGATGCGCTCGATGAGGTCCTCGGCGCCCACCACGTCGGCGCCGGCGGCCTCGGCCTCGGCGGCCTTGTCACCGGTGGCGAACACGATCACGCGCGCCGTCTTGCCGGTGCCGTGAGGCAGGTTGACGGTGCCGCGGACCATCTGGTCGGCCTTGCGCGGGTCGACGCCCAGACGCATGGCGACCTCGACGGTCGGGTCCATCTTGGAGGTGCCCGCGGTCTGCTTCGCCAGGCCGGCGGCCTCGAGCGGGGTGTAGAGCCGCTCGGCCTCGATGAGCTCGGCTGCCTTGCGGTAGTTCTTGCTGCGCTTCATGTGTCTGTCCTCGATTAGGTCAGGTCGTGGTGCGGGCCGCGCCCGGCCCTTCCACACGTGCTGCGGGTGAGGGCGACGCCTCAGCCGTTGACGGTGATCCCCATCGACCGGGCGGTGCCGGCAATGATCTTGGCGGCCTGGTCGACGTCGGTGGCGTTGAGGTCGCGCATCTTCGTCTCGGCGATCTGCCGCACCTGCTCCATGGTCACCGAGGCGACCTTGGTCTTGTGCGGCTCACCGCTGCCCTTCTCCACGCCGGCGGCCTTGAGCAGCAGCCGCGCGGCGGGCGGGGTCTTGAGCTCGAAGGTGAACGAGCGGTCCTCGAACACCGAGATCTCGACCGGCACCACGTCGCCCCGCTGGGACTCGGTGGCGGCGTTGTAGGCCTTGCAGAACTCCATGATGTTGACGCCGTGCTGACCCAGCGCGGGGCCGACCGGCGGTGCGGGCGTGGCCGCGCCCGCCTTGATCTGGAGCTTGATGATCGCGGAGAGCTTCCGCTTCTTGGGGGGCATCTCGGGTTCCTCGTAGTCGGTGCGTGCTCGCCGCGGACCTGCCTGCCGCGGCGGGGGTCAGATCTTCGAGACCTGGCTGAAGGCCAGCTCGACGGGGGTCTCGCGCCCGAAGATGGACACGAGCACCTTGAGCTTCTGGGCGTCGACGTTGACCTCGTTGATCGTGGCGGGCAGCGTGGCGAACGGCCCGTCCATGACCGTGACGGACTCGCCGACCTCGAAGTCCACCTCGACGGCCGCCTTGTCCTGGCCCGTCGCGGTATCGGTCTTGCCGCCCCCGGCCGCGGCCTGCTTCGGATCGGTGCGCGGCAGCAGGAACTTGATGACCTCGTCGTGCGTCAGCGGCGACGGGCGCGAGGTGGCGCCCACGAAGCCGGTGACGCCGGGCGTGTTGCGGACCGCGCCCCACGACTGGTCGTTGAGCTCCATCCGCACGAGGATGTAGCCGGGCAGGACCTTGCGCTGCACCTGCTTGCGCTGCCCGTTCTTGATCTCGGTGACCTCTTCGGTGGGCACCTCGACCTGGAAGATGTAGTCCTCGACGTCCAGGGTCTGCACCCGGGTCTCGAGGTTGGTCTTCACCTTGTTCTCGTAGCCCGCGTAGGAGTGCACGACGTACCAGTCGCCGGGGGCGCGGCGCAGCGCGGCGCGCATCTCCTCGATCGGGTCGGCCTCCTCGGCCGCGGCGTCGTCGGCGCCGGACTCTTCCGCAGCCGCGTCGTCCGCGTCGGCGGTCTCGTCGGCAGCGGCTGCATCGGCCGCCGCATCGACGTCGTCGGTCGCCTGCTGCTCGTCGGCGTCCGCGACGTCCTCCATCGCGACGTCGCCCCGGTCGGCATCGGGCTCGACGTCGGTGGGCCGCTGCTCGCCGTCCTGCGAAGTCACGTGCTTCTCGCTTCCTTCGTCCATGTCGTGCGTGTCGCCGGAGCCGGTCTCAGTTGCCGAACAGGAACAGCACACCCTGCGCGAACACGAAGTCCAGCAGCCAGACCAGCGCGACCATGAACGACACGAAGATCAGCACGACGATCGTGTAGGTGACCAACTGCTTGCGGCTGGGCCAGATGACCTTCTGCAGCTCAGCGACCACCTCGCGCAGGAACCTGGCGATTCTGCTCGGCAGAGAGCCCTTGCCCGGACGGGCGTCGCGGAGCGCGGTGGCCCGGTCCTTGGCGCCGCCGGTGGGCGCCGGGCCGGAGCGCCGACCCCGACGGTCGGCGGCGGTGCTCGGGCGTTCCTGCCCGTCTCCGCTCGCCTCGCGTTCCTCAGCCACGCCCGTTTCCTCCAGCTCGCCCGCCGGCCCGGCCTCCGGGTCCGCCGCCGTTCGTTCCGTGCTCCGATCCGACAATTCCTGCAGTGGCAGGGGCGACAGGACTTGAACCTGCAACCTGCGGTTTTGGAGACCGCTGCTCTGCCAATTGAGCTACACCCCTAGACCGACCCCGCCGTGGGCTCGCGGACCCACATACGAGGGGGTGCATCGCAAGCGACGCACCCAGCGGAACAAGTGTACGGCACGCGACGTGCACGCCCGACACCCGCTCCCCGCGACGGCCTCGCGGCTCGTCCGGTCGTTGCATAGGCGAGGATGCCAGCATGGCTGCGACCACGACCGACCGCCCCCGGATCTCCGCCCGCATCGGCGGTATCGCCGAGTCCGCCACGCTCGCCGTCGACTCGAAGGCGAAGGCCCTCAAGGCCGCCGGACGGCCGGTCATCGGCTTCGGTGCCGGGGAGCCCGACTTCCCCACCCCGCAGCCCATCGTCGAGGCCGCCCAGGCTGCGTGCGCCGACCCCCGCAACCACCGCTACTCGCCCGCGGCCGGCCTTCCCGAGCTGCGCGAGGCGATCGCGGCGAAGACGCTGCGCGACTCCGGCCTGGAGATCCCCGCGTCCCGGGTGCTCGTCACGAACGGCGGCAAGCAGGCCGTCTACCAGGCCTTCGCCACCCTGCTCGACCCGGGCGACGAGGTGCTGCTGCCGGCGCCCTACTGGACCACCTACCCGGAGGCGATCGGCCTCGCCGGCGGGGTGCCGGTCGCGGTGACCTGCGGCCCGGAGGCCGACTTCCTGCCGTCGGTGGAGCAGCTCGACGCCGCCCGGACCGACCGCACGAAGGTGCTGGTCTGGTGCTCGCCGTCCAACCCGACGGGCGCGGTCGCGTCCCGCGAGCTCACGGAGGCCGTGGGGCGCTGGGCCGTCGAGAACGACGTGTGGGTGATCACCGACGAGATCTACGAGCACCTCGTCTACGACGGCGCCGAAGCGGTCTCGATGCCCGTGGCGGTGCCCGAGCTGGCCGACCGCTGCGTGGTGCTGAACGGCGTCGCGAAGACCTACGCGATGACCGGCTGGCGGGTCGGCTGGCTGACCGGGCCGGCCGACGTGGTGAAGGCGGCCACGAACCTGCAGTCACACCTGTCGTCGAACGTCTGCAACGTGGCGCAGCGCGCCGCCCTGGAGGCCGTCTCCGGGTCGCTCGACGCCGTGGCGGAGATGCGCGCCGCGTTCGACCGGCGCCGCCGCCTGATGGTGGACCTGCTCCGCGCGATCCCCGGCGTCGAGTGCCCCACCCCGCGCGGCGCGTTCTACGCCTACCCGTCGGTGCAGGCGCTGCTGGGGCGGGAGCTGCGCGGGACGCGCCCGGGGACGAGCGCCGAGCTGGCCGCGGTCGTGCTGGAGCACGCCGAGGTGGCAGTGGTGCCCGGTGAGGCATTCGGCACGCCCGGCTTCTTCCGGCTGTCCTACGCGCTGGGCGACGACGACCTGCGGACCGGCGTGGAGCGGATGGGGGCCCTGCTGGCGGAGGCCCGGTAGGCGCTGCCGTTACGCCGTCGCGCTGCCCGCGGTCGGGAAGTACGGGACGCGGTCGACGGCGTGCGGGCGGTCGCCGGCGCCGAACCCGGTGTCGTGCCACCAGCGGTGCCAGCAGCCGGGGCACTGCACGAACAGGCGCCTGCCCTCCGCCGCGAGCAGGAAGCACCAGTGCGCGTCGCAGTTGCGACCGGTGTCGCAGGCCGCGCAGCTCGCCGCGACCGGGCAGCGCGGGCAGCTCGTCCACGCCCGGCGCCCGATGTCGGCCTGGGCGTCACGCATCCAGGACCCCGGCGTCCACGAGCATCCGGTAGATGGCGCGCTGCTCGGCGTCCAGGTCGCTGTAGAGCATCCGGTGCGCCTCCGCCTCGATCGCGAGCACCGCGCCGGGGTCCAGGTCGGGGCTCGCGGCGATCACGGCGGCGAGCCGGTGCTGCTCGTGCGCGGTCAGGTCGAACGCGTGCCGGACGAGGGCCGCCGACGGCTCCGTGGGGTTCACCCCCTTACCGATACGTCGAAGGCCCCGGTGCGGCCAGTGCATCGCGAGCGGGGTCACGGGTAAGCCGCGTCACTCCGGGGTCCCCGATCAGCGCAGCAGGGGCTCGAGGAACCGCCCGGCCGCCTGGACCGCCGGGGCCGACGAGCCGCCGTCGACCACCAGCACGGCCACGGCGAGGTCGCCCGCGGTCGCCACGAACCAGCCGTGGGCGCGGGTGCCGTCGCCGAACTGGGCGGTACCGGTCTTCCCGGCGACCCCCGGGAGGTCGGCCAGCGCACTGGCGCTGCCCGCGGTGACGGTCTCGCGCATCATCGCGCGCAGGTCCTGCGCCACGCCCGGATCCAGGGGCGGCGGGGTGGCGTCGGACGTCGTCGGGCGCCCGGGCAGCAGCACCGGGGTCGCCGCCCCACCCCGCACCACCGCGGCTGCCACCAGCGCCATCCCGAACGGGCTGGCGAGCACCTCGCCCTGCCCGATCGACCACTCCACGCGCTGTTCCGGACGCGGAGCGGGCGGCACCGAGCCGGTCAGCGTGGTCATGCCGGGGGCCACGTGGTCGATGCCGAGACCCAGCTGGGCGGCCGTCTCGGCCAGCGCGTCGGGCGGGAGGTCGACGGCCAGCCGGGCCATCGTCGTGTTGCACGAGTTCGCGAAGGCCGTGTGCAGCGGCACCTCGCCGAGGGCGAAGCCGTCGTTGGTGATCTGCCTGCCCTGGACGTTCTCGGTGTAGGGGCACGGCAGGATGGTGTCGGCGGTGGCGGCCCCGGCCTGCAGCGCCGCCGCCGTCGTCACGATCTTGAAGGTGGAGCCGGGTGGGTAGCGGCCGACGAGGGCGGGGGCGCCCTCACGGTCGGCGGCCGGTGTCTGCGCCGCCGCGAGCACCTCCCCGGTGGAGGGCTGCACGGCCACGAGCATCGCCTGCCCGTCGATCGGGGCGAGCGCGTACTGCGCGGCGCGCTGCACCTGCGCGTCGACGGCGGTGACCAGCGGCTCGACGGGCGCCGGCGGGACCTCGTGCAGGACGTCGGTCCCACCGTCGGCGCCGACCGCCGCGATGCGCCAGCCCGGCTCGACCGCCCACAGGTCCTCGACCTCGGCGGCCAGCCCGGACAGCAGCGGGGACGCGAGACCGGGGTCGGCGGACAGCAGCCGGGTGTCCTCGACCGTGCTGACCCCGGGCAGGTCCGCGACCGCGGCCCGGACCGCGTCGTAGTGCGGTCCGCGCAGCGTGACGACCGGGTGGCGCTGCCCGGCGGGGGTGCCCGCCGCGCCGTCGAGGACCGACCGTTCGGTGATCGCGGGGTCGAACTGCTGCAGCGGCTCCGCCAACCAGCGCGCCACGCCGGCGTCCGCCGCCGCGGGATCCAGCAGCACCGTCACCACGCGCTGCGGGGACATCAGCTCGCCGCCGTCGCGGTCCAGCACGGGCGGGACCGGGACCTCCAGGGTGTCCAGCCGCAGCCCGTCGCCCTGGTCCAGGCCCGGGTGCAGCACGGACGGCGCCCAGGCGACCCGCCAGCCGTCGGCGGTGTCGCGCAGCGCCGCGGTGGCGTCGTAGGTCCAGGTGCGCCCCTCGCCGAAGTCCCAGGAGAGCCGGAACGACGCCGTGGTGGCCGCGCCGTCCTCCGTCACCTGCAGTCCGTCGGCGCGCACAGCCACCGGTTCGAGCGCGGTCCGGTAGTCCAGGAGCTCCGCGGCCGCGGCCGGATCGTCGGTGGCCGCGGCGGCGGCCGGCACGTCGCCCGCGCCGATCTGCACCTGCCCGCGGTCGACGCGGTGATCGGCGGCGCGGCGCGTGTGGCCGTCGGGGCGCTGCGCGCCTGACCGACCGTGCACACCGTGGGAGGACCGTGCACATCGCCGGCCGTATGCACGGCAGCCCGAGGGTGTGCACGGTGGGGGGAAGGCCCCCGCGTCACTCGAGGGTGGGCAGCTCCGCGGGCACGGCCACTTCGGCGACGGCGCGGCCGAGCACGGTCTTCCCCTCGAACGTCGCGGTGACGGCGACCCGGGCGATGCGCGCACCGTCGTCGGTGTCGGTCACATCGGTGACCTTCGCCGTGACCTCGACGAGCGCGCCCTCCTCGTCGTCCGGCACGACGACCGGACGCGTGAAGCGGACGCCGTAGCTGCGAACAGCGGCGGGGTCGCCCGCCCAGTCGGTGACTATGCGGCCGGCGAGCGCCATCGTGAGCATCCCGTGCGCGATGACGCCGGGGAGCCCGACGCCGGTGGCGACCCGGTCGCTCCAGTGGATCGGGTTGAAGTCGCCGGACGCGCCCGCGTAACGGACGAGGTCGGCGCGGGTGACGCGCAGCGACAGCGGGGGGAGCTCCTGACCTGCGGCCGTCACGCCCGCGCCCCCTCTGCCGGCTCCGCCTGCGTCACGAGGAGCGCCTTCGTGGTGGCCACGGGCTCCCCGTCGATGTCGGCGACCTCACACCGCAGCGTGAGCATGTGGCTGCCGCCGCGGGTCTTCAGGTCCTCGACGTGGATGGTGGTGACCAGGTCGTCACCGCCGCGGATCGGGCGGTGCAGCGTGATCGACTGGTCGCCGTGCACCATCCGCGAGTAGTCCCAGCCGAACGCCGGGTCGCGCAGGAACGCCTCGATCGCCGGCATCGTGAAGGTGACGGCGAACGTGGGCGGCGCCACGACGTCGGGGTGCCCGGCGGCGCGGGCGGCGTCGACGTCATGGCACACGGAAGCGCCCTCGCCGATGGCGAGGGCGAATTCGCGGATCTTCTCCCGGCCGACCCGGTACGGAGCGCCTGCCGGCAGAGCCCGGCCGACGAACGAGGCGTCCGGCACGCTCAGCGGGTCTCGCGGTGCTCGCGGTGGATGCCGCAGTTCGGGCAGAACTTCTTGATCGCGAGCCGGTCGGGGTCGTTGCGCCGGTTCTTCTTGGTGATGTAGTTCCGGTGCTTGCACTGCTCGCACGCCAGCGTGATCTTCGGCCGGACGTCGGTGGCCTTCGCCATCGCGGGTGCCTCCTGCTTGCTGTGGATCTTCAGTCTGGTAGCGGTGGCCGGACTTGAACCGGCGACACAGCGATTATGAGCCGCTTGCTCTACCGACTGAGCTACACCGCTTCGCGACGCTGGTCACACCAGCTCGCAGAGCCCCTTTACGGAATCGAACCGTAGACCTTCTCCTTACCATGGAGACGCTCTGCCGACTGAGCTAAAGGGGCGGCACGCCCGCGCGGTTGGTCTCTCCCGCGGCGGGCGTCGACAACTCTACACAACCCTCCGGGGGACCCGACAACGGGTCCCTCTCACCAGCTCGACTTGCGAACTCCGGGCAGGTACCCGTCGTGCGCGAGCTCCCGGAGCCGCACCCGGGAGACCCCGAACGCCCGCAGGTACCCGCGCGGCCGCCCGTCGACACCGTCGCGGTTGCGCACCCGGGTGGCGCTGGCGTCCCGCGGCTGCCGATGGAGCTCACGCTGCGCCGCCGTGCGCTCCTCCTGGGTCGTCGCTGGGCGCGCGATGATCGCCTTGAGCTCGGCCCGCCGCGCCGCGTAGCGGGCGACCACGGCCCGCCGGTGGGCGTTGCGCGCGATCTTCCCCTTCGTGGCCATCAGACCTTCCCCCCTCGGGCGCGGATCCTGGCGACCGCAGCGTCGACCCCGATCCGGTCGATCGTGCGGATCGCGTCGGTGGACAGCTTCAACCGGACGAAGCGGTTCTCCGCGGCGAACCAGTAGCGCTTCGTCTGGATGTTCGGGTCGAACCGGCGGCTGGTGCGCCGGTGCGAATGGGACAGGTTCTTGCCGAAGCCGGGTTCGCGCCCGGTCAGCTGGCAGCGTCGGGACACGGTCAGCCCCTCCCGGCGCGCGGGTAGGGCAGCAGCGCCATCTCGCGGGCGTTGCGGATGGCGGTGGCCACCTGCCGCTGCTGCTGCGGCGTCAACCCGGTCACCCTCCTGGCGCGGATCTTGCCGCGGTCGGAGACGAACGTGCGCAGCAGCGTCACGTCCTTCCAGTCCACGTCGGCGATCTGCTTGGCGTGCAGCGGGTTCGCGCGGCGCTTGAGCGGCCTGCGGGTGGGCACCTGCGGCATCTCAGCGCTCCTCGCGGAACTCGACGTGGCGGCGCACCGCCGGGTCGTACTTGCGCAGCACCATCCGGTCGGGGTCGTTGCGCCGGTTCTTGCGCGTGACGTAGGTCGTGCCCGTGCCCGCCGTCGAGCGCATCTTCACGATCGGCCGGAGGTCGTTGCGCGCCATAACCACCCTCCACTCAGTAACGATTTTCGTTTTCATCTACCGTAACGCTAGCGCACGCCCGAACATGCCCGCCCGCCGGAGGAGGAACCCGTGCCCCGACCCGAGCTGCTCGTGCTCACCGGGCTGACCACGCCCGGGGCGGAGGCCGTGATCGGCCGCATCCGCTCCCTCGACCCGGACGTTGCCGTGCTGCACCACGACCTGCGCGACGTCGCCTCCGGCGTCGTGCACCGCCGCCTCCGCCGCGGCGACCGCGACGAACGGAGCGTGCTGGAGCTCGCGCACGGCTGCGTGTCCTGCACGCTCCGCGAGGACGTCCTGCCGCAGCTGATCGCGCTCGCCGGCCCCGGTGGATCGGGCCGGATCGTGCTGCACCTGGACCCCGCGCTCGAGCCGGAGCAGGTCTGCTTCGCGCTGCTGCACGTGCTCGTCGACGGTGTCCCTGCAGGCGACCTCGTCGACCTGTGCGGCGTCATCACCTGCGTCGACCCGCACACCTGGTTGGACGACGCCACCGGCGACGACACGCTCCCCGAGCGCGGCCTCGCCGACCTGCCCGACGACGAGCGGACGGTGGCTCAGGTGGCGGTCGGCCAGGCCGAGTTCGCCGACCTGATGGTGCGCACGGGAACGACCGACGCCTGGCAGCTCGCCCGCACCGACGCCGTCCTCGCCCGGCTCGCCCCCATGGCGCAGCGGGTGCCGCTCGCCGACCTCGACGACCGGGTGTTCCTCACCGACCTGCCCCCCGGCGCCCGCCGCGGCGTGCCGTCCGACGTCCACGCGCCGCTGCTGCACGGGCAGCCGCCGCTCGGCTCGGACTGCGGGGTGCGGGTGTTGCTGTTCTCCGAGCGCCGCCCGTTCCACCGGAGCGGTTCCACACCGCGATCGACACCCTGCTCGACGGCGTGGTACGCACCGTGGGCCGCATCTGGCTCGCCACCCGTCCCGACGCCGTGCTGTGGGTGGAGTCGGCGGGCGGCGGCCTGCAGGTCGGGTACGCGGGCGACTGGCTCGCCGACGCCGACGACGCCGTCTGGGAGTCGGCGTCCCCGGAGCGCCGCGCGCTGGCCTCGCTGGCGTGGGACCCGCGCTTCGGCGACCGCGCCCAGGACCTGGTGGTGCTCACCCACGACGCCGACCCCGACGCGATCGAGGCGGATCTACAAGCCGCCCTGCTCACCGACGCCGAGCTGGCGGCGGGCGAGGTCGCCTGGCGGGAGCTGCCGGACCCGTTCGGGTTCTGGCATTCCGACCCCTGCGCACCCGACACCCCGGCCGACCTGACCGCGGGGCGCAGCCACCACGAGGAGGAGCACTGATGGCCGTCCCGAAGCGGCGCATGTCCCGGTCCAACACCCGCAGCAGGCGGGCGCAGTGGAAGGCGACGCCGCCCGACCTGGTGCCGGTGACGATCGCCGGCCGGAAGCACATGGTGCCGCGCCGGCTGGTGCGGGCCTACCAGCGCGGCCTCCTCGAGCCGCCCGCCTGAGGCGCCCCGCTCGCGCACGCACCCTTTCATCGCTCGCGCCCCCCGTCGACGGGGTGCGCCGGCCGAGAAGGGGGGCATCGACCGAAAGGCGGTGCGTCGACCGAAAGGCGGTGCGTCGACCGAGACGGGGTGCGGTGAGCCGGCCGGGGTAAGGGGTGCCGCGGGCCCCTTACCCCCGTACCCGGCGGCGGGGGCCGGAGTGCGACGTGATCGTCCGATGCCGGGACGCCGGCCTCAGGACGAATCTCGTGTCATGTTCATCGATCTGGTTCACGGAGTCACCGCCGCCGAGCACCACCGCCTCGCCCTCATGGCCGACGCGGACAACTTCCGTCTCGCCCGGCTGGCGAAGGCCGCCCGCCGCCGGGCGCGGCGGGCGACGCCGCCTGCGGAACCGCCGGGTCCGTCGCAGCACGTGTCCCCGCCGGGCCTTCGCCCGGAGCAGAACGATGCACCCCGCAACAACGACGCGGATCGTCGGTACGCCGTGTCACGATGACCGATGTGGCACGGCTCGGGGCGGGAATCGGACTGGTCGGGCGCCGGCGGGAGATGTCGGCGCTCGGCGCCGCGCTCGACCGCGCCGCAGCGGGCAGGCCCACCGGCGTTCTGATGTCGGGGGACGCCGGGGTGGGCAAGTCCCGGCTGGTGGCCGAGGCGGTCGAGCGGGCGGCGGGAGCCGGGTTCACGGTGCTCGTCGGACGCTGCCTCGACACGGCCGAAGCGGCGTTGCCCTACCTGCCGTTCACCGAGATCGTCGGCGCGCTGGCGGCCACCCGTCCCGAGCTGGTCACCGAGCACGTGGCGCTGGGTCACCTCCTCCCGGGCCACCTGCTGCCGGGCGGCTTCCCGCGGGGCGAGCGGAGCGGCGAGGGCCGCGACCTCGGTCAGCTGCAGGTGTTCGACGCGGTCCTGTCGGTGCTCGACGACCTCACCGCCACCACGCCCGTGCTCGTGGTGCTGGAGGACCTGCACTGGGCCGACCGCTCCAGCCGCGACCTGCTCGTCTTCCTGCTGTCGCGGCTCACCGGACAGCGGCTCGTGGTCCTCGCCACCTACCGCAGCGACGACCTGCACCGCCGCCACCCGCTGCGGCCGGTGCTGTCGGAGCTGGTGCGGCTGCCCGCGGCCGAGCGGGTGGAGCTCGCCCCGCTCGACCCCGCCGATGCGCTCGCACTGGTCCGCCTGCTCGCCGACGGGAGCATGCCCGAGCCGATGCTGCAGGGCATCGCCCGGCGCAGCGAGGGCAACGCGTTCTTCGCCGAGGAGCTGGTGTCCGCTGCGTCCCACGGGCTGCCGCACGGCCTCGTCGAGGTGCTGGTGGCGCGGATCGAAGGTCTCTCCCCCGCCACGCAGCGGCTGCTGCGGATCGCGTCCGTGGCCGGGCGGCGGGTGCGCCACGACCGGCTGGCCGCGGTGTCCGGGATGGATGTCGACGCGCTCGAACAGGCCCTGCGCGAGGCCGTGGCCCATCACGTGCTGGTCGGGGCCGACAGCGAGCCGGGCGGCACCGACGACGCCTATGTCTTCCGCCACGCGCTGCTCCGCGAGGCGATCTACCACGAGCTGCTGCCCGGGGAGCGCAGCAGGCTGCACGCCGCCTACGCCGGCCTGCTGGCCGCGGAGGCCACGGCCGGCACGCCCGGCTCGGCCGCCGAGCTCTCCCACCACGCGATGGCCGGCCACGACCTCCCGCTCGCGCTGTCGGCGTCGGTGCGCGCCGCCAACGAGGCCAACGACCGCGAGGCGCCCGCGGAGATGCTGCTGCACGCCGAGCGGGCCATCGAGCTGTGGCCCGCGGTGCCCGACGCGGAGGCGGTGGCCGGGGTCCCGGAGGCCACGCTCACGCGCTGGGCGGCGTGGGGCGCGAGCGCCACGGGCGACCCCGACCGCGGCATCGCGCTGGGCCGCCGCGCGCTCGAGCTCGCGGAGGAGCGCGGCGACCCCGTGCTCACCTCCGCGATCGGGCGCCGCTACGCGCTGCGGTTGCTGGAGCTCAGCGACCGCGACCACGAGGCGCTGGCGGTCGCCCGGCGAGCGCTGGAGCTGATCGACGGCGGCGCTCCGTCGGCGGACCTCGCGTGGGCCCACTCGGTGCTGGCCCGCACGCTGGTGCGGCTCGACCAGTTCACCGAGGCCGTGGCGCAGGCCGAGACTGCGCTGCAGGTGGCCCGCGCGCTGCCCCCCGACGACATGAGCGCGGTCGGCGCCACCGGCGACGCGCTGGTCACGCTCGCGGTGTGCGAGGAGTACCGCGGCCACCCGGAGTGCGCCCGGGCACGGCTCGACGAGGCCAAGCCACTGGCCCGCCGTTCCGGGAACCTCGGGGTGGAGCTGCGGGCCTACTACGCCGTCGGCATCTCGCTCCTCGACGAGGGCAGGCTCGCCGACGCCGCCGCGGAGTTCGCGGCAGGCGCGGACCGCGCGGTCGCCACGGGCACGACGTGGAGCGGCTACGGGCTGGAACTGCGGGTCGCGCACGCGATCGCCCTCTTCCTGAGCGGCGAGTGGCAGGCCGCGGAGGAGGTCACCGAGCTGGCCGGGGAGTCGGTCTCCGCCACGGTCGCCACCCGGCTCGCGGCCGCGCGGCTGCTGCCTGCCGTGGCGTGGGGCCGGTTCGCCGCCGCCGAGCGCCGGCTCACGGAACTGCGCGAGTCGCGGCCCGTCGACGACCAGGTGATCATGTTGCTCGGGGAGGCCGGCGCCGAGGCCGCGCTGTGGCAGGGCAGGCCCGACGAGGCGCTGCGGTGCGCGCAGGAGGCACTCACCGGCCTCAACAGCGGCCCCTACGCCGGGCTCGCCCCGCACCTCGGCGGGATCATGCTCGCCGCGCTGGGGGTCGGCGCCCACGCCGACCTCGCCGCCACCGGCCGGATGCCCCGCGACGAGGCCACGGCGGCGGGGCAGGAGCTCGTCGCCGCCGCGGAGTACGCCGCCGCCCACGGGCTGGCGCGCGCGGGCAGTCTCGGCCCCGAGGGCCGGGCGTGGCTCGCCCGGGCCCGCGCCGAGCTCACCCGACTCACCGGACCGCCTGCCCCGGAGGCGTGGACCGCGGTCTTCGAGGCCTTCCGGTACGAGACCGCCCACCTCGGCGGCACCACGGGTCCCGCCGGTTACCGGCAGGCGTACGGGCTGCTGCGCCGGGCGGAGGCGCATCTGGCGGCGGGCGTCCCGCGCGCCGCCGTCGAGCCCGACCTGCGTGCCGCCCTCGACACGGCCGAACGGCTCGATGCCCGCCCGCTCGCCGACGCCGTGCTGGGGTTGGCGGAGCGCGCCGGCGTGCGGCTGCGGCCCGAGCCCGCGGCCCCACGCCCGCAACCGCCCACCCTCGATCCGCTCACGCCCCGCGAGCGCTCCGTGCTGGCGCTGGTGGCGAGCGGTCGCACCAACCGGCAGGTCGGCGCCGAGCTGTTCATCAGCGAGAAGACGGTGAGCGTGCACCTGTCCCGGGTGATGGCCAAGCTCGGCGCGGGCAGCCGCACCGAGGCGGTGAGCGTTGCGTACGCGCGCGGGCTGCTCTCCCCGCCCGACCGCGAGCTCGCCGTTTCGGACCCTTGATCTGTACTCCCCGGTAACTAGGGTGGGGTGATCGGCCCCACTCACCGAGGAGGCTCGGCAATGACGCCTGCGGGAACGAGTACGGAAAGCAGCAGTACCTGGACCGGGCGCCCCGACGTGTCCGACATCGACCGGTTCTGGACCGCACCCATCGCGGAGCGGGCGGCGGCGTTCGCGGCCCTGCGAGAGCGTGAACCGGTGCCGTTCTTCCCGGAACCGGAGCAGAGCTACTTCCCCCGTGGCGCCGGCTTCTGGGCCCTGACCCGGCTCGACGATCTCGCCGAGGCGAGCCGCAACGCGGCGATCTTCACCTCCGGCCGCGGGGCCACGAACATCCCGGACATGCCGCCGGAGTTCCTCGAGTTCTACGGCTCCATGATCAACATGGATGATCCGAGGCATGCCCGGCTGCGCCGGATCGTCTCGCGCGGGTTCACGCCGAAGCGGCTCGCCCTGCTCACCGAGGAGGTGGAGCGCACCGCGCGCACGATCGTCGACGACGTGATCGACGCGGGCGAGTGCGACGCCGTCAGGTCCATCTCGGCGCGGCTCCCGTTGAAGATCGTCTGCGACATGATGGGCGTGCCGGAGAGCCAGTACGAGTTCGTCCTCGACCGCTCCAACATCATCCTCGGCGCCGCCGACCCCGAGTACGTGCCCGGCACGGACAACATCGTCATGGCGCTGCTGCAGGCCGGCAACGAGCTGGCCGAGCTGATGCGCGACCTCGGCAGGCACCGGGTCGACAACCCCACCGACGACGTCACCTCGGCGCTGGTCAACGCCGAGATCGACGGCGAGCGGCTCACCCCGGACGAGCTCGCGAGCTTCTTCATCCTGCTCGTCGTGGCGGGCAACGAGACCACCCGCAACGCCATCAGCTGGGGCCTGCACCTGCTCACCGAGTACCCCGAGCAGCGTGCGGCGTGGCTCGCCGACCTCGACGCGGTCACCCCCACCGCGGTGGAGGAGATCGTCCGCTGGGCGTCTCCGGTGATCTTCATGCGCCGCACGCTCGCCACCGACGCCGTGCTCGGCGGGCAGCAGATGCGCGAGGGCGACAAGGTGGCGCTGTTCTACTGGGCCGCCAACCGCGATCCTGCCCACTTCCGCGACCCCGACGTGTTCGACGTGCGGCGCTCCCCCAACCCGCACGTCGGCTTCGGCGGCGCGGGCCCGCACTTCTGCCTCGGCGCGCATCTGGCGCGCCGCGAGATGTCGGTGATGTTCCGCGAGTTGCTCACCCGGGTCCCCGACATCCACGCCACCGCCCCGCCGCAGCGACTCAAGTCGATGTTCATCAACGGGATCAAGCACCTGCCCGTTGCCTTCACCACCCCGCGCAGCGCAGGCGGAGCGGGCATCAACACCGGAGGTGCCCGTTGACCGGGACGCTCGAACCCGCCCGCACGTCCCTCGACTACCCCGAGGTCCCTGTCGGCGCGCTGCTGGCCGGGTCGGCCCGCCGCTTCGGTGACCGCACCGCCGTCCACTTCACGGGCCGCGACCTGACGTTCACCGAGCTGCACGAGCGG
This sequence comes from Pseudonocardia nigra, assembly GCF_019396355.1. Taxonomy (GTDB): domain Bacteria; phylum Actinomycetota; class Actinomycetes; order Mycobacteriales; family Pseudonocardiaceae; genus Pseudonocardia; species Pseudonocardia nigra. Next base: position 78,737 of record NZ_JAHKRK010000004.1, read on the forward strand.
GCGTGCGCGTTCGCCAACGCGCTGGGCGGGGCCGGGATCGGGCGCGGCGACGTCGTCGCGATCCACCTTCCCAACTGCCCGCAGTACGCCGTCGCCTACTACGGGATCCTGCTGGCCGGGGCCACGTTCTCGCCCACCAACCCGCTGCTGCCGCCCGCCGACCTGGCCGCGCAGCTGGCCGACTGCGGGGCGGTCGCAGTGGTGAGCTGGGTGCCCGCTGCGCCCGCGCTCGCGGCCGTGCAGCGGCAGACCGCGGTGCGGCTGGTGCTGCTGACCGACCGCGACCAGGCGCTCGACCCGAACCATCGGGCGCCGCTCGATGCCGTGCCGGGCGCGCAGGACTTCGAGGCCTTCCACGCCGACGCCCCCACCGTCGACCCGGGCGTGCCGATCGACGTGTACGGCGACCTCGCGCACCTGGCCTACACCGGCGGCACCACGGGCCGCTCCAAGGGCGTGCGGCTGCCGCACCGCAACGTGGTGGTCAACTCCCTGCAGTACGCCTGCTGGGGCACCGGATCGCTGCCCGCGCTCGACGACGCGGGCGGCGTCGTGCTCGAGCAGGTCGCCCCGGCCGAGGAGTACCCGGTCCGGCTGGGCACCGGGGTCGGGATCAACCTCACCCCGTGGTTCCACGCCATGGGCACGATCGGCGGCCTCAACGTCCCGGTGCTGGGCGGCGGCACCACGGTGCTGCACGAGCGGTTCGACCCGGGCGCCTACCTCGCGGACGCCGAGCGGTTCCGCGTCACGAGCATGGGCGGGGCGCCGCCGCTGTTCGGCGCGTTGGTGCGGCACCCGGAGTTCGCCACGCGCGACCTGTCCTCCGTCCGCGGCATCTCCTCGGGAGCCGCCCCGCTGCCGGTCGAGCTGATCCAGGCTCTGCAGCGCCGGTTCGGCGACGACGTCGTCATCACCGAGGGCTACGGCCTCACCGAGGTGACGATGGGCGCCACCATCGGGCCTGCGGCGCGGTCGGCGGTGCGCAAGGTCGGCACCGTCGGGCTGCCCGTGTACGACACCGAGGTGCGCATCGTCGACCCGGCGGGCACCGACCTCGCCCCGCTGCCCACGGGGGAGGCGGGCGAGGTGTGCATCAGTGGCCCGCAGGTGATGCTCGGCTACAAGGACCGCCCGGAGGAGACGGCGGCCGCACTCGTGGACGGCTGGCTGCGGACCGGCGACGTCGGGGTGCTGGACGAGGACGGTTACCTCGCGATCGTCGACCGCAAGAAGGACATGCTGCTCTACAAGGGCTACAACGTGTACCCGCGTGAGCTGGAGGAGCTGTTGTTCGCCCGCCCGGGGGTCGCCGGCGCCGCCGTGGTGGGGCGACCGGACCCGATGGTGGGCGAGCTGCCGGTCGCGTTCGTCGTGGCGCCCGGCCTGTCGCAGGCCGACGGGGAGGCGCTGATGGCGGCGGTCAACGAGCAGGTGCTGCCGTACAAGCGGCTGCGCGAGCTGCATCTCGTGGACGAGATCCCGGTGTCGGCCGCGGGGAAGGTGCTCAAGCGCGAGCTGCGGGAACGTTTGCAATGACCTGATCACCCGGTCGGGGGACGGCGGTGCGTTAACGGGAGGTTGCCGGGGGGCGATTCCCCCCACGCCACCACTCCCTGCCGGAAAGCAGGTGGTCCGTTTGCCCGTGCCCCACCAGCCCACCGCCGCCCGGTCGCGCTCGCGTACCGGCCGCACCCTGGACGTCATCGGTCATGTGGGTAGCCTCATCACGCTGGCCGCCCTGATGGTGCTCGCCGGCACGGCGGGCGGGCTCGCCGACGGCATGCCCGCCACCGACGGCGCCACCGTCACGGTGACGTTCGACGGTCGGCCGTGAGCGCGGTCAGGCGGCGCCGGCGTGCGTGTCGGGCGCCGTCAGCACCTGGTCCACCAGACGCATGACGGGCTGCCCGCCGCCGAGGCGGTAGCCGAAGTCCTCCCAGCCGATCAGCTCCCTCGCCAGGATCTCCCCCGCCGGGCCCGGGTACAGGCGCGTGACGCGGTACGCCGCCTGGCGCAACCGCATCTTCTCGTGATCGTCCATCGGAACGGGGACCATCTCGCAGCCTTCCCGCTGGGTATGCGGGAAAAACGGGACCGTACCCAGGACCGGTTCCTGCGCTCGGCGGCCACGACTAGCGTGACCGCCATGGTGAACCCGATCGAGTCCACCCCGCGCACCCGCGACGTCCTCTGGTCCGACGTCGAGGACATCTACGCGGCGATCCTCGCCCACCCGTTCCTCGCCGGGCTGGCCGACGGCACGCTGCCGCGCGAGTCGTTCCGGCACTACATCGTCCAGGACGCCCACTACCTGCGCGGCTACGCGAAGGCGTTGGCGGTGTGCGCGGCGAAGGCCCCCGACGAGGACGGCACGGTGATGTTCGCCGAGCACGCGGCGGGGGCGATCGCGGCCGAGCGCGACCTGCACGCCGCGCTGATGGGCGAGATGGGTTCCTCGCCCGAGGAGGCCGCGCTGGAGCCGGTGGCGCCCACCACCCAGGCGTACGTCAGCTACATGCTCGCCTCCGCGCTCGGCGGCTCGTTCGCCGAGGCCGTCGGCGCCGTGCTGCCGTGCTACTGGATCTACGCGAAGGTCGGCGACGAGCTGCTGGCCCGCAGCTCGCCCGACCCCCTGTACGCCCGCTGGATCGCGATGTACGGCAGCGAGGAGTTCCAGGCGGTGGTGGACTCGGTGCTCGACCTCACCGACCGGATCGGCAAGGACCTCTCCGACGGCGAGCGCAGGCTGATGCGCCTGCACTTCACCACGACGTCCCGCTACGAGTGGATGTTCTGGGACGCCGGGTACCGCTGCGAGACCTGGCCCGTCTGACCGACGGTGCACACCGGACGGTGACCGTGCACACCGCGGGAGGTGTGCACGGTCCCCCGGGGGTATGCACGCCTAGCGCTGGTCGAGGCGGTCGGGGATGGCGACGTGCAGCAGGAAACCCACCACCCCGACCACGATCGCGCCGAAGAACGCCGCCCAGAAGCCATCGACGGTGAACGGCAGCCCGATGCCGGACGCGATGGCACCGACCAGCAGGAACAGCAGCGCGTTCACGACCAGCCCGATCAGTCCCAGCGTCAGGATGTAGAACGGGCAGCCGACCACCTTGATCAGTGGCTTCAGCACGGCGTTCACCACACCGAAGACGATCGCCACGACGACGAGCGTGGCGACCTGGGTGCCCGTGTCGCCCGTCGAGGTGGCGATGCCGGGGACGATCAGGGTGGCCACCCAGAGGCTGACGGCCACCACCGCCACCCGGATCGTGAGTGCAAGGGCGTTCGACATCAGTCCATGATCGCCTGACTGACCAGCGCCCGCAGCTGGGGCCGGATCGGGTACGTGCTCGAGGGCATCAGCTGCGTGAAGAACATCGCCGTGACGTCCTCGGCGGGATCGACGTAGAAGGCCGTGCTCGCGAGCCCACCCCAGGCGTACTCGCCCTCGTTGGTGATCGCCTTGCCGGCCGCGGCGTCGGTGACGACCGAGAAGCCCAGCCCGAACCCGACACCGCGGAACGTGGACTCGGCGAAGATCGGCCGGCCGAACGTCTCCAGGTCGGCGCCCCCGGGCAGGTGGTTGCGGGTCATGTACGCGACGGTGCGCGGACCGAGCAGCCGCGCACCGTCGAGCTCGCCGCGGCGGGCGAGCATCTGCGTGAAGGCGTGGTAGTCGGCGGCCGTGGAGACCAGGCCGCCACCGCCGGAGAGGAAGACGGGCTCGCGCGTGACCGCCTCGCCCATCGCGGTGTTGCGGAACAGCCCGCCGGCCGGGTTGGGCATGTACAGCGCGGCGAGCCGGTCGAGGTCGTCGGGCGTGACCGAGAACGCCGTGTCGTCCATGCCCAGCGGGCCGAACACGTGCTCGGCGAAGAACGCGTCGAGCGACTGGCCCGAGGCGACCTCGACGACACGGCCCAGCACGTCGGTGGCCACGGAGTAGTTCCACTCCGCCCCCGGCTGGAACACCAGCGGCAGCTGCGCCCAGTGCTCGCACGCCGTGGCGAGGTCCATCCCGCGCGGCACCCCGAACTCGAAGCCCTTCGCCCGGTAGATCTCGTCGACGGGATGGGCGTGGTGGAAGCCGTAGGTGAGCCCGGCGGTGTGGGTGAGCAGGTGCCAGACCCGCACCGGCTCGGTGGCCGAGACGGTGGCCGGGTTGGCCGCCGAGCCCGCCTTGTAGACGCGCATGTCGGCGAACGCCGGGATGTAGCGCGCCACCGGGTCGGTGAGCTCCAGCGCCCCGCGCTCGTACAGCATCAGCGCCGCGACCGAGGTGATCGGCTTGGTCATCGAGTAGATGCGCCACAGCGTGTCGTCGGCCACCGGGCGATCGGCCTCGACGTCGGCGAGCCCGTGGTGGCTCACGTGCACCACCCGGCCGCGCCGTGCGACGGCGATCGTCCATCCGGCCAGCTTGCCGTCGTCGACATAGCGACGGAAATGAGAGTCGACCCGCTGCAGTCGCCCGGCGTCGAGTCCGACCTCGCCCGGCTCCGCGTCCACCTTGAGCTGCGTCACACGGCCGACCCTACCCCGGAGTAGCCTTCCGTCGGGCCACTTCGTCGCTGCGCTCCAGACCGAGCACGGCGAGCGCGGCGCCCGTGTCGGAATACCGCAGCACGCGAGCGATCCGCCCGTCGACGACGGTGAACGCCGTGGCCAGCCGCACCGGTGCGCCGAGCTCTCCGGTGGCCTGGTCCGTCCAACGCGCGTCCTGCTCCACCACCACGCCGTCGCGGCCGCAGTACCACCGCACCGGGTCCAACCGGATGCCCGCGTGCCCCACCCAGTCGACGACGAACGCCCGCCCGTGCCCCGACCCGCGCGGCCCGCCGACCTCCACGTCATCACTGAAGAGCGCGCCCGCGCGGGCGCCGTCGCCCGCTCCGACCGCCGCGTGCCAGTCCTCGATCACCGCGAGCTGCCCCATCGCCATGCCGCCACGGTATCCATCCGCCGGACCGGAATCTTGTGCCGGCGCGCTCATCAGGGGGAACGTGTGGTCCGCTCTGCTAACGCCCATCGGCGCCGGCGCGACTTCCCGAACGACCGCCGCGCACAGCGGCCCACTCAGGACCGGTGATCCCACACATGACCGCACGCCCCACTCCGGCCGGCGCGCTGCCACCCGACCCGCCTGTCGACCGGCCGGAGGCATCTGCGCCGGCGCGCCCGAGACAGGTCGGCGCCACCGGCCACCGCGCCGTCGTCGAGGCGCTGACGGTCGTGCTCACACTGCTCGCGCTGCTCGTACTCGTGAGCGCGCTACTGGAGGCCGGCGGCGTCCCTCTCGGCTGAGCAGGACCCTAGGGCGCGGGCTCATCCGGCACGGTCGGCTCCCCCTGGGCGGGCGGCTCCTGCGGCGCGGCGGGCTCCTGCGGCGCGAACGGCGTGCCCGGCGGGGCGAAACCGCGCGCTGCGTCGTCGACGACCAGCACCCAGTCCGGGCCGTCGTCGCCCTTCTCCGTCTCGGGTGGGAAGAACTCCACCGACTCCTCCCGCGGCACCGAGCCCGCGTCGATCGCCTCGCCCGTGCGCGGGTCGTACCACCATGCGCGCAGATCCGAGCCGGACAGGACGCTCGTGTCCACGTCGAACTCGCGGCCGGCGGCCGTGTAGACCATCAGGTAGGAGCCCTCCTCGTCGCGCGTGGCGCGGATGCTCTCGGCGCCGAGATCCGTGACGTCCGAGGTGAGGACCTCCTGGTCCGGGACGCGCGTGAGGTACGGGCGGGACTCCATCAACGCCCGCAGGTGCTGCATCTGCCCGCCTGCCGGGAAGTCGAGGGCGTCGGTCCAGCTGCCGCGGGCCCCGAGCTGCGCACGCGCCCCCTCCTCCAGGAACTGCCACACCGCGTGGTGGCCGTACGTGTGGCCCGCCGCGCCGCCGAACACGCTCCAGTAGGCGTTGCGCCGCACGTCCTCGTCCGTGGAGAAGCCGTCCTCGGGCTTCCAGCAGATGGGGTGGTCCTCGTAGATGGACTCACCGTCCAGGAACGGCTTCGGCGGCCGCTCCGAGAAATTGCCGTCGATGAGTCCGAACAGGTTGTTCCAGCGCCGGCAATGGCCGCCCTGGAGCATGTTGAACGACAGCCATTCGTCGTCGTGGAACCAGGTCGCCGACGTCTGGTCGCCCCGCGGATGGTAGGTCATCAGCAGGTCGGTGTAGTCGACGGAACCGTTCGCGCCGACGGCCACGCCCTCCGCGAGGTCGCGCCAGACGTCCTCCACCCCGTCGGCCGGGGAGTCGCCGCCCATCACCCACACGACGTCGTCGCCGTAGCGTTCCCCGAGGAACTCGCCGTACTCCTTGGCGTTCTTGGTCGTGACGAGGCTGCCGGCCTGCTTGTCGGCCCACGCCGGCAGCAGCGCGATCCGCATCCCGCGCTGCGCGGCGGCGTCGACGACGAAGTCGACGTGGTCCCAGAAGTCGTACTGCTCGTCGTCGCCGGGATCGGCGCCCTCGGTGACGGCGGGCGTCATCCCTCCGTCGAGCGGGTCGTCCCCGTACGGGTTGGGGCCCGGACCCCCGGCCTGCGGGAAGACCCCGACGGCCTGGATCACGTTGAACCCCTGCTCGGCCCGGGCGTCGAGATAGCGCTCGACCTCGTCCCGGTCCAGGTTGACGAACAGGCTCCACGCGGTGTCGGCCAGCCAGAAGAACGGCCTGCCGTTCTCCCGCACGAAGTACCGGCCGTTCTCGCTGACGTGCAACGGGCCGAGCGGATCGGCCTGCTGGGCCGCGACGGCACGCGTCGCGTCGACCGGGTGCGCCGTGGCCGGGAGCACGACCGCCGCCGCGACCGCCGCGGCGACCAGTCCGCGCGTACCGGCCCGGACCGATGTGGCGAGTTGTCCCATGGCGTGCGCCCTCTCATCCGTGACGACGGCGTCCGCGACCAGTCGGAAGGGCCCCGACGGATACTCCCGGAAAATGCGCCGATTCCGTTCCCGGCGAATTTGCGTGATCAACAGTAGGTGCCCGAATTTGCCGGGTCAATTGCCACCTTCGGGTACGCGGAGTGAGTGCGGGTGAACCCCGTGCGACGGTATTCAAGACTCGATCGAGCGAATTCCCGGCGCGCCTCCGTGCCGTTCGCGACCACGCAGTGTCCGGCTCGTTCCCGACATCCCGGTGGTGTCGCCCGGACGGGAAGGGCGGATCCGTGCGGAACCGGGTCACCCGGGGCCGTGGCCGACCGTGGTCGGGAGCACTGCGCACCGACCGGGAGAATCGAGGCGTGACAGCACTCCCGGAGCCCGTACCCGACGCCGCTCCCGCGCTCCCCGGCGACGACGAGGTCCTCCGTGCGCTGCTGCGCAGGAGGGACGGCGACGGTCGGGCCGACGGGCACCGGATCGCCCTGGTCGTGGGCGGCGGCGGCATGCGCGGGGCGTACTCGGGCGGCATGGTCCACGCGCTCCAGGACGCCGGGCTCGCCGACTGCTTCGACGTGGTCTACGGCAGTTCGGCGGGCGCGTACGTCGGCGCGGGGCTGCTGCTGGGGGACGGTCGCGGCTCGGCGCGCATCTTCGTCGAGGACATGACCTGTCGGGCGTTCATCGACCCGCGGCGGCTGGGCACCGGCAGGCCGATGGTGTCGCTGGACCACCTGCTCGACCACATCCTCGCCGTCGCAAAACCGCTGCCGTGGGAGCGGCTGCGCGACTCGCCCATCCCCTTGCGGGTGGTCGCCACGGCAGCGGACGACCTGCAGCCGCACGTGCTCGAGCCCCGGTCCTGTGCCGACTGGAAGCTCGCCCTGCGCGCGACGGCGTCGATCCCGCTCCTCGCCGGGCCGCCCGTGGAGCTGCACGGGCGGACCTGGATCGACGGTTCGGTGACCGAGCCGCTGCCGGTGCTGCGGGCCCTGCGCGAGGGCGCCACCCACGTGCTCGCTCTCGTCAACCGCGCAGCGCCCGAACTGCGCCGCGCGGACCCCGGGGCCGGGCCGGCGCGGTGGGCGCGGGCGTTGGACCGGCTCGCTCCCGGCCTGGGGATGATGGCGCAGGAGACCCACCGGCACGGGCCCGTGCTCGCCGTCCTCGACGACGCCGCGCACCCCTCCCGGGACGGGGCCCACCTCCTCGCGCTCATGCCCGCGCAGGACGTCGGCGTCCGCGGCCTCACCACCGACGCCACGCGCGTGGAACGGGCCGCGCTCGCCGGGTACGCCACCGCCGCGGCGGCCCTGCTCCGCGTGCAGGACGATCACCGGGCCGCGTCGTGATCGTGTCTTGACCGCACCCACCGCCCGCACCAGGGTGGCCGGATGGACGCCGATGTCATCGTGGTGGGGGCCGGGCTCGCGGGCCTGGTGGCGACGGCCGAGCTGGCCGACGCTGGCAAGCAGGTGCTGCTGCTCGACCAGGAACCCGAGACGAACCTCGGCGGGCAGGCCTTCTGGTCGTTCGGCGGGCTGTTCCTCGTCGACTCGCCCGAGCAGCGGCGGATGGGCATCCGCGACTCCCACGACCTGGCGATGCAGGACTGGCTCGGCAGCGCGGGCTTCGACCGCGGCGTGGACGACCCGGCGGGCGAGGACTTCTGGGCCCGCCAATGGGCCACCGCCTACCTGGACTTCGCCGCCGGCGAGAAGCGCGCGTGGCTGCACGGGATGGGCGTGCGCTGGTTCCCCGTGGTCGGCTGGGCCGAGCGCGGCGGCTACCTCGCCGACGGGCACGGCAACTCGGTGCCACGGTTCCACGTCACCTGGGGCACGGGGCCGGGACTGGTCGCGCCGTTCGAACGGCGGGTGCGCGACGCGGTCGGGCGCGGGCTCGTCGAGCTGCGGTTCCGGCACCGGGTGGACGGCCTGACGGTCACCGACTCCCGCGTCGACGGCGTCCGTGGCGCCGTGCTCGAGCCGAGCACCGCGGAGCGCGGCACGGCCAGCTCACGCACGGAGGTCGCGGAGTTCACGCTGCACGCCCAGGCCGTGGTCGTCACGTCCGGCGGGATCGGGTCCGACCACGACCTCGTCCGCGCCAACTGGCCGTCGCGGCTCGGCACTGCCCCGAGGCACATGATCTCCGGGGTGCCCGAGCACGTCGACGGCCGGATGCTCGCGATCAGCGAGGCGGCGGGCGGCCGGCTCGTCAACCGCGACCGGATGTGGCACTACACGGAGGGCGTCAAGAACTGGGACCCGATCTGGGCCCGGCACGGCATCCGGATCCTGGCCGCACCCTCGTCGATGTGGTTCGACGCCCGCGGCAGGCGGTTCCCGGCGCCGAACTTCCCCAGCTTCGACACGCTCGGCACGCTGAAGGCGATCGCCGACACCGGTTACGACCACTCCTGGCTGGTGCTCACCCAGAAGATCATCGAGAAGGAGTTCGCGCTCTCGGGGTCGGAGCAGAACCCGGACCTGACCGCGAAGGACGTCCGGGCGACGTTCGGGCGGATCCGGCCCGGCGCCCCGGCCCCGGTGGAGGCGTTCAAGAACAAGGGCGAGGACTTCGTCGTGGCCGACACGCTCGCCGAGCTCGTGGCCGGCATGAACCGGCTGGTCCCCGACCCGGCGATCGACGTGGCCGACCTGCGGCGCCAGATCGTCGCGCGCGACCGCGAGCTGGACAACCCGTTCACCAAGGACCTGCAGGTCGCCGCGATCCACAACGCCCGGCGCTACCGGGGCGACCGGCTCTCGCGCGTCGCGACGCCGCACAAGATCCTCGACCCGAAGGCGGGGCCGCTCATCGCCGTGCGCCTGCACGTCCTCACCCGCAAGACGCTCGGCGGGCTGCAGACCGACCTGTCCTGCCGCGTCCTGCAGGCCGACGGCACCCCGTTGCCGGGGCTGTACGCGGCGGGCGAGGTCGCCGGGTTCGGCGGGGGTGGCGTGCACGGCTACCGGTCGCTGGAGGGGACGTTCCTGGGCGGCTGCGTGTTCTCCGGGCGGCAGGCGGGACGGGTGGTCGCGGCGGCAGTGTCGTGACGAACCACTGCTGGTGTAAGCCCCGACTCGGCTGCGCGAGCGGCACGTTCGCGCGATAGGTCTGCTCGAGAGTGCCGTTCGCGCGGGGTGAGCCCCGCTAGCTCTCTGGTGCCGAACCCGGCACCACCAGCCCCGTCTCGTAGGCCAGCACCACCAGCTGCGAGCGGTCCCGTGCCCCGAGCTTGCCCAGCAGCCTGCTCACATGGGTGCGGGCGGTGGCCGGGCTGATGTAGAGGCGGCGGGCGATCTCGTCGTTCGAACGGCCCGCTCCGACCTCGGTGAGCACCTCCCGCTCGCGGGCGGTGAGGTCGGCCAGCCGCTCGGTGGACAGCATCCGGTGGCCCGCGGCCGCGCTCTCCATCACGCGCCGGGTCACCGACGGCGACAGCAGCGCGTCGCCGCCCGCGACGAGGCGCATGGCCCGGCGCAGCTCGTCGGGCGGGGTGTCCTTGAGCAGGAACCCGGCGGCATCGGAGCGGATCGCCTCGGCGATGTGGTCGTCGGTGTCGAAGGTCGTCAGCACGACGACGTGCACGCCGGCCAGCCGCGGGTCGCCGACGATCCGGCGGGTGGCGGCGAGCCCGTCGGTGCCGGGCATCCGGATGTCCATCAGCACGCGTCTGGGCGTTCCCTGGCGACGACCGCGAACCCCGCCGCGCCGTCGCCCGCCTCGCCGACCACGGTGATGTCGTCGGCGCGTTCGAGCAGGGCCCGCAGGCCGGCGCGGACGAGGTGCTGGTCGTCCACCAGCGTCACCCGGATCACTCCTGGCCCCCGAGCGGCAGGACCGCCTCGACGACCCATCCCCGGTCTCCCGGGCCCGCCTCCAGGCTGCCGCCGAGCAGCACGGCGCGCTCCCGCATCCCGGCGAGCCCGTACCCCTCGGCGGGCCGAACTCCGGGGCGGCCGCGCCCGTCGTCGTCGACCCGGACGGTCAGCGCGTCGGCGTCCTGGTGCACCGCGACGGTGGCGGTGCGCGCGCGGGTGTGGCGCACGACGTTGGTCAGCGACTCCTGCACGATCCGGAACGCCGTGGCGTCGGCGACTGCCGGCAGGTCGGCCGGCACGGCGTCGCTGTCCACCCGCACCCGCACCCCGCCGTCGACGGCGGCCTGCACCAGCCGGTCGAGCTGGTCGAGCCCCGGCACCGGCCCGTCGTCGCCGTCCCCCGGTGCGCGCAGCAGCGTGACGGTGGTGCGCAGCTCGCGCGACGCCCCGCCCGCCGCCGTGCGGACGGCCGCGAGCGCGTGCCGGGCCGCCGGGAGGTCGGGCCCGTCGTCCTCCAGCGCCTCGCGCGCGACGTCGGTGTGCAGCGTGACGACCGACAGCGTGTGGGCCAGCACGTCGTGCAGCTCCCTGGCGATCCGCAGCCGTTCCTGCTCCACCCGGCGGCTCGCCTCCCGCTCCCGTTCTGCCGCCGCCGCAGCGGCCTGCCTGCGCAGCTCGGCCCGCCAGCCGCGACGGGACCGCACGCCGTCGCCGAGCGCGATCACGGCGGCCATCAGCCCGGCGCTGGACGCGAGCTCGTAGCCGAACAGGAGCGCCAGGTCGTCGCCCTCGCGGACCCGGAACACGACGGAGACGGTGAGCAGCGCCGCGGCGGTGCCCACGGCCCAGCACGCCCGCCCGTGCTCGGCCGCCGAGTACAGGGCCGCCGCCACCGGCACGGCCAACCCGATGGCCGGGTGCCCGAGCGCGTAGTACCCGATCAGCAGGGCGGCCGTGGCGAGCAGCGTGACCACGGGCCGCCGCCTGCGCACGAGCATCAGCGCACCGAAGCCCAGCACGAGCAGGTACGCCGACGGGCCCGGCCGGCGGTCCTCGAGATCGGCGGCGACGGCGACGCCCACGACCACCACGACGAGCAGCCCGAGACCCAGGTCCACGGCGAGCGCCCGGGAGCGGTACGACTGATCCACGACGCGGAGCCTAGAGGCGGCGTCGGCGCAGCTCAGCCCCATCGCGGCGATTGTCGACACCGGACGTACGCCCCGGCGGCGCGCTACGTCAGGGCGCGCAGCGAGGACGAGCGCCGCGACCGACGCCCCGCGCCGCCGACCTTCCTAGCGTCGGTCCCGTTCCCGTTCCCGACCTCGAGGAGGACTCGTGAAGATGCTCGGAGCCGTGCTGATCGGCATCGTCGGCGGCGCCCTGACCGGGTTCGCGCTGAGCGAGCTGATCGGCATCGTCGGGTTGTTGATGTTCGACCGGCCGATCGGCCTGCCGTACCTGCCGATCGTGCTCGGCGTGGCGGGCGGCGTGCTGGCGGGCGTCGTCGTCCAGCGCCAGGACCGCCGCGACGACCGGGAGCTGCGATGAGCGAGCGTCAGCGAGCGAATCATCAACACAGCGCCCGCGCGAAGCGCCGCCCGAGCGCCAGCGAGGGCGAGCGATGAGCGAGCGTCAGCGAGCGAATCATCAACACAGCGCCCGCGCGAAGCGCCGCCCGAGCGCCAGCGAGGGGGAGCGATGAGTGGGCCCGTCCCCGCCGTAGTGGTCACGGTCGCCTTCGCCTGGGTGGCGACGTTCGCGTTCGGCGCGCTCGTGGTGGAGACGCTGCTGCTCTACCCGAACATCTTCGCCGACGTGCCGCGGTCGCTGGTCGACTCGCTCGAGTTCATGGCGGTGACGGCCCCGAGCGACGTGCTACCTCCGCTCGGGATGGCCACCGTGGTCACGGCGGTCGCCGCCGTCGCGCTGACGCTGCGGGCGCCCGCGGTGCGGCTCTGGACGGCCGGTGCTTCGCTCACGCTGCTGGTCGGCGAGTTCCTGTTCTCCGCCGTCTGGTTCTGGCCCCGGAACACGATCATGTTCATCGAGGGGCCCGCCGTGCACGCCGCCGCCTACCTGCAGCAGGTCGCCGCCGAGTTCCAGGCCGGCCATTGGGTGCGGGTGGCGATGGGCGCGGCCACCGCCGTGCTCGCGTTCGTCGGGATGCTCCGGATGCAGCAGGAGCGGGCTGCGGCCGCCGCGCGGTGAGGCGTCACCCCGGCAGGCCCGCACCGCTGCTCAGCCTGCGGTACTCGACGGCATCGTGGGCCGAGAACACCGTGACCTGCGTCCCGTGGTCGTGCACGAGCGTGCGCAACCGGTGCCGGTTGGTTGTCCAGGCGGGCGCGCCGTTCGGTCTGTACCAGAGCCTCGAAGGCGGCGATGCCCGGCGGGCGACGCGGTCCCGCCGGGTCCATCTGCCCGTGGAAGAAGTACGCGTCCCCGGCGTGCAGCAGCCATCCGCGCCCGGTGTCGACGGCCACGCCGGCGTGGCCCCTCGTGTGCCCGGCCAGCGGGACGAGCAGGATCTCCGCGGGCAGCCCGGCGAGCTCCCGCACGGCGGCGAAGCCGAACCACGGCTCGCCGCCCACCTCGTAGGGGCGCCAGCGCGGACCATGCGCGAACTGCACACCGCGGTAGCGGTTGCGCTCGGCGCGGTCCCGCGGCGACCGCAGCGCCCGCAGCTCGGTGGCGTACACGTGCACCGTGGCCTCCGGGAAGTCGACCAGGCCGCCGACGTGGTCGAGGTCCAGGTGGGTCAGCACCACGTGCCGGACGTCCCGGGGATCGAACCCCAGCCGCCGCACCTGCTGCACCGCGGTCTCCTCCTCGGTGAGCACCGGGCTCGTCAGCCGCACGAACCTGCGCCCGAGCCACTCGTCCGGCCGCCGCCCCGCGGGACTGCCCATCCCGGTCTCGACGAGGACCAGGCCTGCCGAGGTCTCCAGCAGCAGGCAGTGGCACACCATCTCGGCACGCCGGCGGATCCCCGGCCGGCCGTCGATCAGGAAGCCACCTCGCGGTCGCATGGTCCCGCAGTCGAGGTGGTGGACGCGCATCAGGTGATCTCCCTCGTGACGAGCGCGGTCAGGTGATCGCGGACGGTGCGCAGGGGCGCGTCGTCCCGATCCGTGCGGGCGAGCAGCAGCGCGCCTTCGATCGCGGCCAGTACCACGGTGGCGAGCTCGGCGGCGCGCTCCGCGGGCACGCCACCGCGGGCCAGCAGCGCCGCCACCGCCGCACGCCAGGACGCATAGCCCGCACGGCAGGCGACCGCGATGGTTTCGCTCTGCGCCGCCGCGTCGAGCGCGACCGTCGCCAGCGGGCAGCCCGCCCGGAAGTCGGTGGCGACCAGCTCCGCCGCCAATGCGTCGACCACAGCGCCGATCGCCGTCTCGGCGTCCGGTGCGTCGGCAACCGCCTCCGTCAGCCGCTCCTGCACCCGGGCGGCGGCCTCGCGCATCGCCTCGGCCGCCAGCTGCTCCTTTCCTCCGGGGAAGTGGAAGTAGAGCGACCCCTTCGGTGCCTTGCCGGCCTCGACGATCTGGTTGAGGCCGGTGGCGTGGTAGCCGCGGGTACGGAAGAGCTCGCCGGCCGCGTCGAGCATCCGGCGGCGGCTGTCGGATCGGGGCACGGAGGCGACGGTACCGAAATATGACGACCGGTCTAGCCACTTCCCGGGAGCACTGCCGGGTGCCCGAGATCCTGGATCGCTAGGCTGGACGGATGCGTCAAGGGCGAGCCGATGTCGTGGCGCAGCAACTGCTGCAGCTCATCCTCGACGGGACCTTCCCGATCGGCGGTGCGCTGCCCAGCGAGTCCGAGCTGGCCACGCGGTTCGGGGTGAGCAGGCTCACCGTGCGCGAGGCCATACGGTCGCTCGTCTCCACCCGCGTGATCCACGTGCAGCAGGGGCGGTCCAGCGTGGTGAACCCGGCGAGCCGGTGGTCCCCGCTGGACGGCAGGCTGCTGCTCGCCCGCAGCCGGGCCGAGAGCGACGCCCTGCTCCTGCCCCGGCGGCTGCTCGAGGCGCGGCGCGCCGTGGAGGTGGCCATCGTCGAGCTCGCCGCCATCCGGCGCCAGGAGTCGCACGTCGAGCGGCTGGGCGCGCTGCACGAGGAGATGCTGCAGGCCCACGACCGCGGGGACGTCAGCGCCGCGACCGAGGCCGACCTCGCGTTCCACGCGCTGCTGTTCGAGGCCGCCGACAACGTCTTCCTGGACGCCCTGTTCGAGCCACTCGCCTCCGTGCTCCGGACGCTGCGGCAGGAGACGTCGTCGGTGCCCGAGATCCGCAGCCACGCCCTGGACCGGCACGCCGCCATCCTGCGCGCCGTGGCTGCGGGCGACCCGGAGGCCGCCCGCGAGGCGATGCAGGCCCACCTGATGCAGACCGAGGAGGACCTGGAGCACTACCTCGGCCCGGACGCCGTCGCCGGGTCCGCGGTCGGCTGATCGCCGCGTCCGATCACCGCCGGATCCGGGCCGCGGTTCCGCAGAGGATCAGGGCATGGATCTCGAACTGCAGAACAAGGTCGCGGTCGTCACCGGAGCCTCGAAGGGCATCGGCCTGGCCGTCACCCGCACGCTCCTCGGCGAGGGCGCCCGCGTCGTCGCCGCCTCCCGCAAGCCCGGCCCCGAGCTCGACGCGCTCGCGGGCGCCGACCTCGTGCACGTCCCCGTCGACCTCACCGAGCCGGACGGCCCCGCACAGCTGATCGCCACCGCGGTGCGGGAGTTCGGCGGCCTCGACATCCTCGTGAACAACGCAGGCGGGCCCCCGCCGGGGGTGCGGCTGCCGCAGTTCGGCTTCCTCACCCCCGGCGACGCCGACTGGCAGCTGATGTTCGAGTTCAACCTGTTCTCGGTGGTCCGCGCGGTGCGCGCCGCCATCCCGGCGATGCTCGAGCGGGGCGGCGGCGCGATCGTCAACGTCTCCAGCGGCAACGCTCGCCAGCCGGGGCCGATGAACGTGGACTACTCGGCGGCCAAGGCCGGCGTGAACACGCTCACCCTGGCCCTGTCCGAGGAGTTCGGCCCGCAGGGCATCCGGGTGAACACCGTGTCCCCCGGCCCGGTGCGCACGGCGTGGTGGACCGAGGAGGGCGGTGCCGCCGACATCATCGCCGGCGCGGCCGGGACCGACCGCGACACCGTGATGGACACGGTGGCCCCGGAGATGATGAAGCTGACCACCGGCCGCCTCGTCGACCCGCAGGAGGTCGCCGACGTGATCGCGCTGCCGGTCTCGCCCCGCTCGGCCAGCACCACCGGCGCCGACTTCGCGGTCGACGCCGGCTTCTTCAAGGCCGTCTAGTGCGGTGACCACATACGTTCGCCGGTTGTGGTCATGCTGCGGTGGTGCGGGGTCGGCCCCAGCGTTGTTGACGTTCGCTGCGGACGCGGGCGCGTTCGCGGCGTTGGGCGGCGAGGACGTCGGGGTGTCGTGCGTTGGCGTTGCGCCAGCGCAGGTAGTCCTGCAGCCGGCGGGCCAGCACGGTGTGGTTGGGGTGGTTCGAGGCGCCCATCACGAAGGTGCGCAGCGGCCCGAACTGGGCCTCGATCGGGTTGGCCCACGACGCGGAGGTCGGGGTGAAACACAGCTCGACCTTGTTGCGGGCTGCCCACGCTCTGATCGCGGGGGTCTTGTTCGCCGACAGGTTGTCCATGATCACGTAGATCGGTGCGCCGTCCGGGCGTGCCGCACGGATGGACTTGAGCGCGGCGAGGGTGTGATCACCGCCTTTGC